>JBLIKA010000003.1:0-96071 GCA_047637355.1 Glaciecola sp. | reverse complement strand
ACCTAAACATTACTCTTATTAAGAAGTCGCTAAAATTGAGGCCACATAAGGTACAAGGGACGTTTGTAATAACCCCCCAAAATAACTGCCATTTGAATAGCGTAGATATTTAGACTATTCTTTTATAGTCGAATCAAAAAGGTGTATTTATGAACATTCAAAAACGTTTATTTTATAATCTATGCAGACCTCTGCAGTTCATGGCCTTATTAATGTTAATGGTTACCTTATCGAGTTGCACATTGTTTACTGGTGCGTCGTCCGACAGCGGTCAATGCTGGTCGCGTAACGGTGGTGTGGGGAACCTTCTTAAAAACTCATCAACTAAAGCGGAGTGCGAGGAATTGGGCGGTAAATCTTGGTGCCCTGTGGGTGGCGGTTGTGAAAGCATTTAATCAATTCCGATAGTATTTCGACATACATACGCTTTGTATGCGCATGTATGTCGAACAAGAATGATTATCTACTTTCGCGGTCAAGTTATCCAAAGATGCTGTGCCAAAATCGCCTGTCGCCGCCACTATAAATAAGCACCCTCGGCTAAAGTTCCCAAGCTTATAGTCGTGCTTTCGACATTGCCGATGCTTGCCGCAATGGCAGCAGTTTGTGTCCATCAAACGACACAATTTCGCTGTCTCTGTCACTGTCATTTGCGTTTAAAATTACCGATTGTGACGTTGTCGGTACTTCAGAGTTGTCGGTACTTCAGGGTTATCGGTCAACGCTGCTACTGGTGCTTGATTTTGATTAACCACAACTCTAATTGTTGCGCTTGAACTGACAGCTTCACGGCAATTGCCGACATACGCGGTTCAAAACTGTACGGGAAGAATTTGCCAAAAGCGGCTATTCACGCTCTACCCAATGAACGAGCCCAATTAGCAGTAAGCGAACATAAGATAAATTGATGTAAAAGTAACTTCAACCAAACAATTTCGAACAATAGAAAGTTAGGAACCAATATGGGAAACTAGACTCTCATAGCTTTAAAAATAAAAAAAGGAACTTTGCTTGAAAAATTTCATATCATTTATGTTCGCTATTTCGTTAGCCTTTCCACATTTGCTAAATGCAAAAATGCAGGTTATTCCTCTCCATAAAACCTACGAAGGTTATTTTGAAATAGAAGCATCAATAAATCAGGTTAACGCAAAATTCATTCTTGATACTGGTGCAACGGGTACCGTAGTTGATACTAATAAACTTAATGTTTTTGGCATAACTAAAGGCAAAGATAAAATTGATGGTGTGGCTATAGGTAGCGAAGAAACAGGGGTAATTGAAACATTTGCTGTTGAGATAACACAATTTTCGATCGGACAAACACAGTTGAATATCAAATCTATTTATTCTAATGAATCTTCTGGACTATTTGCTCCTGATGTAATGGGTCTTATTGGTTATGATGCTCTTTCCCATTTGAACGCTTTGTTGGATGTAAAAAAAGCGCAACTACTTATTCCTGAAAATAAAGATGACACTGAGTTATTGCTGAGCAAATCAACCACCGCTAAATATGAAACTATTAAGTTACATAAATCCCCAATGGGGTTTAATTTTGTTGATGTTCAGTTGAGTGAAAATGTCGTCAGACTTGTTGTCGATACAGGCGCCCCTGAACTCATTTTGGATGAGTCTGCTTTAATCCAATATGGTTTCCAGTTAGAAAACCACCCTACCGCAAAAACTGTTATTGCTGAGGGTCTTGAGCTTCCGATGAAAGTATATAGAAATGGGAAGGTCTTGATTGGTAATGAAATGGTTATCGATGATTTCCTGATTACTGACTTTTCAGCACTAATGAATGCCGTTAACGTAGAAGGTCAACCACCCGTGATTGGAATATTAGGGAATAAACACTTGGTTCAACTGAACAGTATTATTGATATAGCAAATGCTAAACTTTATATTAAAGGACCATAGCGCAAGGCTGCTTGATAAGGCAAACGTTTTTAGTGGATAAACCTTGATTTCGAATGTGATGAACGACCGCTATCTCAGTAAACCCGATCCTCACGGCCAATTAATCGTGTGACTGGTTCACGCTCTAAGCCGTCGTAGTGTAAAAAATCCTGACAGTCGGCTTAATGCCCATTGGGGATCGTCAACAGATGATCTGCAACGTCGGCGAATAGCACAATGCAAAAGTGCCACAAACCAAATAATATATAACTCTTGGAATCGATATTAACACCTATCTACACATGGACGCTTAGCCAGTAAGTCACGACAAAAGCTACTTTTATACAATGGCCTCGCATCATGCTCTTTATCAAAAGAGTTACAGACTTTGCAGAAACGCTAATAATGCGCGCTGGTTTTCAGCTGTCATCACTTCGAATGCCTGTTTAGATGCTTCGCCTTCTCCACCATGCCATAAGATAGCTTCTTCGATTGTGCGAGCTCTGCCATCGTGTAAATAACCAATGCGGGTGTCATCATCACTTCTACCCGCTAAAGAAACAGCATCATTAGCCTTATCATCACCTAACATCACATTTTCTGCATGACCCAAGCCCCAAAGTGCGGCGGTTCGCCACTCGGCACCTGACGCAGAGCCTTCGGCTAACGTATCAGCTAAACCCGGACCCATGTCATGTAAGAGTAAATCGGTATAAGGCTGGATAGTTTGATTTCGAAGCTCTGCTAAAGGATGAAAAGCACTTGTTGTCATGGAGGGGCGATGACAACTTACACAACCCGCATCTTCAAATAATGTTTCACCGCTCTGCACGTCATAGTCGCGACGGGCACCAACACCGAGCAAACTTAAGTACTTAACCAGTTTATCTAGCTCTTGGTCTGACAACTCAACCTCAGCAGTACCGCAGTCCTGTTGCTCGCTGCCACAATCAGGATTGGGCAGCATAGATGTCATCACACCCATGTCGGTATTAAATGCGCTAGCACTTTGATGCTTTACACTAAAGGTACTTGCTTTGTAGCCAAAACGACCGAGTCGTTGAACACCATTTGTTGGGTCCTCTACTATTGATGCACGCCCGGAGATGCCATCATTGTCGGCGTCTTCGCCATCTGCCCAACTTAGTATTTGCTCTTCTGGTACCGCTTCAAGTAGACCTAATCCAATAAGTTGAGGGGCTATTCGTGCTGAAAATTGTGCCGGCGTTCGCTCTGAGAAAACATAGTTAGGTGAGCGCAATCCATTTGCATGCTCAGTCCATGGGCCAAGTGTTACGCTTCCTTCGGGAGTTCCGTTTGACTCCATTTTAGGTTGTAGTACTTTTCCTATTAAGCTGTCTGCATTGCCATTTTCGTCACCTATTTTGAACACCCACTTATCTAGACTTCCGCCTACATCTTCAACTAGTGCTTTACCATTTCTAACGTGGCACCCTGCACAGGAATGGTTAATATAATGATTACCTATTTTACCAATTTGTTCTGTCCATACTGGATTATCGTTACGTTCATCATGGCTACCATCATCAAAGTTAGTGTGGTGAATACGTCGACCTTCAACAAAGGACTGGGCATTTTGAGAGCTTAGGTTAGTCGCCATCTGCATAAACCGACCGGCAGGCTCTTCACTGTAGTTGAAACCCAGAGTAGTGTCGCCGCCGATCAGACCTTGAGAAGGGATCGGTGTGCCATCATTTGCTCCGCCATTGTTTTCAACTCCCCGTTGCCATTCAAAAGGAGCAACGCCAAGTTCCCCAATTACATAAACAAATGAAGTGCCATAGTAGTTTAAACGGGCGCCTGCGGGCGGTGATAGTAAAAATAGGCTTATCTCAAACTCCATGTTCGTGCCTTGCGCAAGCGCGCTCTGAAACTGACCTCCTGTCTCCCATTTATTGACAATATCGAGTGTGTATTTGTGCTGAATACCATCATCACTAACTTTTTCAAAGTCATCGTTATAAGTCCCCTGGCCAACAAACACGACGCCCGTTTCATTTTGGCTTACCTTTTCTTCCTCTTTCTGTGGATTGAAGTGAAATTGGCCGGTCGTATTGCGTCCCCAGAACCAAACCCGAAATTCTCGTGCACCTAATTTAGCTTCAGTAATAAAGGTCGCTCTAATCAAACTTTGACCTGTGGGTACATAATCTTCAAGCTGAATTCGTACCGTTCTGAACTCCCAGTAATGAGCGAGGTAATGATCGTAGTGGTCTTGTATTGTAATGTCTTTAGCATGACGATCTCTGCCACGATCGCCAATTCGTGTTACCAATACACCATCATCACGAACAAACCGGCTCATAGGCTCAAGCAGCGTATTTTCATCAAACAGAGCATCCACGCTGACTTGCGTAGTGTCTTCAACTTTGCAACCTGCAGAGTCGACGACATCTCCCGCAGCTGTATTTGGACAAGCATCAGTGGAATCAATTACGCCATCATTATCATTATCGCTATCTTGAACAATCGGAGGAGCCTCTGGCACCGGTAAAGGCGCTGAGCCGTCTGAACCGCCGCCGCAGGCCGATAAGCCCAAAATAGCAAGAGCAGTGAGAACTAGGTTTGAATTCATAAATATTCCAAGAATAATGCGCTGACAACAGACAAGATACACAATGAAACAAAAATGTAGCATAAATGTTAATTTTCGCGCAGGAAATACGATGGGATGGTTTTCTTTCACGTTGGGTAGGAGATAAATACACCCGTACTCATCATTTATGTAAGCGACATTCATTGTACTAACACTGAATTAGTATTTGCTACTGTGTCAGGTATTCAACCTTTGAAGATGTAGCTCGTTTCTATTGCCCTTTGCGTTTATCCAGTCCAATTGCGGACACTTCTTTTATAAGATGCTGACAAGCAAGTCGGTAGCCTAAGTCCAATTCGGTTTGGGTAATATGTTTGCGATCGGCTGCGCTCCTGGCTAATTCAACATCAGCTTTAAATTTACAAGTGCCGCAAACACCGCCACCTCCGCATACTGCTTGAATATTGATATTATTGGTAAGCAGACTATTAAGGATAGAACTATTCGCACTGGCCCTTAATGTTTGCTTTTTTGAGGTATCAGCACTGCGAACCACCACGGTTTTATTGCGTATAAACCAAGTCAGCTTAATTTGACCGTCTTTGAAAAGTCTATAAATCCACCACAGTCCAGTGCTAGACAATAATAAAGTAAACATGGCAAAAATCTTAATAAACCAATTATTGAAACTACCCTGTTGCGTATAGTCCATGAAGTGCAACATCAGAAGTAGATCGCGCCATCGTGTTTCATCATTAACATGCGCAATCACATCGCCAGTTTGTGCTCTAATATAGACACTAGTTTGGCTTTCATCATCTATGTTAACTTGCCACACAGCATTGCGTTCGCGCGGTAAATCTTCAATTGGGGGCTGCAACAATGTCACGCGGGATATTGCATACCTGTTTTCTTTATAAGAGGTCTTGGCTATCGAAGTAATTAACCCTGCATGCTTGGCTGCCAAAACGGGACTTGATAAATCAATCAATTCACCCGTTATTGCGTCGACTAGGTTGTAATCAGATACTTGATAATTGTGTTGGCCCGCGAATATTTTTAGCTTATAAATCGGTTGAGTGAACAAATAACCAAGCTTAATCTGAGTTATTAAAGGATACTGCTGAATAAGTGCATTAATGCTAATAAAAGTATTTTTTAGTGCGTCTTTTGTAACGCTATCATTGGCATAAAAGCGACTAAAAGAAGCGGGACTTTGCCTGACTAAAGTATCTCGCCCTGTTGCTTTATTACTATCCACTTTACCCAACAAAAAACCACTGCCCATCCAAATAAATAATTGAACAAAAACAATAACAGATACCCATTTATGTATTTGTTTCAATATCATGTTGGATACTCTGCTGGGTTGTTTTTAAATAACCTAAACCACAACAATATAAGGCCTGAAAGAGCCGCTAATACACCACTGATGGTGAATACATTCAACAACCAGTTATTGATGTCCTCACCCTCATAATAATCCATAATGTGAAGCCGCCATAACACATCAAAAATACGCCAAGTATTTTGCCTGACAGTAACTATCTCGCCCGTTGTATAATTAATATAAAGTGTAGGCGAGTTAATCCCAACAAAATCAACACGCCACAAAGGTAGCGGACGAAAACCAATTTCACTTGGTGGATTGTCAGTGATTAGCTCAACATTCTGTATTTTCCTGGATTCATCTAAACTGCTAAGCGCAATAGTTGTAGCAAGGTCTTTCGATATTGAATTGATTATATCGCCAGTGGCCGCATCAATAACTATCACCCCGTCTGCAGTTAGGCGATAAACAGGTTTATTGCCTAACCACCCCAAACTAATATTAGAGGCATTAGGATATTCACGGAGCACGTCATTAATATCCGTACTGATTGACGGTCGTGTTTTTTGCTGCATGCTTTGTAACGTACTTTTGTGTGTGTTCTGGTAGCTTTCGGTCCATGGTGCAAGAACAGGCTGCTTTGCATTGACCAAGTCCTCACCATGAATACTATGTATATCGACGAGTACCATGTACAAGCCGCTAAATGACCAAACCAAAAACTGTAGTCCAACAAACAACATCAACCACCGGTGATATCGACGGATTATCGCTACCATTTAAAACTCACCAAACTGTTTCCTCAATTGCGCTCGTTTGTACATTAAATAGATTACTGGCAAAATTAGCAAGGTTAAGAACAACACACTTACCATTCCACCGACCATTGGTGCCGCGATTCTACTCATTACCTCGGAGCCAGTGCCTACACCATAAAGGATCGGCATAAGACCAATAATGATAGTTGCGGCAGTCATCATCACCGGTCGAACTCTCAGCGCTGCGCCATGTAAGACTGCTGAAAACAAGCTATCCTGAGTTGGGTTTATACCTTGTTCATTGCATTCTTCAAGCATACGATTGAAAGCCTGATTTAAATAAACCAACATAATAACACCTATTTCAACGGCCACCCCAGCTAAGGCAATAAACCCAACCCCTACAGCGACCGAGAAATTAAAGCCCTCCCAATAAATTAACCAAATACTTCCAATCATTGCCAGAGGCAGGGTCCCCATAATCATGGCAACTTCAGCAATATTTTTGAAGTTTAAATATAATAAAACGATGATAATAATTAACGTCAAGGGCAACACATAAGACAATTTTTCTTGTGCCCTAAGCATATATTCATATTGTCCTGACCATTTTATTGAATAGCCAGCGGGTAAATCCAGTTGTTCACTGACAGCGGCTTGGGCCGCAGCGACGTAACTACCTAGATCAATATTTTCAATATCGATAAAGACCCAACCATTAGGCCGTGCATTTTCGCTTTTAATGCCCGGCGGACCGTCTTGAATAAATACATTAGCAACATCAGCAAGCGCGATACGCTTTCCTTGTGGCGTAACAATCGGCAGTAAGGCCAAGGCTTCAGGAGATGCGCGATACGATTGCGGATAACGCATATTTACTGGATATCGTTCCAATCCTTCTACACTTTGTGTCACATTCATGCCGCCGACTGCGGTGGCAACGACGGATTGAACGTCTGCAATATTCAAACCGTATCTGGCGGCTTTTTCGCGCTGAATATCGACTTTAATATACCGTCCACCAGCAACGCGTTCGGAATAAACCGATGCTGTACCTTCAACTTCACTTAATATTTTTTCAATTTGTTGTCCAATTTTTTGAATTTCATTGAGATCCCGTCCGCCTATTTTAATCCCAACCGGAGTTTTAATACCTGTCGCTAACATATCGATACGGGTTTTGATTGGCATCACCCAAGCGTTGGTCAAACCAGGAATATCTAGTAAGTTATTCAATTCCTTGATCAGAGATTCCGTGGTTAAACCTTCCCGCCACTCATCTTTAGGCTTTAATTGAATGAAACTCTCAATCATAGTTAGTGGCGCTGGATCAGTCGCTGTTTCCGCCCGCCCGACTTTACCAAACACTGTCTTCACTTCTGGAATGGTGTAAATGAGCTTATTCGTTTGCTGCAGAATTTGCCTCGCTTTGCCAACAGATATGCCAGCGTAAGTTGTCGGCATGTACATCAAGTCGCCTTCATCTAGTGGCGGAATAAACTCGCTGCCTATTTTGCTCACAGGCCAAAATCCGACGATAAGCAGCACTAACGCAGCGAACAATGTACTTTTAGGATTGTTCATGACTGTCTTTAAAGCCGGTAAATATAACCACGATAAAAACCGATTTATTGGATTTTTATGCTCGGGAAGTATCTTTCCACGAATAAAGTAGCCCATCAACACAGGAACCAAAGTGATTGCTAGTGCCGCAGCTGCTGCCATAGCGTAAGTTTTCGTATAAGCAAGAGGCGCAAACATCCGCCCTTCCTGTGCCTCCAGAGTAAAAACGGGTAAAAAACTGACGGTGATAATGAGTAAGCTTGAAAATAATGCAGGCCCCACTTCGCTGGCAGAATCAATAACGATTTGCCATCTATTTTCATTAGTCAGGGGCGTTTTTTCGATATGTTTATGCATATTTTCTATCATTACAATAGCGCCATCGATCATTGCGCCTATCGCGATCGCGATGCCACCCAACGACATAATGTTGGCATTGATGCCTTGAAAATACATAATGATAAAGGCGATAAAAATGCCAACAGGCAAACTAATAATAGCAACCAACGAGGATCGAACATGAAATAAAAACGCAATACAAACAAGCGCAACTACGATGAATTCCTCAAGCAACTTACCACTTAAATTGTCCACCGCGCGTTCAATTAATGCAGAACGGTCATATACCGGAATTATTTCAACGCCCTCAGGTAAGCCTTTCTTCAATTCTTCCAGCTTTATCTTAACGGCATTGATAGTTTGCTGTGCATTTTCACCAAAGCGCATCACCACAATTCCACCAACAGCTTCACCCTCGCCATTCAGTTCAGTAACACCGCGGCGCATTTGCGGGCCAATAACGACATCGGCAATATCTTTAATGAGCAGCGTAGTACCTTTGTCGGTGGTGCTCGCACCCAGTGGAATATTTTCAATGTCCTGCTGGTTCTGAATATAACCCGTTACACGCACCATATATTCGGCTTCGGCCAATTCAATAACTGAAGCACCGATTTCTTGGTTGCCACGTTGAATCGCCATTTGCACATGCGATAACGGAATCCCATATGCGCGCAGTTTCTCGGGGTCTACGGTGACCTGATATTGCTTAACCATACCACCTGCGGAGGCGACTTCAGACACACCAGAAACGGTTTGTAACTCATATTTTAGAAACCAGTCCTGCAAGCTTCGCAACTCACTAATGTCATGTTGTCCGGTTTTATCGGTCAACGCATAAATATATACCCAACCAACGCCGGTCGCATCTGGACCCAATTGTGGTTTCGCGTTATCCGGTAAACTGGGCGTCACCTGTGACAGATATTCGAGCACGCGACTTCTAGCCCAATACAAATCAGTATCATCATCAAAAATGACATACACGTATGAGTCACCGAAGAACGAGAAACCTCTCACAGTTTTGGCGCCTGGCACTGACAGCATGGCCGTAGTCAGAGGATAAGTAACTTGATCTTCTACTACTTGTGGCGCCTGACCCGGGTAGCTTGTTTTAATGATCACTTGCACGTCAGAGAGGTCTGGAATAGCGTCAACGGGCGTATTTTTAAGTGTGACTAAACCGCCACCGACGATAATAAAGGTGCATAATAATACGAAGAATCGGTTATATACCGACCATCTAATGATAGCTACAATCATGGTTTTACACCCACTACCTCGAACATACCTGACTCAGGTTTTTTCAATAACACCTGCATGGTTTTACCCACTTCCAACTTAGTTAAGTCGACATTCTCAGCGACCACAAAATTCATAGTCATTCCAGGCATTCCCCAAGCGTCGATATCTGCATGCGTTAGCCGCACCATTCTATCTTCCGGCATGGCCTCATCAACGGTAGCCTCAACCCATGCAGGCTCACTCATGCCTTCCATACCTTGGCTTTGCATGCTGTCCTCACTCTCCATGACACTCATCTCATGAACATGTTCATTCTCAGCATGATCTGACATGTCTTGAGACTGATTAAGCTCTCCACCGATACGCTTAAAGTCAGAGCTGATGCTACTTTCGGAATCCAATAAAAATTGAGCTGAGGTTACGACTAAGTCATCGTCCATTAAACCAGATAAAATTTCTGTATAACTACCCGCTTTCAATGTTTCTTGCATTGTTGCGTGAGACCCAGACAAAGGTAAACCCGCCTCAATCTCAACAACATTGCCAATGAGCACTTCCACAGACTTAAATTTACCCTCGCCCAACGCAAGTACAACTCGACTTTGCGACCCTGTGCGGATAACTGCCTCTGAGGGCACAACAATATTAGGGAGCCTGTTAACATCACCTTGCATAGTTGGTAAACTGGTAAAAATACTGACTTGTGCAAACATATTAGGCTTTAAGAAATATTCCGCATTGTCGAATCTTAATCTCACTCTTAACGTGCGAGTGCTTGCATCTAGAGTAGGATAAATATAATCAACTTTGCCTTCCCATGTTTTACCGGGTAGATACTCCATTGTCATCAGCACTGGTAATCCAAGTGACACTAAGTTTGATTGGCGCTCAAAAATCTCAGCTTCAACCCAAACTTCATCTAGAGCACCAATGGACATAAGTGTCATTCCCGGCTTAACATAAAAACCTTCACGAATGTTTAGATTATCGATGAAGCCCGTTTGCGGTGCGGTAAATTCGACGGTTTGCTGAACTTTTCCAGAAGCGATTAATTTTTCGATGGCAGCCTCTGGCATTTGCAACGCTTTCAGGCGCGACTTTGCTGCCGCCATTAAGTTTGTGTTATTACGTTTTACTGCTAGTAAAAATTCATCCTGTGCATTCACTAGTTCGGGTGAATATAAGGCATACAATGGTTCGCCTTTTTTCACGTATTCACCGGCTGCTTTTACATTCAGTACTTCAATCCAACCCTCAACCCGGGGGTGAACATGTATTAATGTGTCTTCGTTATACTGTACATATCCTACCGTTTTTATTGTAATATCGAGTGCATTGCGTTGTACCTTAGCTGTCCTCACCCCCAAATTATTAACTACGTTTGGATTAATTCTAATTGTACCTGCGCTATCTTGCTCATCGCTGTTTGCATTACTTTCATATACCGGCACCAAATCCATGCCCATGGGCGACAAGCCAGGCTTGTCTCGTCTGAAATTTGGATCCATTGGCGCTACCCAATACGAAGGTTGGTTTTCAACACTTTGGACTGCGTTTGAGGAAGCGCTGTTTGGGCCAAGCATAAACGTGAATACAAGCGCGGTTAAAGTAACGCCAACGGCTAAACCTATTGCAAGCAATGTAAGGGCTGATGCCGACCGACTCTGACTTTCATATTGTTTGTTCATTGTTATTGTCCTACCTTAACTTCGCTTGTCAGTATTGATGCTTCATGGCGTTGATTATTTAAACCCAAATGGTCCGCAGCGCTACTTTGCTCCGTTGTAAAAAAATAATTAAGCTCAACTTGTGCCTTTAATAAATTAACTTGAATATTGAGTACATCGATACGAACATTTAAATCATCAATTCGAGCTCGCACAACCTCAGAAAAATCCCCGTCGTCGTTCGTATACGCTGTCAGTGAAGCTTCTGCTTGTTCTCTTGTTTGGACTAAAATAGAATCATCAAAAATTTGCTGGCGTTTAAGTAAACGTTGATACTGGGACCAAGTCGATTGCACTTGTGCAATCAGCCCTCGCAGCGCAAGTAGTTTGTCAGTTTTAATCGCTTCAGCTTCTCGTACTGCCGCTGATACTTTCTTGTCTTGAGAACTTTGCGTAAACAAAGGCAAATCGAATGACACGCCAATTGAAAAGAAATCAGCGCGGCTTCTACCTAATTGGTCATCAGCTCGGTACGCATAACTTGCATTTACGCCCCATTGTGATTTATACAATTGTTTAGCTAATTGAACACCCATTTCACCAGCATAGATGCGTTGCTCAATGGCAAGAATAGCCGGGTGGGAATTTAATTTTTGCGCTAAGTGTTGCTTATCATTACTCGCTAATAAGCTCATCACAGATGGCGCTAAGCTAGTAATCAAAGGAAGTTCAGAGGACACGCGTTTGTATCGCGTAAAGTCCGACGACGATAACTGCCAATCGTTACCATTGCTCAACCACTCGAGTAGCTGCCCACCAGCTTGTTCTTTTTGCGACATCAGCGTATTTAGTCTGTCGTCAAGACGCGTGAGTTCGAGTTGTGCTCGCACTATATCTTGCTGACGCACTCTGCCGACTGCCGAAGAATAAGTAGCTTGTATTATTTCGGCTAGTTGTTGAAATAGTACTCTGTCGTTTTCTATCAAGGCAACAATTTGCTGGGCTCTATAAAACTCTAACCACAGTGACGACACCGCTACTTTCGTTTTAGCCATTCGGTCTTGGCGCAATAACGGGTGTTGTTGAGCGAGTTCTTGCAGCTGCTGCCGCTGAATAGCAAGGCTCTGTCCGCGTGGAAATTGCTGCATTACTCCAGCTTTCAACTGTGTCATCGGCTCTTGGTCGAAAGCAAAGCCATCAGTAGGAAGATTTGCCAAGCCGATCGACATGACAGGATTAGGCAGAGAATCAATTGCTTCACTGGTATCAATCATAGCCTTTTGACGCAACTCACTGCGAGTTAACCAAGGGTCAACTTCAATCGCAATCGATATCGCTTGCGACAAACTCAGTGGGCGATAATTATCCGGTGCTTCACTAGAGCTTACATTTGCGCTTATCAACGAGTTTTCATTTGCGCTAACATTAAAACCTAGCGTCGCACTATTGAATAATACAAAGGTAACGGTCACTGCTTTTAGTTTAGGTAAATGACCTAATTTTAAAAATCTCATGTTCGACTCTTTTCTGGCTTATGGCTGAATACGGTTCATTTAGTTAAAATCAATGTGACACTTAAAAAGTCTGTCGGTAATATCTTAGCAAATGAATTCCAATGATTGAAAATCAGAACTAAAGTCTATCGAGTGTAAAATGAAACTAAGTTATTCTTCATTCATGCAGTAGTGAATTCATACTAATATGAATGCTGGAACAAGTACTTTCACAACGCCAAGATATAGCGAGATTATGTCTCTAAAATCGCCAGACAGATCTAGGCTGTTAAAGTGAACTTAAATTTAGGGGGGCGTTTCTGACTGGGAATAAATGCATGGACTAGGCGACGGTCAACGTCTATTTTCTCATTCTCGGTTAGATGAGAAATGGCTTGAATATTAAGTTCGATTAGAACGGCAAGTGAAAGCATAGCAATTGGGCAATCGCATTCTTGCTGACAACATTCATGCTCTATCATTTGGTTTTTTGCAGGTGTCTGGCCGAACATATCATTGTTCGCGTTCATTTCAGAGCTCATGTCATGTTCAACAGCACTGTCACCAACATCTGCGGATACTTCAGTCATCATCAAATTGCGCTCGTTGTTAAAGCAAGCCATCGAGGAGATAGAAAAAGCCTCTCCTGCCTGTGCTATAAGCAAAAACATAATCATTGTGATACTGACGAAACGACTAAACACCTTGTTCAAAACACCTTAATATACTGTGAACACTTTTTACGACCATACGTCTTAGCATTTGTTCACTTAACGCTATTACTGTTACAGTATAAACTATACAACTTAGTTACAAGTATAATGTTTTTTTCAACAATAGTAAAAAGCGTAAGATACGGCAATTTAACAAACTATTTTACTTGTTATATTGTATAAGTTACACAAAGCCAATTCTAATCAATGAGAACTAATCTATGTCAAAACCAACGTTAATGGTACTTTTTACATCTATCGCAATATCTTTAAGCAGCTTTAGTAGCGTTGCTGCGTTAACACTGGACAAGTCGCAGTCATCAGTAAATTTTGTCTCTACAAAAAACCAGCATATCTCTGAACAGCACACGTTTGACAATTATTCTGGCCAACTTGATGATCAAGGTAAGTTAACAATCACTATCGACATAATGTCAGTTAATACCCTTATACCTATTCGAAATGAGCGTATGCAAAAGATGTTTTTTAATATGAGTGAATATAGCGTTGCAACCTTTACTGCACAGATCGATTCCGCTCTGACCAAATTACAAGCTGGTGAGCTAAAGAGAACCACTATCACGGGCGAAATGACAATTGCGGGAAATACAGCGCCGGTCTCATTTGACGTTGCTTTGATAGGCTTAAAAAATGGCAGCATAAACGCGACTACGGTAAAGCCAACCATTATTAGTACCACCGCATTTAATCTTGATGACGGCGTTTCCGCGCTGCAGCAAGTAGCAATGTTGCAAAGTATTTCTAAAGCCGTACCATTAAGTTTTAGCGCTACTTTTAGTCAGTAAACCAGAGCAGTCGGAGAAAGCATGATAAATCCTAGCCTTGATGTTGGCACGTTAGCTAACGAGTTCAAAACCGACCGGCGACTGATGGTTAATAACTTTTTACAAGCCGATATCGCTGAACGCACGCGCAGTGCATGCATGCAACACGCACCATTTAGCACTCACTATGTGCTAAATAACATGTACCAAAGTAAGACTGCAGTGGAAATGGCGAGCCTAAATCAGCAAGATAAAGAGGCTATTAATAAGCAAGTCTTCAGTGCTGCGAGTCAAGGTGTTGGATTTATATATGAAGGCTATCTTAAGAGCAGAATAAATACTGAGCCGAACAGTCAAGCTAACATTGAGTTAGCGTTTTTGCATCAGGTTTTTGACTATTTGAGTAGCGAAGAAGTTTTATCAACAATAAAACAGATTACCGGAAATCAAGATATCACCGGTGCTGAACCCCAATATACGCGCTTTACCCCAGGGCATTTTTTGACCCGCCACCTCGATGTAATACCGGGTCGCGGCAGGCGCTACGCGTTTGTGCTCGGTCTCACCAAAGGCTGGCACCCCGACTGGGGCGGTTTACTGCAATTCTACGAGCAAGATGGAACGCCTCGCAACGCTTGGATACCTCAATTTAATGTTTTATCACTCTTCGACGTTAGTCACATTCATTCAGTCACTTATGTAACGCCCTTTGCTGCTGAACAACGTCTGTCACTAACCGGCTGGTTTGTTGCTAAACCTTAAAACGCGTCGTTAGTTCCTCTAAGTACGGCTCAAAATTAGTCCACTGCTCAAGTCCTGTCTTATAAATGGGCTGGCGAACTTGCTGGGCGCTTGGCGTTTTTACTGCTCGCTTGTTTTTATGGAAGTCGATGCAAGCTTGCTCAAAAGGAAGACCACAGAAATCAAGTAAACGTCTTATCTGTTCTTCCGTATCGTTAACTACGTCTTCATGTTGAACCCGTAATATTTGAGCAGGGAACACTTGTTGCCAATGATCCATGAGTTTTACGTAGTTTTGATAATATTGCGCAATATCACTGAGCGAATAGCTGAACTCTTGCCCTTCGCCAAATAGTTGTTTAAAAACACTAAAGCAACAAGCCATAGGGTCACGTCTTGCATCAATTATTTTGGCATTTGGCAAAATAAGTTTAATTAAGCCTATATGCATATAATTGTTTGGCATTTTATCAATAAAGTAAGCAGCGCCCTGTCTATACACTTGTGTGTCCTGAATGAACTTCTTGCCTAACTCTGCAAAATAATGTTCCGGTATGCTCTGGATGTTATGCGGATAAACTGGTTTGGAACCTTGCTTTTTACTTAAGTTACTTGCTAAGCCTAAAATTTCATGCAATTCCATAGTGCCATCGACTGCAGAATGAGAAGCGAGTATCTGTTCCAGCAGAGTAGAGCCGGCTCTGGGCATCCCTACAATAAATATAGGGGCGGGATCCGAGCAGCCCAGATTGCCAAATTTTGCGACTAACTCAGGCGTAAATGCCTTAATTTGCGATTCTACAAATTGTGCATGGTTGTTACTAGAGTAGCTTAATGTCTTACTTTGTAACTGATTACCCAACTCGTAATGTAAGAAAGATTGTTCATAGTGCTTTTCATCTTCATAAGCTTTACCTAAAGCAAAATGTAAATGCACCTTATCTTTTAGGCTCACCTCATTCTTTGTGGTGCCGGCGAGCATATGTTGAATCTCTTCAGCGTTAAATTTGTAGGTCTTTGTATTAGCTAGACTCCAGTATGCGTCGCCGCAATGCACTTCAAGTTGATAAGCCTGTTGATAAGCGATTACCGATTTCTCAATATTACCTTGTGTTTTATACGCATGACCTAGCAACAGATATACATTGGATTCTGCTTTATTGTCGTCAATTATTTGTAGATAAATATCAATTGCTTTTTGAATCTCACCGACACCCACTAGTGCGGTTGCTTTCGCGACTGAATAGAAAATATTATTGGGATCTTTTTGAACTAGAATGTCTCCCAAAGACAGCGCTTTTGAAAACTTACCTAATTTACTATAAATTTTGAATAGCTGGTATTTTGCCTCTAAATTATCGGGTGCTAGCTCGATGCAGGTCTCCAGGATAAATTCGGCTTCAGATATCGCTTTTGAAGATACGGCAATTTCTGCTAGTAACAGCAAGCCGTCTAAAGAATGTTTATTTTCCTGCAGGTAGTGGCGACATAGTGCGTCAGCCTCTACTATTTTGCCGTCGTAAAGCAGGTCTGTTGCTGCGAGCAAGGACCTAGGCAGTCCACTCAAATGATCGATTTGATTTTTACATAATACAAACGCTTCTTTTTGGTCTGCTTGTTGATAAATGGGCAGCAAAGCTTGCCATGCAGATAATAGTGCAGGGTTTAGCTTGGTCGCCTTATAAAAATGAATACTGGCTAGCTTACCTTGCCCCAAAGCCCGATAATTATAACCTAGTTCTTGATGCGCTCTAGCGTGTTCAGGTGTAATTTGTAGCAACTGTTCGACATCTTCTATGGCTTGCTCATATTTGCGCTGTAGTCGCCTACATACAGCCAACAAATAGCGACTTTGAGTTTCTACCTGAATATCAAGTTTGTCCTCTAATAAAGCAATTGCACTTTGTTCGGCATCTTCAAACTTACTTTGTTGAAGTAGCTGCTGAATGCGTTTAAGTTCATGCGCATGAGATAGAATTTGTGCTGACATAGTTACCTAATTTGTTGCCAAAGTTTATTTCATTTTAGTATGTAAATTAACATAAAAAAGCCCCTATAAAAGGGGCTCCTATATACTGCTATGACAATTTATATCATGTTACTTAGAAAAAGTCGTATGATAATCTAAAGCCAATAGTACGCGGTCTGTTACTCACAACTTTAGGTGTGAACTGCTGATTGTCTACGTGCAAAATAGCGCGTTCATCAAACAAGTTATCAATGAATATTTCTGCTTTCCATTCATCATTAGTTACGCCGAATGAAACGTTTGCAAGCATATAGCTATCTTGAATGTAACGTCCACCAGCAAAAAGGTTGCCGTTAGTGTCGGTGTAGTTAACACCTTCATATACGTCAGCTTCTTTTTGAATACTTAATCCGCTGCCGGTGCCGTAAACAAGTCTTGTTGTGTCTTCAAGAACAAAGGCGTCCATAGTCATACTGGCTAAACGGTCACCAGTGTATACAAGTGAACCATTAACAAAACCAGTTAAACCATTGTCCATTTCATAGAAATAACGAGCTCTGATATTTCCTGAGAACGAAGCTGAGTATGGCAACTCACTACCTACCGGCGGTGCAATACCAGCCAATTCATCATTAACGCTAATTAACTCAGTGTCTAGTAGACTGAACGACGCATCTAAAATTAAGTTATCAGTCGCAAGCCAAGTAATATCGCCATCAACACCTTTAATCTCAGCGTCACCAACGTTATCAGTAAATACTAAGAAACTAACATTGGTCGGGTCAAATCTAGACGTTTGTAGGTCTTCGATATCAGAGAAGAAGGCTGTTGCATTAACACGAAGTACTCCGTCAAAAAAGTCTCCTTTCATGCCAACTTCATAGTTTGTAAGCGTATCTGTCTCTGAATAAACTGGAATTCTAAAACCGTCAAATGCACCCTGTTGATTAGTCGCCAAGCCACCACCAACGCGGTTAGTTACCGGTGGTCTAAAGCCTTCACTATAAGTAGCAAAGAACAACAAGTCACTACTCGCTTTCCAATCGATCGATGCCTTATATATAATATCATCAACGGTAAGTGCGCCGCTGTCATCCAATAACGAGACATCTAACTGTCCACTCGCGATGGCTGCATCAATTTCTGCGGGGTCTTCACCTACCGCAGCAAGTTCATTAGGATCTAATGTACCAAAGGCTCTTAATCTGCGAGTAACATCTACCGTCGAAGTTGACCCTTTGTAATCGTCCTCTATTTCATACCAACGAGCACCCAAGCTTACTGTTACTGTATCAGATAAATCGTATTCTGCTTGACCGAAAACTGCAATTTGGTCAATGCCATGAGTTACATCATTAATGAAACTAACCTCTGATTCAAACGGGCCGCCATTACTGTTGATGCCTTCCTGGCCAACGGTGGTTCTCGCTAAAGTAGGAAACAATTCAGTATTGGCTATTTTGAATTTACCAACAGTGCTCAATTCTTGTGAATCGTAGAAAATACCAGCAGTGATACGCCAATCATTTGTAGCGTCGGTGTTAAATCTAAGTTCGTGTGTTACCCGCGAGGTATCTGTTTCTTCTTTATAGAATTTATTCGGATCCAAGCATTGAACATCAGCAGGCGTAGCCGCTGTATAATGGTTACACACATAATATGCGGCGAATAAACCACCATTTGTATAGCCAGTATAATCTACGGTCGAAGCAATATCACGATTCAGCAAACCACCAGTGTAAACTATATCAAGTTCATCTAAGCGTCCGCTAAGCGTCCATGTAGTTAAACCAAATACATCTGAGTTTTTGTCTTCTTGAAAACGATTAACCGACTGTGTGCCTTCAAGATTCGGATCGTATGCAAATACGCCTTCAGTATCTAGCTGCTGCTGAGTATGTTGAACCAACAAATCCCAGTCATCGTTAACTTCGTAAGCCACACCAAGTCTAAAACCTGCATAACTTGCGTCGTTAGCATCGTCTTCAACTAAGTTATCGTTATTCGGAGCAATGACTTCAGCACTTGCAGGGTCGCTTAATACGCCACCTGAAATTCTATTGATAACGATTGCGCTGCCAGCATATCCACCTTGGCCAGGTTCATTACGGATATTATCTATCCAACCACCTTGGTTATCGTTGTATACAGTAACTCGAACGGCTAAATCGTCGGCAGGGGTGAAGTTTAAAAAGGCTTCAACCGAATTGCTCATCTCACCATCTTTAGTAAAGCTTGTACCTAAGTCGAGTCCACCAGCGAAGCCACTAAAGCTAGGCTTGTTGGTAATCATTCGAACTGTACCTGACTGCGAGCTTGCACCGAACAAAGTCCCTTGAGGACCGGGCAGCACTTCTACGCGAGCCACATCAGCAGCGTAAATATCTAGGTTTCGGCCCTGCATTGATACTGGCTGTTCGTCGAGGTAAAAAGCAACCGAAGGTTGCAAAGCTTGCACGGTAGATACCGCTATGTTGGTTTGTGACGTTGCTGCACCACGGATATATATTTCGTTTTGACCAGGGCCTGTGCCTTGGAATACAACGTTAGGTAAAAATTCGACGTAATCTTGAAAATTATCTACCCCTAAATTTTCTAAAGCGTCGCCGCTCAAGGCACTAACTGTGACCGGAACTGCTTGGATCGATTCAGTACGTTTAGTAGCAGTCACTTGAATTGTTTCAATGACACGGCCCGTTTCAGTTTCATCTGTGGCTTCTTGCGCCATAGCGAAAGACGAAGTACTTAGGGCAGTTATAATGGCATAACTAAGTTTGTTAATTTTCAATGGTTTCACCTGTGTTAAAAACGTTGAATTAGTAATAGTTGCAATAATAGTTAGGGCACTAAATATTATCTATAAAGCTTAATTACTAATAGCAATTAAAATAATAATTAGGACACTAAATATTAGCAATAAACATATTAGGGAACAATATAGCACATTAATTGTCGAACTTCTGCGAATTAAGAGACTTATCACCTAAGTTATTACTTATACACTGAAACTAATATCATATTCTCAGAGAATAATAGTGTGTAATTCAACACAATGTAATATGATTGTAGCTCAAATTAATTTAGGAGTAGCACGTGAATAAAGATGAACCGGGCAAACTAAATAGTGCGGTATTTTACCCTGCTTCCATCTTAGTCATCAGCTTACTTTTTTTCTCTCTTGCCTTACCGCAAGTCTCAGCAGTGTTTTTTGCTACCTTACAAAGCGCCATTGTCGAGAATTTCAGTTGGTTTTATGTTTTTACTGTTGCCGTCATTCTTGTCTTTACTTTGTATTTAGGTTTTTCGAGATTCAGCGCTGTGAAACTTGGGCCTGATCATGCGACACCTGACTATTCGTATGTAAGTTGGCTATCCATGCTATTTGCAGCAGGCATGGGTATCGGTTTAATGTTTTACGGAGTAGCCGAACCCTTAATGCATTTTTTGGTGCCTCCTACTGCCGACTCAGGCACCGTTGAAGCAGCAAAAGAGGCAATGAAAACGACATTTTTCCATTGGGGTTTGCATGCTTGGGCAATCTACGCGATTGTTGCATTGACCCTCGCATATTTTAGTTTCCGTCATGACTTACCTCTTACATTACGTTCTGCTTTATACCCCTTAATTGGTGACAAAATTTATGGTTGGCGTGGAGACTTAGTCGATGTCTTTGCGGTAACTGGCACCTTATTTGGAGTAGCAACATCCTTAGGCCTCGGGGTTTTGCAGATAAGTGCAGGCCTAAATTATTTATTTGATTTCCCTACGACCACAATAGCGCAGGTGTTTTTAATTGCGGGTATCACGTGTGTCGCGATTGTTTCAGTGGCGAGTGGCTTGGACCGAGGTATTAAGATCCTGTCAGAATTCAATATGATGCTTGCCGTTGGCTTGTTAGTTCTTATCCTAATATTAGGACCTACTGTATTTTTGCTCAAAGCATTAATGCAAAACACAGGTGCTTATTTATCTGACTTGGTGCGTAATACCTTTAACTTATTCGCCTATCAAAAAACTGAATGGATCGGTGGTTGGACTATATTTTATTGGGGTTGGTGGTTAGCTTGGGCTCCTTTTGTAGGAATATTTATCGCTCGAATTTCGCGTGGACGTACTATTCGAGAGTTCATACTCGGTGTGTTAATTGTTCCCACCGTATTTACGCTTATTTGGATGACAATATTTGGTAATAGCGCGATTGATATGGTGCTTAACCAAGGTAATGAGATGCTAGGAACATTAGCCAGTGACAATACGCCAATAGCGTTGTTTTTATTCTTAGAACAATTTCCATGGTCAAGCTTATTGTCGGTAATCGCAGTATTGATGATAATCGTGTTTTTTGTCACCTCGTGTGACTCAGGTGCGATGGTAATTGATATGCTGTGTAGTCATGGAAACAACAATACTCCGTTATGGCAGCGTATATACTGGACTGCTGGTGTGGGTGTTATCGCTGCCGTGTTGCTGCTGTCGGATGGCATTAGTGCATTGCAGACCATGACAATTGCCAGTGCCCTGCCTTTTGCTGTAGTGCTCCTAATTGCTATGTTTGGTTTAATAAAAGCCCTAAGGGTCGAAGCTTTTAAGCAAGATAGCCAGCACTACACACCCAATGTAATGCAGGGTAACGGCAATGACCAAAATTGGAAAGAACGTCTAAAAAGCATCGTTGATTTCCCAAATAAGAAACGAGTCACTCAATTTATTAATGAAGTTGGTTTGGCTTCTTTTTTATCAGTAAAAAAAGAGTTAAAAGAATTAGATATAGAAGCTGAGGTAGAACATACGGAAAAGGGAATTACTATTTCTGTTAAGCAAGGTGAGGACCAAGGGTTTAGTTATGCGATCCTTCCTAAATTGCATGCTCAGCCCGATTTTGCAAATGATAGCGACGCTGACCACAATGAAGTTTATTATCGTGCAGAGGTCCATCTTGGTGAAGGCGGACAAGATTATTGTGTCATGGGCTGGTCAAAAACAGCTTTAATCAATGATGTTGTTGACCAATACCACAAACACTTGTATTTTCTGCACCTGATGCGATAAGGAGAGTTACACTCAATGATGAAAAAAGATGAAGAATTGCTAGTAGCATTACGGAAAATCATTCGTGCTATTGGTATGCGGTCACGTCAATTAAGTAAAGAAGTGGGGTTAACCGGCCCACAATTAATGATATTACAGAAGGTGGGTAAACAAGCCGGAGTGATGGTTCGAGAAATAGCCGAAGACATCAACCTTAGTTCAGCTACCGTAACTAATATTCTTGATCGCATGGAATCAAGAAACCTAGTTGAAAGAATAAGAAGTACCACAGACAAACGAAAGGTCGGGGTGTTTTTAACACCAGATGGTGAAACAGCGCTGTCAACGGCTCCGTTACCGCTGCAAGAACACTTTACCAATCGCTTTAAAGCGATGGAAGAATGGGAGCAAAGCCAAATGGTAGCTACCTTGCAACGCATTGCTTTAATGATGGATGCGCAACATGTAGACGCCTCTCCTATACTCGAAGTTGGAAATATTATTGAAAAATATAATGAATCGTAAACACTAGTTTGATAGGTCAAGTTTTCTACTTAGTATTTTACGTTACTATTATTTCATCAGAATCTGCTTCAGCTCATTCATTACTTCCTGCTGCAATGACTCATCGTAGCCAATATAGTTTTTGGCTACGATACCTTTCATATTATCAACTTCCACTTTGTCTCCCTTGATATGCGCGCCTCTAGATTAGTTGATAAACCCTAATGGTCCTGATCTATATCAACATTACAGTCGTTTTTGCCTCACTAGTTGCTTTATCTTGATATAGTTTCATCATTAATTCGGGCTATTAAAAGGTAATGTTTATGTCTATATTGAATACGCAAACAACGACACCCAAATTCAAGAACTCTCCTCAAGATGACCCCACAGGTAAACAAAATGCACTGCACGAATTAGCAGAACACCGTCATGATCCGGAGTATATAGCGAATTCATTTAGGTCAGGTGACTATCCGTATAAAACCAAAATTTCTAAGAAAGCGTATGAAATTCGTAAAACAGACCTACAAATAGAGCTGTTGAAAGTGCAGAAATGGGTCAAACAAAGCGGCCAGAAAATTGTGATCTTATTTGAAGGCCGAGACGCCGCTGGCAAGGGAGGAACGATCAAACGTTTCATGGAGCATATGAACCCTCGTGGGTGCAGAGTTGTTGCATTAGAAAAGCCCACCGAGACTGAAAAAGGCCAATGGTATTATCAGCGGTATTTGCAACACCTTCCGACAGAAGGAGAAATAGTTATGTTTGATCGCTCATGGTACAACCGAGCAGGGGTTGAAAGAGTGATGGATTTTTGTGAGCCAAATGAATATTTAGAATTTATGCGTCAAACACCGGACTTGGAACGTATGCTAGTAAGAAGCGGCATACGCTTATATAAATATTGGTTTTCGGTTACACAGCCCGAACAAGAAGCACGTTTTGTTAGGCGCGAAACGGACCCATTAAAGCAATGGAAACTCAGCCCTATTGATAAAGAAGCAATGCAGAAATGGGACGAATATACTGAAGCAAAAGAGGCCATGTTCTTTTATACCGACACCGCTGATTCGCCTTGGATAGTAGTCAAATCTGATGATAAAAAACGTGCTCGACTAAATTGTATGCACCATTTCTTGGCAAGCTTACCTTACCCTAACAAAAACACGCATGTTATTAAAAAGGCTGACCCGTTGATTGTTGGCAACGCTGCTCACGTTATTATTGAAGACAAACATATTTTGGGTAAATCGTTACATCCCCAACATAATGGTCATATCAAAAAACAGAGCAAATAACAGCAGTACTATGCGAAGCGTTGCTGCAAATACTTAATGATTTCAGAAGACTCATACAACCATGTAACTTCCTCGCCTGTTTTTATGCGCAGGCAAGGCGATTGGATTTTTCCGCCACCTTGCAACAACTCATCACGATATGGCGATCTACCCGACACACTTCGTTTAACGATCGGTAGATTCATTTTATACATTGCGCGGCGAGTTTTAATACAAAAAGGACAGGCAAAAAATTGATAAAGAGTGAGTTCTTTTAGGTCTTTTTCAACTTTAAGTTGTGCCTCTTTCGTGCGCTTTAATTTTGTTCCTCGGGTGATAACATCAAAAAAAGCAATGATGCCACCGAGTAAGTTACGAATTAAGGTAATTATGAAGCTCATTTGGACTACTTTACGAGTAAGAAATAAAAGAACGCAGGAGTATACCTAAAACCGCTTTAAAACTATATACAGGACCGATACTCAAATAAAATTAATTTAATTTACTGTGTAAAGAATCCTGACTTTTGACTAATTGTCTTGGCAATTTTATTCACTCTGCGTAACTTTAGACTGCTTCTCCACTGGCAACTGGCATCAACGGATCAATTGCTTACCTCGGATTGCGGACATAACGGTCGCTAGGATTACAAAACTAAGAGACATCAGTAAAGCTAAAGAAATAGTGCTCATTAAAGCGGGGTTGCTCTGGGCTGTAAAATTAGCGTCTCCAATGTAATAGTGGATCATCAAATTTACCAAACTCATGCCAACTAAATTTCCTATGGTACGCGACAGATTCATAGATGCTGAGGCTACGCCAACCTCTTGTTCTTTTACTGCACCCATTATTGCGCTGTTATTGGGGGTTGAAAACAAACCAAAACCTAAGCCAATTAAGCCTAATGAGCCACCGATATAAAATGCGGTTGTTTGCGTATCTATTTGGATGAGAAACATAAACCCGACAGCCACTATAAAACAGCCCAAAGTGGCAATGATTCTGGGTTGAAAACGATCGGCTAATTTACCCGCAATCGGGGCTATAATCGCCATACATAGTGCCTGCATTAACAATATTTGTCCCGCATATGCAGGGCCAAAACCCTTAATATATTGTAAATACAAACTAAGCAAAAAAATAATCGCAAAGTTACTGCCATACATTAAAAACGAGGTAGCTAACGATAAACTAAACACTCGGCTTTCACGAAACATTTGTACTCGAATCAAGGGTTGTTTATCACGACTTTGATGTACGATAAATCCGACTAAGCTAAGCAAAGAGATAAGCAGAAAACCGATTCCTAACAAGCTAGGTAATTTACTTAAGCCATAAACTAAAGCGCAGGCAAAAGTAATAAATATACCCGACCCAATCCAATCAAATCGTGAATGATGTTCATTTTTCCACTCCCCATGGAGCTTATATTTCATAAATATCAGCAACGCTATGACTAAGGGAATTTGAAAATAGAAGACGGCACGCCAACCTAACAACTCAGTCAACCAACCGCCCACTGCCGGCGCTAATGTAAGGCCTATATATACGCATGCAGCTAGAAAACCTAATGCGGCGCCTCTTTTCTTAGAGGGCGTCACGGAGGTAATAATAGCGACCCCTGTACTAAAAATCATTGCGCCAGCAGCACCCTGCATAAAGCGCCAGAACAATATCCAATCAATATTTGTGCCTATTGCGCACATCAACGCACTCAGCGCATTGAGTGAAAGCCCAAGAGCATAAATGCGCTTTCTGCCAAAGTTGTCTGCAAGTTTGCCAAAAGGCAACATAAAGGCTACGTTGGCTAAAATATATAATGTTGGTAACCAAGACACTTTTATTGCATTTGCTTGCAAATCTTCAGCCAAAACAGGAATAGCGACATTCACAGCAGCCATGCCCATCGGTGCGATAAGGTAACCTGCGCAAACCGCAATTAGCGCGATGGTAGTGACGGGAAGTTGTGACAATCAATATTCCAAAAAATTATAGGTTTAAATAACAATATATAGCTAAAGTACTACGCTTATAGTTGATTTTAAGACCTTATGGCTTTGCAATAATAGTCACACTTTCATGTTCTTCTGAATATTCAATGACGATATCGCCTAACCTCAGTTGCTCGATAATCTGGTCAACTTTTTCCTGCATACTAATCTCTACTTCACCATAGTCTGTGCCCTCGCGCAAAACGAAACTTTCAACCAAACTTTGTAATGTTTCATTATCAATCGAGTCGAAGGGTATGATCATGCGTTAATTCCCGTTTTCTTGGTTGTTTCGGTAGCTAAAATCCGTTGATGTTGTTCTTCCAAAAATTGAGATATGCGCTCTTGTAACCAAAGCTTAGGGCTAAACGGAGTGCCATGTAAAAATCCAACATGTCCACCGCGTTCGCTTAACTCGTAAGCAACCGTATTAGATAGCTGGTTATCATTTGGCACAACTGCTTCAGTCATAAATGGGTCATCTTTGGAATGCAACACTAGCGTATTCGTAGTGATATATTTAAGCATCGGCATTGCACTGCAATGGGCATAGTAATCGTCGGCACCGTCAAACCCATGTAATCGTGAAGTGACATCCTGATCGAACTCTCTAAAAGTAGACAAGGTTTTAACTTTACTTTCATTAATATTTAACACGCTCTGCATATCTAAACGCTGCATTTTTGCTAACAAATTGTCTTTCATGCTGTTGAGTAAGTAATACTGATACAAGCGCGAAAACCCACGTTGCATGCGAAGTGCACATTCAGCTAATAGAAGCGGTGCTGAAACAGCGATTGCAGCACAAATTATTTTTTGCCCTGCGGTTTCACTCAATAGTTTCAATAACATGTTGCCGCCTAAAGAATAGCCAATTGCGAATATAGGCAAAGCGGGATAACGCTTCTTAACATGCAATATAGTTTGCATAGGATCGGCGGTCTCACCTGAGTGGTAAGCCCGGGGTGTCATATTTAATTCATGACTGCAGCCTCTAAAATGCATTAGGGCTACAATAAAACCGTCATCCTTCAAACGATTTATAAGGTGTCTTGCATAATGCGAATTGACCGAGCCTTCAAGACCGTGAAATATAACGACGACCCCTTTGGCGTTTTTTGTCAGTATATTATCCGGCATACACCAAGCTATATCGAGAAAATCGCCATCAGGAGTACTAATGCGTTCATTAGCTGTATTCAATTCAGGCTTTTTAATCATATACCGAGGCCAAATAGTTTGTACATGCGCATTGCGAGCCCAACTAGGCGCATTAAACGTGGATGATACTACCTTACCGAATTTACTCTTAAACATGCTTCACTAATACCCTGATAAACTGTTGTTGCCCAGCTATATTATGATTTTGAACAGCAATGCTACTGGTTCGTTTTTTTTGCCCAATTATTTCGTTACTAACATCAATAAATTTGTATAGTTTGCAGATTCACTTTATAAAATAAAAGCCGATAGGCTTGGTTTCATTACTGGCATATGTTTTGTAATAAATACGGCAAGAGTATTACATATTTAATTAGTCTACAAACTTGCTTCAAAGTCTGCGCAAGCTGCTTCTAATTGTTCTTGCGCTTCAAGCCATAGCATCTCAATTTCTTCTAATTCGGCTTTACAACTTGCTTGTGCACTTAATACTTGATTAAGTCTTTTTTTGTTTTCTGCATCATACAAACTGGTGTCACTTAATTCCATTTCTAGCTTCGCTAATTGTTGATTATTCGCGTCCATTCGCTTCTCTTCGAGGCTAATCATGTCACGCCACTTTTTGGTTGATTGACGAAATTGGGCTTCCATTCGCTTGCGTGTTTTCTTATCGACATCACTACCAATTTTTTGCGCTGTAGTGTCTGAATTTTGCTCTAGCGATGTCCCGGCACTAAGCACCGGGGCAGCGCTAAGTTTATCTGCAGTTTTGCTGTTGCTCGCAGTACTAAACAACCATTTTTTATAATCGTCCAGATCACCGTCAAATACGTTCACACCGCCTGCATCAACCAGATAAAATTCATCACATACGGTTGATAATAAAAACCTGTCATGCGACACCAGTACCATTGCTCCTTCAAAAGCTTGCAAAGCAAAGGTTAGCGCATGACGCATTTCCATATCTAAGTGGTTAGTTGGTTCATCAAGTAACAATAAATTTGGTTTTTGAAACACAACAAGAGCTAATACGAGCCTCGCTTTTTCGCCACCTGACATCGGTGCAACTGCTTTTAATGCTTCATTACCATGAAACCCAAAACCACCTAAGTAATCTCTAATTTGTTGCTCCGTTTGGGTTTTATCTAATCTAAAAACATGGTCGAAGGCTGAACTTTCTAAGTGCAATAACTCAACCTGATGCTGAGCAAAATAACCGATAGTTAAGCCAGCAGAGGTAGCATATTCGCCGCACAACGGTGGCAGCTCCTCAGCTAATAATTTGATAAACGTCGACTTACCTGCGCCGTTTTTACCCAACAGACCGATACGGCTGCCGGGCACCAAATTCATTTTCACTTGCTTAAGAATGATATTGTCAGCATAACCCACCTGCACTTCCTCCATTCGCACGAGAGGGTTAGGCAATTTTTCAGGTGGCTTAAATGAAAACTGAAATCCAGATGCTTGGTGTACGGGCAAGATATCCTGCATCTTTTCGAGTTGTTTTACGCGGCTTTGGGCTTGTTTTGCTTTGCTTGCTTTTGCCTTAAAACGAGTAATAAAAGAGTTTAAGTGTGCTTTTTTACGCTCTTGCTTTTCATACTCGCTAGCCTGCAATCGCATACGCTCCGCGCGTTGATGCTCATAACTTGAATAGTTTCCGGAGTAGCTGATGAGGTTTTGTTGTTCAAAACTAACAATGTTATTTACACAAGCATCTATAAATGATTTGTCGTGCGAAATAAGTAGTAGCGTGCCTTTGTATCGCTGGATCCATGTTTCTAGCCAAATCACGGCATCTAAGTCAAGATGGTTAGTCGGCTCATCCAACAATAGCAAATCAGAATCACATAACAAGGCCTGAGCCAAGTTTAAACGCATTCTCCAACCACCTGAAAAACTGCTAACAGGCAAAGATAGTTGTTCGTTTTTAAAGCCTAATCCAGACAGAATAGTAGCCGCTCTAGCCTCAACATCATAAGCCCCAGTCTGTGCGAGCAAATCATGTAGATGACCTATTTTGTCACCGTCATGTGCAATTTCTGCTTTAACTAAGTCTGCCTGTAATTGGCGTAATCTTGCATCACCATCAATCGCATAGTCTATTGCAGAACGATCGGTACCTGGTGTTTCTTGTGCAACCGACACAATGTGCCAGCCTTTAGGTACCAAGCATTCTCCCAAATCTGGTTGTATTTCACCGCGAAGCAACCCAAATAGAGTTGATTTTCCGCAGCCATTGGGACCTATAACAGCCGCTTTGTGGCCCGGATAGATTTCAACATTGGCTTGTTTAATTAGTTCTTTGATACCGCGTTGTAGCGACAAATTTTGTATTTGAATCATGTGTTAGTTATAGCTTCTTAACGAATTATGCAGGGATACCTGTTTGCTTAGGATAACATTCAACACTCTAGGTCCAAAGAATAAAAAAAAGGGGCTATCGTTGTTTGCCTATCATTTGCATTCATATGACTTGGCGCCAAGTTAAATTAGGAACTTTTTACACCGTTACCCAGACAAGTGCGTATAATACGGCAAACAAGCTATTACTAGACAGGATTTATGAGTAACAAAAACCGTAAAAGATTCATTGCTGGTGCAACTTGCCCGTCATGCAAAAAGATCGATTCATTGATGTTATATTTCGAAAATAATGTTGAAAAATTGGCGTGTGTTAGATGTGACTATAAAGAAACTCAAACCGATCCAAAAGTTGCTTCTGCAACACGTGCATCTGAAAGTGTAATTGGCGTTTTTAAACCTTAGGAATATGAGGTTTACCCATTTGCACTGCAAATAGTTGATTCAATTATAAGCTGGATGAAAACCGGACAAATACACAGGATGAAGGCCCACCATAATGACTAAAAAGTTAAAGTTGACTCAAGTTGCATTGAGTCTTGGGGTGTCTACAGCAAGCGTTTCAAATGCATTTAATCGACCCGACCAGTTGTCTGCCAAAACACGAGAGCGCATTTTGGCAGAATCAGCTAGGCTTGGCTATTATGGTCCAAGCCTTGCTGCCAGATCGATGCGAATGGGAGCGTCAGGTATTATTGGCGTCATATTTTCTGATTCGCTCAGTTACACATTCTCAGATCCTGTAGCTAGCCAATTATTGGAAGGCATAGCAGAAGTGTTATTTGAGAATGGTAAGCAGCTTTTATTGCTATCGAGTGTTGTTCAATCGGTAGAGCAAAGAAGCGCAGAATCGTTGCCTGATGGTTTAATTATTTACGGCGCTATTCCTAAAAAAATACTCGAGCAAATACAGCACGTTGGTAAGCCCATTGTAGTAGTTGATTACAGTCATGAAGAACTGCACTCAGTCAATATTGACGACCAATCTAGTGCCTACAAAATCGCCAATCATGCTTTCAGCAATTCACTGAGCCTAAATTTACTCAAAATAAAAGACAACTCATTAAAGGTGTCTATATTGGGGTTAAAGTTAATAGATATGCCAAGAGTATGTCGCCTAACCAACGACGATTTCAATCTTAAATTACAAGTATCGCATAATCGACTTTCTGGTTATGTCGAGGCCGGGGCAGCTCACAATATTGCTTTACACGCCGACAAGGTGTGGCATATTCCAACCAATAACCATTATTATGCTGAAATAGCTGCTCGTGAAGCATTAATGACATTGCAACAGCCTAATATACTCCTTTGCATGAGTGACGTCATTGCTTTATCCGCTATTAAAGTAGCCAAAGAACTGGGCTTACGAGTGCCGCAAGATGTCCAAATCACAGGCTTTGATGACATTCCAGAAGCGTCAAGAAGTGAACCAAGCTTAACCACAATAAATCAGCAAAGTATCGAGAAAGGGCGCATTGCTGCAACATTGTTACTCAACTCAATAAAAATTAAATCCAAGCCTGAGCATTTAGAACTGGATACACGATTGCTGGTTAGAGGCAGTTGTCCTGAGTAGGAAATCCTAAAGCGTTCGTCATTTCAGATAATCCAGTAGTTTAATAAGGCATATTATGATCCCATGGGTTCAACTAGGCAAAGCACAAATTCCAAATAATGGCGGCGTCTTAACTTTTTCTCAGCGTGATGCAGAGTTTTCTATTCGTCTGTCAGGTATCCGTGGTGAATTGATGAACAGTCGCGTTTATAATTCAGAAAAAGAGCTTTCTCAGATGGGTTGTGCGCACATAACGTCGACAGCTACTGCGCACGTATTGGTCGGCGGCTTGGGTATGGGATTCACGCTATCAGAAGCCCTTCGGATGGTCAGTAACAAGTCTCAAGTGACGGTAGCAGAATTAATTCCTGAGGTTGTTGAATGGAATAGGGGCCCATTGGGCAAGTGCGCCAATGATCCACTGCATGATCCGCGTACAAAAATCCATATAGGGGATGTTAGAGAATTACTTACAACTCATCAGCCTACATTTGATGCGATCTTGTTGGATGTCGATAATGGACCGGAGGGTTTAACGCATTCTGACAATAACTGGATATATTCTTTAGAAGGCCTGCAAGATATTTATAAAGTGCTGCGACCTAAAGGCATGCTAGCAATATGGTCAGCAGGACCAGACTATTTATTTACTACGCGCTTAAAAAAAGCGGGATATGAAGTGAGTACTAGGATCGCCAGAGCTCGCAAGGGAAAAGGGAGTAAACACACCATTTTTCTTGCCAGAAAACGCTAAGTACGGTGATCGTGGTATCAACTTATATAGCGCAAAGGTTACAACTTGCTATTTTAGCATCCACCCTCAAATAGAGTAGATGAAAAAAACATTCCTAAAAAATAGCATACTGACAACTGCCTTCGCAGTAGGCATTGTCTGGTGCATCAAATCGTCTGAATTTATCTTTCACATCGACTTTTCTTGGCTGGGTGTTTACCCGCAAAAAATGCATGGTTTGTTGGGAATATTAACCGCGCCACTAATTCATGGTTCTCTTGAGCATATATTTAATAACACGCTCCCTATGCTTATATTAGGTACGTTATTACTGTATGGCTATCCCAAAAGTCGGTGGCGAGTTTTAGCAACAGTATGGCTACTGTCTGGTCTTGGTGTCTGGATATTTGGCCGCGAAAGTTATCATATTGGCGCAAGCGGATTAACACATGGTGTGTTCTTTTACTTATTAGTGGTCAGTATTTTCCGCCGTGACAAACGGTCGGTTGCAATTATGATGACCGCATTCTTTTTGTATGGCGGCATGACAATGACTATTTTCCCGAGAGATGAAGGTATATCATTCGAATATCATCTCTTTGGCGCGATTGCTGGAGTCCTATCAGCTTTTTTGTGGCATTCTCTCGATCCCAAACCAACGAGGAAAACTTACGAATGGGAAAATCAAACGGAAGCCGACGACCCTATCATTGGTGATGCATGGCAGATGGACGAGCAATATATAGACGCTACTCACCACCAAAATACTCAATCCACTAATGAGGAAAAACAATAATATGGACATCAATAGCTCGCCACCTTTTGAATTACTATTGCGAGTGCGTTATTCAGAGTGTGATGCTCAAGAGGTTGTATTCAATGCACGTTATGCTGATTATGCTGACTTAGCAGCGACGGAATTTATGCGTGAGGTAGTCGGCGGTTATCAAAATTTGATAAGTGAAGGACTCGATAATCAGGTTGTGAATTTAAACATCAGCTGGCAAAGTTCGGCTAAATTTGACGATATACTGTGTTTATCCGTGCACGTCAGCCTTGTCGGCAATACCTCGTTCAGCTTACAAATCACGATGATTGATTGGCTGACTAAGCAAGCAATAGCATCTGCCGAAATCGTCTATGTGATGTTAGATATCGCAAGCTTTACAAAAATAGCCATCTCTCAAACAATGAGGGACAAGCTATTGAAAGGAGCCAATGGAAAGCGCACAAATATGTCAGGAATTGAAGTTAGTACTCAATAATGTGGTGGTAAGTCATCACCTTGTTCGGTGTCAGTATCTGCAACTTGCATCGTTTTAATTTTATCTACTAAACCCGTTAGAAGATGAGTTTGGCGATCAATTGTATACTGTTGATTGGTGACTATTTCATTAAGCTGCTCAAAATTATCTTCTTGATAAGCTATTTTAAATTCAAGTTTTTCAATTGCTGCTTTCATTTGCTCAATGCTGTCTTCTGCTGTGTTTGTTACTTTTCTATCCGTCACTTTATACTCTCATTCAGTCTATTTGTTATTACTATTTATAAGCCCATTGCTCAAGGTTACCACTGCTCGAAATCGACACAACCTCATCACCGAGAAAACCAATTCCGTAAACAACAGCGGATTGCGGTGCTGGCCCATTTGAAGGTGCAACTCGCCATTCCTTAACCACATTTCCAGTATTCACATCCCACAATGCCAATCTTTTAGCCGGCGAACCTGTTAGTAAGTACTTCCCATCATTAGAAAATTTTGCACTCGTAAAAACCCATTGTCGTTCGATAAAGTGCAATTGGCTAATGGCCTTTCCTGTTTGCGCGTCCCAAATTTGACTATCGTTTTGGCTATCGGAGGTAAACAAGAATCGCGCCTGATCATCGATAACAACTTTGGTAACTCGATTGGCATGATTAAAAACGTGAATAATCTGACCACTCTCGGTGCTCCATAAATATGCCTTATAATCATTACTACCCGTTAGTGCGTATTTGCCATTAGGTGAAATGTCCACGCTATTTACTTTTTCTTCATGTCCTAAAAATTCGAGGCTGCGGCCGGTACCCGGTTCAAAAAACATAACATTGCCATTCGCCTTACCCACCAAAATTCCTCGGCCTTGGTTGCTAACAGCAATATCACGAATAGAAGATTCATCTATGCGCCAAAAACCAATGGGGTCTCCGCTAGCCGTATTCCACAATGCAAAATTTTCGCTGTCTGCAGTTACTACATGAGTTTCGTCAGCTGAAATATGGATATTAGATACAATATTGCGACCTTTCTCTTGATGTCGCCAGCTAAATAAGGTTTTCTTTTGTGTCCGTGACCATACTGAAATGTCCGCATTAACTCTCGAAACAACCACGAAATCACCTGAATTACTGATATCCGCGGCATACACGCCGCTTTCTGAAATAGATGATTTAGCATCAGGTTTAGTTTCAGGAATGGAGCAACCTGAGCAAAAAAGCACAAAAAGGGAACAAAAGGGTAAAAAGACTGTCTTATTCATCTTAAAATGGGTTTCGCTTTTAGTTTCACACGTTTATTATTAGCGTAGTATATATTGAATAGCAACTAACAGCATACCGCTGATTATGGAGAAAATAGAATGAAAAAGGCTACATTAGCTCTAGCAGTGTTGTCAGCACTGGTTTTGACTGCATGTCAAAAGCAAGAAACGACTGACAAAACAGCCACCACTGAAACTTCAACTGCAACGGAAGTTATCGCTGCAGAGATGGACGCAAAAGAAAGTGTTTACAACACAGAGAAAGAAAATCATTCTTATGCATTAGGTGCAAGTATGGGTTTGTTTGCTCAGAATAGACTCGCACAGCAAAAAGATCTTGGCATCGAATATGACGAAGCGGCCTTAATGGCTGGTTTTAAAGACGGTTTAGCTGACACAGCTAAGTATACTGTAATTGAATTGCAGGAATTTAGCGGTGCTGCTGATGCAGTATTAAAAGCTAAGCAAGAAGAGAAAGCCATTAATGCTTCTGTTATTAATATTTCAGAAGGTTTAGCTTATTTAACTGAAAATGCTGAAAAAGAGGGGGTTACAACTACTGCCTCTGGTCTTCAATACGAAGTAATTACACAAGGCGATGGCGAAAGCCCAGCGTCGCCTAAGACAACAGTAAAAGTACATTACAAAGGTACTCTGCTAGACGGAACTGAATTTGATTCGTCTTATAGTCGTGGCGAACCAGCTACCTTTCCACTAGACAGAGTAATTGTGGGTTGGACTGAAGGCGTTCAGCTTATGCAAGTGGGGTCAAAATACCGTTTCACAATTCCATCAGAGATGGCATATGGAGAACGTGCGACAGGTAAAATTACACCTAACTCTACGCTTATTTTTGAAGTAGAACTACTTGAAGTTATAGAGCCTGAAGCCGCGACTAACTAGTCAACGCATCTTGTCCAATGCGCGAAAATAGGTTGTAGTGGGCAAGAATTTTAGCAGTTTATAAAAATAGAATTGAGGGACTCATCACATTGGTCGCTTACTCAAAAGGAACCCTTTAATTTCACCATAAGTGTGCTTTAGAGGGTTATTTCTAGCCTCCCACGCCTTAACGCTTTTCTGCCAACATAAGCAGCAACTAGGCCAACGCAAGCGATAAGCAGTACGTTGCTAGAAAACGGCAAAAGAATCCAAGCCAATAAAGCATAACCGAAGCTAAATAAACCGGTAATGAATGTTACAAATCCAATAAACAATACCATCTGCCGCCCCATTGGAACTTGCTGCATATGATCTCTGTCTCTATGCTGTATGTGCATTAATATTGTACCTCGTTAATGGCGATCATAAATATGCGCCCTATTTCACTATTTGCCGGTTCCTTGCCCCTTGTTATAATTCATCTTTTTCGCCAATGAGTATTAATCACTATTAAAAGAACAATAACAACCAATCCATTGTATATTTTATAATACGAATAACTCTATACTTTAGTTTACAAATTTCGCTTTTAGTTCAATTTAACTGTGTGAATGTTGACCATCTAAGTTGCTTTTTAGTCCTGACTTTCGAAAGAAATTGAATATCAATAAGCCCTACGTTTAAATTAACTTATTGTTTAATAGTTATATTTTATATATTTTTTACAAATGATTTAGTGAACTAAATAAAGCAATAAAATAAGTAACACTATTCTTTACTATATATTTTTTAAAACTAATCTCCGTGTGACGATAAGGATACAGTTATTAAAATATATAACGTTATGTTTTGTTTAAATAATTTTTTTGAACTCGTGTGCAGTAAATAATAAATAGCATTCTTCACTTACAATGTGAAAACAATATCGGACAACCCTCTGACCGATATTGATCTTAGACATAGTATAAACTCACTCAGCAACTGGGACGTAAAATAATGAGAAATATTAACAGGTTGTATTCGCTATGATTCAATAAAGCGGAGGTACTATCGGACTTATTTTAGTAATTTCAGTACTTCCTCACTATTCACTTTCATCTTTGCTTGACTCAATACCAAAAATGACGAAGATGGTCAGCTCGTTAATCTATAAGTAAGCTTTACTCCATGCTCAATGAAATGCGATATCAATTTTCCTCAGCATCAATTGCGAATCGTTTTTTAAACGAACTAAAGCACTGGTCGAAGGCGGATGTAAGGGCTAAACTTTTTAAAGCCTCAAATTCAGTAACAGTATCGTATGAATATGAAGTGGGTAAATTTGATTACACATGCTCTGATCTTGATGACTTAGCTAGTCAGCATGATGGAACTGAAATTTAGCTGACTAGGTCGAGCACATACGAGTAGAAAAAGGCAGACCTGACATAAATTAGGCCTGTCTTTTTTGCCCTCTTTTTTGCCCCTATGCCTCAGTTATCGGGTTTTTAGGGTTTCCTATAAAGCAACTATATTATCAATGCGCTGCATCATTTCTGACGTAAAACGACCATGCTCAAGCAATAATGTCGCTGTCCTACTTTGCCCAGCACTCAACTGCGCCCTGCGGATCATGAGACTCGCTATCACCGCATCCACAATAATTTGAGGTGCTAATGTACCTTTACTATCTATTAATAACTCGGTTACCAAGGACTGATTAGCACAACGTATCTGAATCGGAGGCTGGTTAGCGATGCAGTAGTCATCACCATTTAAGTCAGTAAACGTGTTGTCGTTGTTCATTCTGCATGTAGTTTGCTGCCCGCGGACAATAGTGTATGTTTTCAAATCACCACGTAAAAAGGATTGTAGATTTCTATAAGCTTGAATTTTACTTTCACCATCGATTTGCACGGCGTTAAAGTCAATAACAATAGTATCGTTAGTTTCAACCAAAATGTCTTGAATGCCCGCATTGTCATTTGAGCCACGTTGACCCTTCTGATCAAACAAAATTTCGGTGTGCAAACTCATTGGTGACTGCTTTAATACAACCGAATCTGGTGCACATTTATGCCCGCACAGCGCCACAAATTGGCTAGGATTAGCCAAACCCGATTGACTACCATCTTCTAAAAATGCCAGTAAATGATGGTAATAGACTACGTAATTTTTAACATTTGAATGTGAGCCTGACTCCAAAGCAAAGTGCTTATCCAAGTATTCTTTTGAGTCGTCTTGAATATTTGCTTCAGCGCCATCCGCTTCGAAGAAACTGGTCCATTGACTGTTAACAGCTTGAATAAGCTGCTGGCGGTCTATAGCAGGTGCAATTTTTGTATTTGCAGCTAACGGATAATTTTGTTCGTCGTTTATATACGCATCAGGCTGACTTGAATAATCGGCAATTAGTGTTTCAATCGCTTCCCAGAAGACATTGACCGCAGCGCCGCTGGCTGGCAATACATCTTCGTTAATAAAAGTGTAAAAGCCCTGATGAATTTGACTGTATTTCAAAGCCGGCATGTTCATATTCAATTCCTCTAGTTTTAAGCGCGTAATCCAGACCTGTTGGTCTATGATGAAAACAAGTAATGCTTGAAATGAGTATTTACTTGACTTGGTACTTATCATAGAGTAATTTTTTAGATAATTTCACAATTAAAATTACACACTGTAAATTTTACAAAAGTATATGAAGTGTAAAAAATGAAAAATACAAAGTCATTGAGTCGAAAGTCCCATTTAATGGGCACTAAAATACGTAACTTGCGAAAGCGCAACAACCTAACAATGGAAGACTTGTCTGCTCGTTGCATTAGGGTAAACGCGGAAATCGCACCATCGGTATCTTATCTATCAATGATAGAGCGCGGTAAACGCGTACCGAGTGAGGATATGTTAACGGTTATTGCATCTGTTTTTCAGAAGCCGATGGATTGGTTTTTAGACGATGTACCCGAAGAAAAAGCGATTACGCCGATAAAAGGGAGTCGCGGCGGCATTAGTGGTATTGCGTTGGAACCTAGCTTTTTGTTTTCAAATGAAATACTGCAAATTGCGATCCCTGAAATGCTGTCTCAAACCGGCACCAGTGGGCGACAATTTGCACATTTGCTTATTCGCGCGCATCAAGAGCATCATCAAAATCATTTTCCCGATCTGGAGCGAGCGGCTGAAGAGGTCGGTTTGAAGCGGATGCCGTTAAGTGTTGACGATTTACTTGAAATCGTCAAACAACAAGGCTTGGTGATAAAGTGGTTCAAAAAACTACCGGCCGCAATAGCAAAAGAGATCGGCGTCATATCGTCTACCAGCGGAAATAGTTTAGTCACGAGTTTTTTTGACTCCCCTGGCACGATATACATTAATCAAATATTGAAGTCATTTACTAACCGCTTAAAATACGATCTTGCAGTACACATCGGACATAGTGTTCTACATAATAGAGATGGACTAAAAAGTGTTTTGTTGACGGGTTTAAACCCCAACAATACTTTTTCAGAGGATGGTAGCCAACTAAAACAATCCTCAACTCTCGACGCTCAAGATATTTTACATGCATGGCGTGACTTCGAATCTAGCTTTTTTGCAGGCGCATTGCTTTGTCCGAAAGTCCCTTTTAGGCAATTACTCGATCGTCAAGGTTACGAAATCAAAACGCACGAACAAGTTGGGGTGTCAGCTTCTGTTGCTATGCGCAGGATGACGGCGGTTTCTTCCTATCGCCATTGGCATTATTTTGATGCCTACGCTCCAGGCAAGCTCAAAGCAGTCTATCGTGGAAACGGTATTCCATTGCCATGGGGAAATATGCGAGAAGTAGAAGACCCTTGCCAACACTGGGCGGTATTTCGCATGATCAATAATCCGGTTAAAGGCAGTAGTGCGCAAATTTCTATATTGAACGTGGGCGACGAGCCCAGAATTTATTGTTGTGAATCGATCAATGTCACAGATATGTCAGACAACAATCATGTGTTATGCACGGGTATCGACTTAAACCCCGCAATTGACGCTCAAGGCGGCGATTCGGCCTCTATTGCTGAGGACCTTAAGCAAGCCTGCGTGCAGGGCGGTGGCTCATCGGCAATCCCTAGCAGTATAAAATCACAGCTCACTAGCGTCGCCCGAATATTAAATATCAACTGGGTTGAAAGAGGTATTGAAAGTGACGCCCGCCTCATATGCGCTCGAGGGGCGGTTTGCCCAAGAAAGCCTAGCTGTTACAGTAAATGTGGTGAATAGACGATCAAGAGCCATAAAAAACAGGTCACAACTCCGTAATTTATAGTTGACTAGTCTTTGGCTGAAGGTTTAGTTGATTTAATCGAGTTTCCACCCGTAACGGCGATACGCATTGCGGTTTCTACATCAATTGACAGTTCGGTTATTTTGTCAGCATCCAAATATAATGTATAACCGCCAATTTGGTAACTGAAGGGAATATAAACCGCGGTCTTATTTTGTCCTGGATACAACACTTCAGCGATCGAATCACCAGTAATAAAACCAATTAAACTGATGCCTTCAGATACCTGAACAGAGACCGCTTTTTTAGTGTTTTGGTCTTTTTTAATTTGAAATAAATCGACGGCATCTTTGATGGCTCCGAACACCGTTTTTATCAAAGGGACTCGATCAAATAACGTGTTGGCCTTTTCAATAACAAGCCGAACAACATATAAATTCACGATAATACCGATAACAGCTAACACTAGAAGCGCCAAGCCAATGCCTAGCCCGGGAAAATAATAAGCCTCAGGTATCAATGGTGAAAGTAAGGTTTCAGTAGTATTGGTGAACCACGTCAATAGATAAATCGTGATCACGAAAGGAAGGATTGTGAGTAAACCTTTTATCACTAATATAAACAATTTGTTGAACATTTGGTTGCAGTAGCCTAATTATTAAATACTGACTGATGCTAGCGCGATTATTCCTAAAAGCCGAGATAAAGCGTCAATTCTCCTGATACTTAATCGAATTGACATACCATTCACTTGCCCCACTGGGTGTTTTGACCATAAAGACATCATCCACTTCTTTTTTAAGCAGGGCTCTGGCCATGGGAGAGTCAATTGAGATATAGTCTTTAACATCGCCGTAAATTTCTTCAGGCCCAACTATTCTGAACCGCTTTGTGTCGCCAGAATGGTTTTCTATTTCGACCCAGGCCCCAAAAAATACTTTGCCCGCTTGCTCTGGGCGGTAATCGACAATCGATAATTCAGGCAACAGCTTTCGCAAAAACCTGACTCGCCGGTCAATTTGCCGCAGCACTCGTTTATTAAAGGTGTAGTCGGCATTTTCTGAGCGATCCCCTAAACCTGCCGCCCAAGTGACTATTTTCGTAATTTCTGGTCGTTTGGTATACCACAAATGGTCGTGCTCATCTTTTAGCTTTGTGTAACCTTCGCGTGTGATTAGTTTAGTTTTCAAGCAGTTATCCAAAGTAGACGAGGGTGAATCTCAATTCCTGTATATTAATGCATAAAGTACTTTCACCGCTATCACTGAATGCTATAATCAACAGCATAAACATTAAGCCTCTATGCTGTTTATTGCAAAAGCAATTTTCGCTGAGTTATTAATTGCAGTATCAGTTATTGCAAAAAAATGTATAAAAGTGCAGGTGACAAAAACTATGCAGAGCGCCTTATTCAATCAAATCCTCTATTTCAATTATTGAGTTGTTCATGATCATCGAGAAAATTGCTTCCGAGCTAAACGCGACGCCAAAACAAATTCAAGCCGCAGTGGCTTTATTAGATGAAGGCGCTACAGTGCCGTTTATCGCTCGTTACCGTAAAGAGGTTACCCAAGGTTTGGATGATACTCAACTGCGTAACTTAGAACAGCGCTTAGGCTATCTGCGTGACTTAGAAGCACGTCGTAAGGTCATTTTGAAATCCATTAATGAACAAGGTAAATTGGAAGAAGGTTTAAAGGTAAAATTACTTGCCGCTGACAATAAAACCACCCTTGAAGACTTATATTTACCCTATAAACCACGTCGACGAACCAAAGGCCAGATTGCAATTGAAGCCGGTTTAGAGCCACTTGCCGATCACCTTTATACCAATGCAGACGCCCAACCTGAAACTCTCGCAGAACGATATATTAATATCGAACATAATATTGCAGACAGTAAAGCAGCGTTAGATGGTGCAAAATTTATTTTGATGGAGCGCTTTTCTGAAAATGCAGATTTACTGCAAAGCGTTCGTCAATATCTCACTCGTAATGCACATGTGAAAAGCGCTGTTGCCCCAGGGAAGGAAACTGAAGGACAAAAGTATAAAGACTACTTTGACTATACTGAAAAGTACGCGAAAATCCCATCACACCGTGCTCTAGCTATGTTTAGAGGTCGTAACGAAGGTATACTTCAAATTAATATCGATGCCGATCCTCAACAAGAGGAGGGCGCGCGGAGGTCGCATGGTGAAGAGCTAATAGAGCAATCTCTGAATTTACGTTTGACCGATTCTGCACGAGATAAATGGTTAACTTCAGTTGTTCAGTGGACATGGAAAGTTAAAATCCTCTTACATATGCAGACTGAACTTTTCGGCACATTGCGAGAGCAAGCAGAAGCTGAAGCAATACAGGTATTTGCGAAAAATCTTAATGACCTCTTAATGGCTGCACCAGCAGGACCAAAAGTCACTATGGGTTTGGATCCAGGCATTCGTACCGGAGTGAAACTCGCGATTGTTGATGCAACGGGCAAGGTCATTCATACCACTACTTTTTTCCCTCATGCACCGCAAAACCAATGGGAGAAGTCAAAACGCACCCTCTCTACTTTATGCAAACAACATAAAGTAGATTTGATCAGTATCGGTAATGGCACCGGCTCTCGTGAAACTGACAAGTTAGTTGGCGAAATGATGAAAGCTGAACCCGAATTAAAAGTACAGCGCATTGTGATCAGTGAAGCAGGCGCGTCGGTTTACTCCGCCTCAGAACTCGCCTCAAACGAATTACCAGGTATGGATGTATCACTGCGCGGCGCAGTGTCAATTGCACGTCGACTTCAAGACCCATTAGCCGAACTAGTGAAAATTGAACCCAAAGCTATTGGTGTTGGTCAATATCAACATGACGTAAGCCAGAGTCAGCTGGGTAAATCGTTGGACACCGTCATTGAGGATTGCGTAAATGCCGTGGGCGTCGACTTAAATACAGCAAGCCCTGCATTGTTGTCGCATGTGTCTGGCTTAAACAAAACCTTAGCCAATAACATTGTCATGTTCCGTGATGCCAACGGTGCTTTTGCAGATCGTAAAGCACTGAAGAAAGTCGAAAGATTAGGCCCTAAAGCTTACGAGCAAGCGGCTGGTTTTCTCAGAGTAATGAATGGTAAGAATGCGCTGGACGCTTCGTCAGTTCACCCAGAGGCTTATACATTAATCGATATCATTGCAGCTAAGGCAAACGTTGCTGTAAATGATATGGTCGGTAATACTGAGCTATTAGCGCAACTTAAACCGGAAGAATTTGTAACTGAAGAATTTGGTTTACCAACCCTTAAAGACATCTTAAAAGAGTTAGATAAACCTGGACGTGACCCACGACCTGAGTTTAAGACGGCTAGCTTTAAAGAAGGGGTCGAAACTATGAAAGACCTCAAGGAAGGAATGATCTTAGAAGGCGTTGTCAGTAATGTGGCAAATTTTGGCGCATTCGTTGATATCGGCGTTCACCAAGATGGTTTAGTTCACATTTCGTCAATGACAAATACCTATATTAGCGATCCTCGTGAAGTCGTAAAAACGGGTGATGTCGTAAAAGTAAAGGTGATGGAAGTCGATGTCGCGCGTAAGCGAATTTCGTTATCGATGCGCATGGATGACACCCCCACAGATTCAAATAACGCACCTAAAGGCAGGCCTGAACGTGCAGCTAAACCAAAGCCGCAAAACAATGCAACTGCACGCAGTCAGAAACCGGCAGCTAAGCAAAGCGCTGGAAACGCGGCGATGGGCAATGCGTTTGCCGATGCATTCAATAAAGCGAAAAAATAGCAATGGCCGCAGTGATGTCCTACATAGGCGATGGCTTAGCTAAGTTTTTAAGCAAACCCACTGCGTATTACCAAACATTTTCATTGTTAAGTACAGACCAACTCCAAGCCAATCTTCGGGTAGGTGATCTCATTCTGGTTGAAGGCAACAATCGTATTAGCTCAGCCATAAAGTATCTCACTCAATCTACTTGGTCACACGTTTGCATATTTATTGGCGAGCAACCTGGCCTAAATCCTATTTTAGAAGCTGATTTAGTGGAAGGTGTCATTACAGTACCATTGAACAAATATGACGGCTTTAACTTGCGAATTTGTCGCCCCGTTAATTTAACTATAGAAGATACAGCAGCGTTATTGAGCTTCGTCACAGAAAGGATCGGGCATCAATACGACACCAAAAATATCTTTGATTTAATGCGTTATCTATTACCAACGCCGCCTGTTCCTCAGCGTTTTCGGCGCGGTATGCTGGCCTTCGGTAGTGGAGATCCGACCAAAGCGATTTGTTCAACATTAATTGCTCAAGCATTTCAGTCCATTCGCTATCCTATCTTGCCTATGCAAATTGACGAATATGAAGACTTAATGCAAACCGACTTAAATAACGAGGGCAGTGCTAGCAACGTTATTAAACAAAACAATGATGAAAAAGAAACGGTGCAAATAAACCTAAAGAAGGTCGTCAGACTCAATGACGAACAACTTTTAGCGAAACGCCATTTCAGTCATTTTACACCAAGAGATTTTGATTTATCACCGTACTTTGAAGTGGTGAAACCCACGTTAACGGCCGGGTTTGACTATCAGGATATTCAGTGGTCTGAGCACGAATAACGCAATCGTTTATCAGCTTCAGCCCTTTGTTAAACACAATAAAGCTGTCGGTAATTATACTGTGAAATTCAAGCTGCTTTGTGATTGTGCAAAAACGCCTGCATAAAAACCGCTTACCACCACAGCCGTTCGCTGTGCCTGTTCATTCAATTCTAAATCCGCTTGCAATACTTGTCTTCCGGCGTCAATTCCAGCCATCGACACGTCGGTTTGGGGAGAGGCATTTGGTGATACATCTGCTGCTTGCTCTTTAGCTAGCTCACTGCGAGCCGATTGTTCTTTCTGTGTAGCATCAGCGGCCACTTTATAATCTTGCCCTGAAGGCTCTGCAGGTGCTAATGCGGCAGCCTTAACTTGTTGCATTTTACGGATTGTATCTGCTGGGGTTTTCTCGGCTGATACATCCATCGAAACTTCGCCACCAACGGCATAGCGTTTCCCGTCTGGACCCGATTCGTATTCGTATGATGGCGCCCCGGCATACTGACCACCAACTGCGGAATGGGCCTGCTCGTGCATGCGTACTTCACGATCTCGTTCTCTTAAACCACGAACTTCTTTGTCGTCGACTTTCTTGTCGTCGTTTTGTTGTTCTTGCTTCGACTCCGCATTTTCTTTCCCTGCACTTTCTTGATCCGCATTATCTTTATTAGCTTCGCCATTTAAGTTGTTTGCAAAGGCCTGGCTAACTGTTGGGCGCTCATAGGTAGGATTTTGGAATAAATTTGCCTGATTCGCAGCTTGACTATTGCGCTCTCCATCGCTAGCAAGCCCTCTTTCTGCGGCGCTTCTTTCGCCTTGTGTGACCGAAGGAATTGCTTCACGCAATACATTATCGCGACGCACAGCATCCGTTCCTACACTATTGGTAGGATAGCCAAAGCTATTCGGGATGACTGTTACAATATTCATTTGTTTCTCTGTACTCTCATCTTAATATAAAACGTAATGGTGCCTTAAGCGAAGGTATCAATAATGGTTCCGAGCATTCCATCCGCAGTTTTGATCACTTTAGCTGATGCTTCTGCTTGCAAGTTTCCGGAGATTAATTCCACCGCACTTTGGTTAATATTTATTGGATTTTCACGATTTGGATTATTCGCTGAAGACAAATCAACAGTCGCTTGCCTAACTTGCTCAACCCCCTGATTATAACCTTGAACGCCAGCGTAAAAAGCACTCGATGAATTACCAGTATCAATACCATTTGTCATTTATTACAACCTCTTTGCTAACCATGGCAGGTGTCCATATCCTGCATATCGAGATATATGAGTGTACAGCTGAGACCCAAAAAAATCATTATACCCTACCGTAACCTAGTTATCGGCAGCACTCTAAAATTCTTTAGTAATTATTTTAATTTAATTCATAAATTAATAAATAGAATTACAAACATCATGAATAAAGTCGACTATGTGCTTGGAAAATTCATCCGCATTGGTTAAGAAAGGAGCGTGAGAAGCGTGTTTAAATATCAAATGACGACTAGTTGGCTGAAGGTGTTGAATGTGATTAATGGCCTGATAAGGTACTAGACTATCTAGTCTTCCATACGTCCTTAGAGTAGGAATTTTGATATCTTTGATGCCCTGTCTAATATCTGCCTCTTGCAGAATTTTTAGCCCATGGGACAACGCAATTATATTAGGCGCGGGGTAAATATTAATGGCAGTCGTAATTTCTTTCATTATCGCTTTAGCATTTTCGACACCCATCATTTGAATGGCTAAGAAACGAGATAATGTTTTATGATGATTTTGCTTTAATTGCTGCATAAACATAGCCAATACGTCAGGCTTAATACCCGGCCATTCATCCGCCATTTGAAACTTAGGTGTTGTCGCAATCGTCAATAGTCCAATCAAATTCGGATGTTTTTTACTCGCTAAATATTGAGCAAGCATGCCCCCTAAAGACCATCCAATTAATATCGTATTTTCCTTAACTTCTGGATTAATAGAATTTGCAATACCGGCTAAATCATAAGGGCTAGGAACAAGCTCATGCTTTTCACCATGCCCAGGTAAGCTTATGGTATAGCAATTGAAAGTTAGATAAGCGTTTGTACTACGTTCTTTTAATTGGGTTTGCAGTATCTTAATGAGTTGCGTAAATGCGCCTGAATTCATCCCCCAACCATGTATAAATCCGATATTAACATCTGTATTTTTGGTCAGGCTACTTGGGGTTATGAGCATGTTAGTCTTTATCCATTAGAACGAATTTTTAAAGTATGGCTGATAATGTGGATAGTAATTTGAATGATAAATAGTCGAGCGTATAAAATATTGATAAAGAGGCTAACACGGCTGAGAGCCTTTATGCAGGTATTTTTAGCCTGCTGCGCAGCGCAGTTTAAGACACCAATAAAATCAGCATTTAGTCATCAACATTGTTACTTGTGTCATCAGCATTGTGCTCATATGGTATGCCACTATTGTATTGATACATTGGTTGAAAGAGGCTTCGGACAAAGTGTTATAGGTGCCCAGGATTTGCTACGCAATCCCCAGGTATTAAAAAATTTAGACACTCCAAATTATGATCATTTATATGCAATGGATAATTATGTTTGGCCTATAAACAAACTAGTTTTAAACATGAAATTTGCTCATAAACCAATTGCAGCAAGAGTATTAGCTATGATGTTTATGCGCTTCGTATTCGCACCTTGTATAGACCCAACAAATCTCACTCTATCTCTGGCAAAACCACACAACTCATCTGGCTGTGCGCGCAATAATGCTAAAGCAAAAGATATTCCACAACTCCTAGTACCAGTACCTCTATCAAATAAACGTTATTGGCAACGACAATATAATCAAGCTCAGTTGTTGTGTGATTGGTTGAGTCAAGCCACTCATATCCCTAACAAAGCCATTGTTCAAAGAGTTAAACATACCTTGGCACAAACAGAGTTAAATAAACAACAGCGCATTACAAATGTCGAAAATGCGTTTAAATGTGACTTGATTTTGAACGTAAGCCATATTGCGATAATAGACGATGTCATTAGCACCGGCGTTACTATTAATGCCGTTTGCCGAGCTATAAAAATACTTAATCCCACGGTAAAAATTTCTGTATGGGCTATGGCTATTACCTTATTGAATTAAAAAAGCATCCTGATTACGAAACATAACATGTCGTACCCAGGATGCTTATGCTCACTGTCAGCTTTATAATTTATTTAATTAATGGTGACATGTACAAGCTGTTTGCCATTAATTTGCTGGTACCGTCCCAGTAGCCACGGAAGTGAATGTTGTCAACGAAGCCTATTACAACTCCTTTACCAACAGGCTTAGCAACAATTGCGGATGTTTTGCCAATTAGCTTTTGTAGCTCATCAGCAGTGTATCCGGCTACGAGTGGCTTTCCTTGATAAGTAGCAACTTCATTGAAAGGGTCATTTGATGGTTTCATTACCATATTTGTGGTTTTAAATAGAGGTAAATCATTATCTTCATAACCAAACATAAGCGGATGACTAAGATCAACGTCAGCACGGTAAACCGAACCCGCGATCAGTTTTTTAGCGGCCAGCGCGTCTTTGTCACCATAACCAAGTCCCTCAGTACTGAACGCCTCGTCTACTTTACTGTTTGCTATAACCTCATTATCAATCCATTTTTTTGTACTGAACCAACGTACTGCTGATTTTTGACCAATCAGGATACCGCCTTTTTTCACCCACTCTTTTATACCAGCGGCAGTGTCGTCATTGACCGAGGTGTAAGTACCAGAAGCAAACACAATATGCGTATACTCAGAAATATCTCTATCGTTCAAATCAGACAGATCCAATAAGGTTGCTGGTAAACCTAACCGAGTATCAAAATAATGCCAAATTTCGCCGACTTCATATTGCGACGTCCCCTTCCCGCCAATTAATAATACTTTTGGCAAGGCGACAGGAGCGAATTGCCTGCTGCCTAAGTCGATCCCTTTTGATGTTAGTCCTGAAGCAACATTATATAAATTAATGTTGAGCTTTTGCGCTTGTGTCGACAATATATCAAGCAAGTTAGTTGGCTGTTGCAGGGCCATTGGAATGACAATTGCGCCTTTGGCGAAATCTCTCGACGTTGTTGATCCCGTAGCGGCAACTTGAGCGGTAAAATCAGCACCAGCCACTCTTACTTGAACCTCATTGCTTAACAAATACTGCAACAGCGCCGGCGCTTTATAATCGTGCCACTCGAAGGCATATGCGTACACATTTGCGGTAAGCGTTGTTTGTGCAATTTTGCGTTCCGTCGACTTTTCTGTAGACAATTTACGCATCTCTGATTTGCTAAGCGAAGAATAATTCAGATTAAACGCTAAAGGTAAATTCCAATTTGAAACGTCATAAAAAGTGTTATCCGTAAAACGCTGGCGTTCAGAAAACAATGAGCGAATGAGACGATATTGAGCTTGGTCAACAGGCACAACTAGCGCATTACTTGCTTGTAATTCCAAACCGTCGACCTTCGCGTTTTTTGCCACGAAAGAGAATTCGATTTGATGAGAAGACAGAATTTCTTGAACGCGTTCAAATCTGCTTTGGTCTAAGTTACCCTGAATAACAAAAGCATTGATGTTGTCATCTTTGATCAATTTTTTCGTATCTATATAAAACTGCTTTTGATAAGCAAAAATCGCACTCTTGTTGGCCATTGAGCCTGCAAACGTCGACAACGATGTTGTGACTTGATTCTGAATCGTATCAGGGAAGCTTAATATACCATTAATAGAATCCTGCAGATGGCCGCGGCTGCTTGCCTGCTCAAACAAAATACCAATGCTGCCATGCGCATCTGGATAGGTAGAGCCTTTTCCATAGTAAAAATCATCAAAGCTTTCTTGGGTGAAATAGAGCTGTTTTTGATCGTCTAATGCTTGCGCGTGGAAGTCGCCTAAAGCGGCTGTTAACGTTACATTTGTGTCGGGCGTCCAAGGGTTTTTACGAGAAGAAATACCGGGTTGAAAAAAGTAAGTACTGTCAGTTCCCATTTCATGGAAATCGGTCAATACATGCGGGCGCCATTGATGAAATTCAGCAATACGTGCGCGACTCTCTGGGTGAGTAAGTAATAACCAATCACGGTTTAAGTCAAACCAGTAATGGTTTGTTCTGCCTGATGGCCAGTGCTCTCTATGTTCTCTGTGCAATTTGTCGCTCACTAAGGTATTACCTTTGTGTGAGTTAGCCCATTGTGCGAAACGAGACAAGCCATCTGGATTTAACGACGGGTCGAGTAAAATAATATTTGCATTTAACAGATTCTGAACCTCAGGTCCGTTCGATGCAGCAAGGTGGTATGCCACCAACATTGACGCATTGGCACCCGACGGTTCATTGCCATGTACGCTATAACCCATATTTATGATTAAAGGAGCGTCAGCAGGAGCTGATTTGCCAGCATCAATTCTAGCCACATGTTCTGTACGCAGCTGATCAATATTCGAATGATTGGACGGACTCGTAATGGTTAGCAATAACAAAGGACGATGCTCGTGAGTGCGGCCAATCTCCTTGATTGTGACCCTGTCAGATGCTTCAGCTAATGCATACATATAATTAACTAGTTGGTCATGGCGCACATGCCAAGTGCCTACTGGGTAGCCAAGAACGTCGGCAGGTAATGGTATACTACTGTCGTAATTTTGATCCTTGGGAAGGTAATCAAGGTCGCTATCTTTTGCGAAACTAGGAGCCGCAAACAACATGCAAAACATTAGAGAAATTGTTGCCAATGAGCATCGACTTATAAAATATTGCGGATTAAACATATAGATTCCTTTATGTGCTGTCTTATTTTATTCTTATGACAAGGGCGCATTGAAGATTCAAGGCGTACGCATCTTACCCTATATCGCAATACTTAAAAGCCTACACTTATATTTAAAACCTTAATAGCAACCTTAACAACCAATTGTTACCATTAAAAACCAACTCCAATCCTTAAAACCTCACTATTTGTTAATCGATAAACCGATTTTTTATAAAATAGTTGTAAAAATACTAATACCCGACTGTTTTACTCAGGTAATTTTGCTATTATGGTGGTCATAAATTAATTTCACTTGGGGAGGTCATTATGATCAATATATCGGAATCAGCACAAACTCACTTTGGTAAACTTTTATCGCAACAAGGTGAAGGCACAAACATTCGAGTATTTGTGGTAAATCCAGGTACCTCAACAGCTGAATGTGGCGTGTCATATTGCCCGGCAGATGCCGTAGAAGAAACAGATGTTACGCTTCCGTTTAATGGCTTTAATGCTGTTGTTGATAAAGAAAGTGCACCATATTTGGAAGAAGCAGAAATTGATTTTGTTACCGACCAAATGGGCTCACAGTTAACGCTTAAAGCACCAAATGCGAAAGCCAAGAAGTTAAGTGATGATGCAAGCTTGGTTGAACGCGTTAATTATATGATCGAAACAGATGTTAATCCCGGTCTTGCAAGTCACGGCGGGAAAGTAGTTTTGATTGAAATAACTGAAAACAAGACTGCTGTCTTGCAATTTGGCGGTGGCTGCAATGGTTGCTCTCAGGTCGACGTGACATTAAAGAACGGTATTGAAAAGCAGATGTTAGTTGAGTTTGAAGGTGAAATATTGGCTGTGAAAGACGCTACTGAACATGAAGCGGGTGAGCATTCTTACTACTAATCATAATAGATATTAGTAGCTATACGCAAAAGACTTCATTAATCTGCTATGGTTAGTGAAGTTGTTGCTTATAGGAGAGTGAGGCGCATGCTAAATGAATAGTTGGATAGATAAAATAACCCACGAACCGCTTCGACATTGGCAGCGCTTCATAAAAGGTTTTGCCATTTTTATGGTCGGTGTTGCTTTGTGGTATTCAGACTTAGCGTTGGCCTACTTCGGCCTTTCAGACGCTGCTGTGCATAGCTACAGTGACCCATCAAAAATTATCGCGTTAGTGTTCCTATTCTGCGGAACGATTATCTCAGTTGTTGGTTATTTACAAATACTTATTTGCAGACTGTTGCCGAGTAAAACTGGATTGCGAAATAAGCAATAAAATCCTAACAAAATCACTCGGAAATAAAACAAGTGGCCACTTCAACTAACGATATGGCCATTATGAACAAATTCCTAGTGCTTAGTGACTATGAATTTACTAATTATACCTCACCTACTTTGTCGTCTCAGCGCTATCGACGCCCCCAACGCTAGTAAAGTCAACCACATTACACTTCCACCACTGTAACCGTCCCGGCGTTCAACCTTTGCGACTTTATCCTCTTTCACTCGAGTTCTAAAATTTGCTAGCTCGGTATCAAGATTTTTACTCATGTCGGCTACGGCTAGTGTATACCCTTCCATCGATTTTTCTGCTAATACAGCGTCGATTTTAATAGCGGTGGAGCTTTCTGATAGTTTATTGATGCCTGGAGCTCTGAATAACATTTTTCGGCTTTTTACATCAAAAACCGCAGTATCCACGAAGGTTTGAACCGAGTTATCATTTGCCGGTATCAGGTACATGCCAACAATAGTCCAATATAGTAATGCACCTTTCTTTTCCAGAGACTGAGTGACTTGGTCATATGAAACAAGCGCCACAACGTCTACATCATAAAGTCGAGACACTTGTTCTAGGGTGGTAAAGCCTTCTCCCCCCTGTAAATAGTCGCTTGGAATAATTTCAATTTTATCAATGTAGTCATATTGCAAGAATGCTTGTTTTACTTTCTCAAGTAATTCGACTTGGCTGGCTCTATTGATACCATTTTGCGCCCAATTTTTTGAAGGAACAAAAGCGAGTCCCACCTTAACCGGTAATGAAAGAACGGGGATTTCAGCGGAATGCTCGGTGCGACTGTCTTCGTTTGGATATAAGAAATCCATAAGGCTGCTGGATACTGTCTTTTTATTACCATTGGGATTAAACAGTGAGCTACATGCACTTAAGGCAAGCAGGCTAACAACTACTATCGTTAATTTAAGTCTCATTATGTATCCTTACAGGGGTTAGTGACTAGCCTAAAATTGTTTTTGGGAATCGCAAGCTAAGATCAAAAAAATATATCGACTAGACACATTAATGTAAAGTGCTAGCTAATTGAAATTAATATTAGCGTTAATCAGACTAATTAAGCTAGTAATTAGTTCCCCACTAGCAATGGGGGCGCCAGAAAACGCCATTGCACATAGCAGGTTGGTGCAATCATATTAAAGTTTGCAATGCAACTGCTTATAACGAAGGCCAGCCTGATGGGGTGATTAGCAAGGTTGATTGAACTGGCGGTAATAGCAGTAAGCCCCTATTCGGTGAATTGGCTCGAGAGGCGGCTTCAAATGCAAACCTGCTCAAAAACGCGTTTGAAATGGTTTTTTGAGTTTCAAACATTAATTTGCACCGATATGTGCTTTTGAGCTAAAACATATTAACCAACATCATTATTAAAAATACGCTGTTGTGGTTTGTTCATCAAAAATACATACCAAGCACCTAAAATAGCGCCTCTAAATGCAAGAAAGCTGAGTAGTGCGACCCACAGACCAGCATTGCCCATGTCGACAACAAACCACCAAGTTAAGAAAAACCCAAATACAGCGCTAAGTATCATGGAGTCGCGCATTGCTTTACCCTTGCTTAACCCCACGAATACGCCGTCAAATAGAAAACACCAGTGCGCAACAAGCGGCAACAGGATCATGAGACCTAGATAGTTTGATGCTTCGTTTTGCAAAGCAGTTTGGTTGGTCAGTAACTGAATAATTTGGCTACCAAATTGCCAAAAAACAAACGCATACACGACCGCAAACAGGCTAGACCAGAGCAAGCCGACTTTGACATGATACGCCAAGGCAGTTTGATTTTTTTTGCCTTTTTCTTCGCCAACTAGGGCTTCAACTGCATTCGCAACACCATCCAACCCGAGAGCGATCAGCGCGAAAAACTGCATTAATATTGCGTTAGTTGCTGCAACTTGTGCTCCCATGGCCGCGCCTTTAAAAACAATGAATGCCAGAGTGAGTTGCAACGCCAAGTTGCGCAATAAGATATCAGAATTAAGAGTCAATAAAGGCTTCAGTGAGAGCCATTTTAACCAACTCGATTTGAATAACGTTAGATTAATTAGGCTCTTAGTCGCCAACAGAGAGAACCCCAGAAGTGCATATTCAGCCATAACGGTTGCCGCGGCAACCCCCTTAACACCCCAATCAAATACAAAGACAAACAAAAGACTAAAGATAATGTTGATAACATTAACCGCTAGCTGAAGTACTAACACTGTTTTAGTTTTTTGCTGACCGATTAACCACCCTACTAAGGCCATGTTGGCAAGAGCTGCTGGCGCACCCCATATTCGAACATTAAAGTAGGCTTGTGTGCTTTCGGATAGCAGTTGTGAGGATTGTGCAAAATACAAACCGGCATTCAAAATGGGCGATTGTAGTAATATAAAAAATAAACCCAGCACTATTCCAAAGGAGACACCTTGCACAAGTACTTTTGTACGCCTTTCTTGCTGCAGAACTTCAACATTACTGCGACCTGCTTGAGCACTTAACCCAGTGGTAGACATCTTTAAAAAACCGCAAATCCAATACAGTTGGGTTAAAATGAGGGTACCTATAGATGCTCCTGCCAGATAGTGCGTCGCATCCATATGGCCTAAAATAGCAGTGTCGACCAACCCCAATAAGGGTGTCGTAATATTTGCCAAAATGAGAGGGATAGCTAAGAAAAACAAGTGCCAAACATGCGGTTTCCGTCCGCTGTACTCTGTTTGTTGCACCATGCTTTTAGTTACCTTTTACGATATGCTTAATGATTTCAGGATAGTATATAAGACTAACGCCATTAACCGGAGCGAGCAATGATTAACGCTTTTTTGAGCAAATACAAAACGCCGCAAGTAGCGCTTGGGGCAATTATTATTCTGGGCCTTGGCTTTTCAACTTATGCCTCTCAAATAAACATGCCAGAGCCAGTTATCGAGGAATCGAAGAAATCATTTGCAGTCTTAGCACAAGGAAAGCAAGGCCTTATCACTACAAAAGAGGTTAACCTTAAAGAACGCAGCACTCAAAATAGCTTCGTTATACTAATGTATCATCATGTCAGTACGCAGACGCCAAGAAGCACGTCAGTCTCGCCAGAGGAGTTTGAGAAGCATATGGCTTACTTGGCCGAGTATCATAATGTTATTTCATTAGAAGCCGCATTGGATGGGTTCAATAACATTACCTCACTTCCTGAGCGTGCAGTGGTTATTACATTTGATGATGGCTTTAAAAATATATTGGAGAACGGACACCCAATCATGAGGAAGTATGGGTTTGAATATACCATTTTTATTAATCCTGCTCAGATCGACTTTTTGAATTCTCAATTATCCTGGAAAGAGGTAAAAAGCATGAGTAAAGAGGGTGTCACTTTTGCAAATCATACGCTTGATCACTTGCATCTACTCGACAGATACCCAAATGAACACAAGGTAAATTGGTTGGCGCGGGTCAAGCAAAATATTAATATGGCAGAAGAGACATTGAGCACACAACTGGGTTATTCAAAAAAATGGCTAGCATATCCTTTTGGCGAGTTCGACCTCAGCCTCAAAGCGATGTTAAAAGAAATGGGCTATATAGGTTTAGGGCAACATTCCGGTGGCGTAGGCATATTCAGTGATATGCAATCGCTACCTCGTTATCCAGCGGCAGGACGTTACGCCAACCTTGATACATTGCGTACCAAAATCAACAGTTTGGCAATGCCAGTGACTGCAGTAAGGCCACATCGTTATGTAATGGGAGTAGAAGAGATCATTGGTGAAGTGCAGATTGATGTTTTATTAGATGATATTAGATTTAATCGCATTGGCTGTTTTTTTGGTGCAGATTCATTGCCAATAACACAAACTGCAAAAGGGTTTAGTATCAATATCAAGAGCCCATTCAACTCTGGCCGAGCGAGAGTAAATTGCACAGCCCCAAGTGTGAAAGAAAGCGATAGATTTTATTGGTATTCAATTCCATTTTTTACCCCCAAACCTGATGGGACGTATCTTGATTAAACCGGTAGTAATATGATGCGCGGAGGTATGTCACTAAATACGCAATAGCATTCGAGCGAATGTTTGTTGCGTTGCTTCGAATCTGGTTTGCTTTATTTCAACGAAACCCGCCTTCAAGTAGCACTGAACCGCATCATTGTTAACTATATCAACATCTAGTATAAGCTCACGCTTCTTATTTTCCCTCGCATCCTGTATAACATGCGAAATAAGCTCGCTAGCGACACCTTTGCGCCAACTACTTGATGCAATCGACACATGGCCAATACAAATTTGATAAGGCGTTGGCGGAGGAAAGCATTGGTCAACGGCTTCTTTGTAGGCAAGAAGATGAATGATTTGGTGTGGCTCTAGAAACGCTATTAAAGAAGAAATCGTACCTTGTTGAAATGCAGTCGGCATAACGCACAGCCATGAGGCACATATCCCTTTTACTTGGCTATTTTTTTGCGATGCAACCCAGTGATAGTTAGCACTAAACTGGCCATGGGGTTGTTTGCAAGCTTGCGTTAAATAGGCTTTAGATTGAATCTCGCCACCGAATAAAAAACTAAGTAATGTAGGCTCAGAGGCGAATATCAGCTCCGCGATAGCTGCAGACTGCAACAATTGACCACGCTGAATGTCCACTTAAAAAGCTCCTTTAACCTTGTTTAAGAAGTATTGGAACATCTTCCTTCAGTTCTTGCATATCACTAATTGAGAGTTGACCGAGTTCCTGCTTTGGCTTGAATCGCCCAACTACATTTCCACCAGGATTAATGACAACAATTGAAGCACTGTGATCGACTAGATAATTTGGATTACTCATATCATCGCTCATAGCGTACATCATACCCATACTGCGCACCAGCGGGAATAACTGATCATGAGGCCCCGTGCTAGCAATAAAATCTTTGTTGAAATAATTGATATATTCGTTTAACCGCTCCGTTGTATCTCGTCTTGGATCAACAGACAAAAACCAAATTTGTAAGGGTGCAGTTGAAGCTTGTTGCGCTAGTTCTGGATAAATTTTGCTTATTTCTGCGAGTGTGACAGGGCAAATATCTGGACAAAATGTGTACCCTACAAATGCCAGGGTCCATTTTCCGTTAAGGTCAGCATTGGTCATTGCTTGGTTATTATGATTTGTGAGAACAAAGTCATTTAAGGCGCGCGCTTGGGGATACCAACTCATATGCTTAGTTTGTTCGCTGAGTGGTTTTTTCATACTGTCAGGTGGTGCAATGGTAATCGCTAAATAAATCCCAAGGATTAAAGAAACGACCGCAGCAATACCTACCCATTTATTTTGATTCATATCGACAAACTCCCATTCAGGAAATACATAAAGGCCTATTTACATAGACCATAATATACCAGGATAATTTATAAAGGAATGTAGTGGTCAGCGAGCAATACTACAAATAAAATCATGAGATGCAGTATGGAAAATTTGAACGTATCCATAGCCGTTGTTTCAGTTGGTTTATACTTCAACTTTATAGCGTAATACATGAATCCAGCATTCAAAATGGTAGAGCCAATAAGGTAAATTAACCCACTCATATCGACCAAATAAGGAAGGAAGCAAACTAGGCAAAGTAAGACCGTATATAACAACACACAGGTTTTGGTAAAATCAATACCGTGGGTCACAGGTAACATGGGTATTTTCGCTTTGGCATAATCTTTTTCACGATGAATAGCTAAAGCCCAAAAATGCGGAGGTGTCCAGGTAAATACAATTAAGACCAATAACAGGGCATGAGCATGAATATCGCCCGTTACCGCAGTCCAACCCAAGAGTGGAGGTGCTGCGCCTGCCAAACCACCAATGACAATGTTTTGTGGTGTCGCTCGCTTTAGATAGGAAGTGTAAATAAACGCATAACCAACAAGGCTAGCTAACGTTAACCATGCGGTTAGCATATTGACGAACAATGCCAAGGACACAAAACCGATTGCACCTAAAACGAAAGCAAAAATTACAGCTCGTTTGGGCGAAACTTTACCGGTTGCAACAGGACGATTGAACGTTCGAGCCATTAGACTGTCAATTTTATGATCAACAACATGATTAATGACGGCGGCTGAAGAGGAGAGTAAACCAATACCTAACATACCAAAAACCAATACTTGCGGGTCAATCCAGGTTTGGGTAGCAAGACACATACCGACCAACGCTGTAAGCAATAACAACATCACAACACGAGGTTTGGTCATTTCATAATAGTCACGCCATGTGGCTTGACCGCGAATAGCTTTGGAAGCAATAGCTTGTTGACTCATGCGCTTCTCCTTAAAAAATTGAATACAGTAAACTCAGCCATGTTAATACTTCCGATACATTGTCTAAGTGAGGAGGACAGTGACTAATAGTGCTAACAATATACCTGGGAGCACCAACTTCTTTATTATTCGTATATCCTGTTCTAACCGATCCGAGACAATTTTAATAATTTTCGAAGGTCGGCTAAAATATCGCGACTATCCATAATTGCCTGTTCACGTTCGAGTGTGGTGTCAAATTTGAGTACCACATTACCCAATGTATCAACTAAGAAAATACCATTATTACCGGTTTGTTTAAACAAATTATTAACATTATTTAGGTCCGTTTTTAACAATTTACCAAAATTAGTTATTTCTAGGTTTTTTACCGCTTTTACGTCACTATTTTCAGTCACAACAAAGACAGCATCTACTCTGTCCATCTTGCGGCCAACCGCGGTACGAACTTGGCTAATGCTAAAGATGGCGTTTTCACAAGCCGCATCACAAAGATCAGGAATTATATAGGCTAAACGCCAATGTGGCTCCTCACCCTCGATGATAAACAGCGATCCTGCTTCAATAATCGGGTTTAACAATTGTCCTTTATTAGTCGCGCCTTTATTGAACCATTCGTTTTCCAATGCAAGTTTTGCAAGTATGACTGGAAGGGTAAAAACAAGGATAAGCGCCACAGCGGTGATTTTTTTTGATTTTTGTTGCATGTTAATTCTCTTTATTCTCTTTATTATTTTTAGTTTTAAATAGCTTCATCAAACTGAGGAGGTAAATGGTCAGTGCTGCAATACCTAGGCCAAACCATTGCACCGCATAACCTAAGTGTTTCTCAGGACTCATCACGACAGGTTGCCAATTGCGTACAAACTCTGAATTCGGTTCAGGTGCTAAGTTGACCACAAAGGGAAAAAGCTTTCCTGACTGTAAAAAACCCATCGCACTTAAATGCGGTTGAATTTGTGCCACGTCTATTTGTTGTAGCAAGGCTGGAAACTGACCGAACGCTATATTAGTTTCAGATACCATTCGGTTTAATGATGGGTAACTCACAACTCCAGTAAAATCACGGGATTGATTGCTAAATAAAGCCCTTACCTCAGCGCTCAATTCAGGCAGTTGACCGCGTATACCACTGCCCCTTAGCCAACCAAAATTAACAAGTACAATATCACCACCCATCGTTATTATTGGCACCACTAGTTCATATCCGATCCTACCTGACACTATCCTGTTGTCGATAAAAAACAAACTGTCCATTTGAGCTGTCCCAGCAAAACTCACTGGGAAGTCCTGAATATCGACATCACTGTTATTGCTTGCTGTGTGCTCAGTCAATAGTTCGGAAAGCTTATAAGGCCTATTCGATTGACGCTCGCTAATTTGCGCCAGACGAGTGTCTTTTTGCACTTTTCGTTCTAATTGCCAAATACCCAGACCAAACATAATGACAACACACAATAAAGTGATTATGGTAGGTAGTATAGGAAGTTTTCGAATCCACATATTCTTATAATGACCTTTCAAAATCCTTTTAAACTCTATAATAGAGTGAACTAATATATAGGAAGTGTGCAAGTGTTATACGTAAAATTGGCAATTGGTGGGCTACTCATTTTTATGATATTCAGTCTCTTTCAAGCAATGGTAAGCATGCTAAAAAATGATCAAGAGAAAAACATGAGTAAGTATATCGGCCGACGTGTGCTTGCCTCCGCACTCATTATTGGGCTTATCCTAATTGCGTTGGCAACCGGTATCATCCAACCCAACCCAAAACCCTATTAGTTTAGGGTAATAACTCAAGCCTATTATTTAAGGCCAATAAATACACCCTAATCGCAACTGCAAAGGCCATCTCGTTTGAAATGGCCTTTTTGTTTATTTTACAAAATATAGACAAAGAAGAATAACATCACCCAAACAACATCAACAAAGTGCCAGTACCAACTGCCGGCTTGAAACGCAAAGTGTTCTTTGGGCGTAAAGTGGCCCTTCCAACATCTTAAGAACAACACAATAAGTATGATCGTTCCTAACGTAACATGCATCCCGTGGAAACCGGTTAGCAGAAAGAATGTATTACCATAAACACCAGAATCAAGCCTCAAACCTAAATCAACATAGGCGTGGATATATTCTTGTACTTGCAATACGACAAAAATACTGCCTAGTACGATAGTGGCACCAAGTAACCACATTAGTTGCTTTCTTTTTACTTGCTCTAAACCAACATGTGCGTAATGTAGTGTGACTGACGAGGCTAATAATAAGGCCGTGTTATAAAGCGGAAGTCCAGTCCAAGGCATCGCTTGGGTTGAAGGCTCTCCTGTTGTTATTGCATCAGCAGGCGTTGTTAACAAAGGCCAAGTAGCTTGGAAACCATTCCACAAAACGTCGTTAGTACTCGCATTATTAGATGCACCACCCAACCATGGAATACTAATTGTTCGGGCATAAAACAAAGCACCGAAGAAACAAGCGAAGAACATGACTTCAGAGAATATGAACCATGCCATACCTTGTCTATATGAACGGCTTAATTGGGCACTGTAAAGTCCGCTCATTGATTCATCGATTTGGTTTTTAAACCAGCCCACGAGCATAACTAGCAGTAAGGCAAAACCTGCCATGAGGATGTAAAAGCCATAACCGCTTTTATCTCGGGTAGTTTCGATGACAAAATTGCCAGCTCCAACTGCGATTAAAAACAATGCTACCGCACCAATTATTGGCCAGATGCTTTGTTCGGGTACATAATATTTTTCGTATTGTTCTTGAGCCATTTTATTCTCCATTAGCTATTGTTCATGGCAACGACAGCAGCGGGTTGTACCGTTGCGGATATGTCATATAGCGTGTACTGCAATGTTAAAACCGTAATGTCTTTTGGAAGTTGTGGGTCAACATAAAACTTCATTGGCATTAATGCTTCTTCCCCCGCCTTTAACGGTTGATGTTTGAAGCAAAAACACTCTGTTTTATTGACATACAAAGCTGCCGTTCCGGGTGATATTGAGGGTATAGCTTGTGCGATAATGTCATGGTCAGTTGGGTTTCGAACATAAAACTCAACTTCACCCATTTGTCCTGGATGTAGTCTTATATTTGCAGTCCGTGCCTCAAATTCCCAAGCCATACCGGAATGCGTACGCGTAATAAATTCAACTTTTACTGACCTAGACTCATCTATGACAACCGATTCGTAAACAGCCGCTTCGTTTGACGGTTTTCCATTAATTCCCGTAAGGTCACAAAAAACATCATACAAAGGAACTAACGCAAAACTGAACCCCAACATACCGATAACCACAAACACGAGTTTTTTTGCCGTTTTGGCATTTTCAGCCGCCATCTGAGCGCGCGTTTTCGGTATCTGAACATCCGATGCACCCTCACTTTCGAGAGCAACATTAGATTTGTCAGTTGCATGTTTAGATTCAGGCTGTTCAGACATACCTACACTATCCTTGGCTATTTAATAAACGGTGGCGTTGTAAATGTATGGTAAGGCGCAGGTGAAGGAATTTCCCACTCTAAGCCTTCGGCACCTTCCCAAACTTGGTCAGATACTGGTTCGCCAATCTTTCTACACGCTTTTATAATTAAAACGAGGAAGATTAATTGAGACAAGCCAAATGCGAATCCACCGATGCTGACCCATTTATTGATATCAGCAAATTGCAATGCATAGTCAGGAATACGACGAGGCATGCCTGCTAGTCCTACAAAATGCATCGGGAAAAACAAAACGTTAACCGAGATAAGTGAACACCAGAAATGCCATTTTCCTAATGTGGTGTCGAACATTTTACCAGTCCACTTAGGTAACCAGTAATAAACAGCAGCCATGATGGAGAACACGGCTCCAGTTACCAGTACGTAATGGAAGTGAGCAACCACAAAATACGTATCGTGGTACTGGAAGTCAGCTGGCGTAATCGCAAGCATCAATCCCGACAGACCACCAATCGTAAACAAAACGATAAAGGCGATTGCAAACATCATAGGCACTTCAAATGACAACGATCCACGCCACATTGTTGCGACCCAGTTGAAGATCTTCACACCCGTTGGTACTGAAATCAGCATGGTGGCAAACATAAAGAACATTTCTGCGGCCACCGGCATACCAGTGGTAAACATGTGATGCGCCCAAACAATGAATGACAACAGCGCAATGGATGATGTCGCATATACCATAGAGGCGTAACCAAATAGCTTCTTACGCGAGAAAGTAGGGACAATCGCAGAGATAATACCAAAAGCAGGCAATATCATTATATAAACTTCAGGATGACCAAAGAACCAGAAAATATGCTGGAACATGACGGGGTCACCTCCACCGGCAGCATCAAAGAAGCTAGTGCCAAAGAATTTATCGGTAAGGACCATTGTTACGGCGCCCGCGAGCACCGGCATGACAGCAATCAACAAGAATGCAGTAATCAACCACGTCCACACAAACAAAGGCATCTTCATGTAAGTCATACCTGGCGCACGCATATTGAGTATGGTTACAACCACATTGATTGCGCCCATAATAGATGAGATACCCATTATGTGCACTGAAAACACAAATAAAGCCGTGCTATCGCCACTGTATTGAGTTGATAGAGGCGCATAGAAAGTCCAACCAAAGGCTGGGCCGCCGCCATCCATAAATAGTGAAGAAAGCAATATTAAAAAAGCAAATGGAAGGATCCAAAAGCTCCAGTTGTTCATACGCGGTAATGCCATATCTGGCGCGCCAATCATCATAGGAACTAGCCAGTTGGCTAAGCCTGTAAAGGCTGGCATAACCGCACCAAAGACCATGATCAAGCCGTGTACCGTGGTCATCTGGTTGAAGAAATGTGGGTCAACTATTTGTAAACCTGGTTGAAATAATTCTGCACGAATGACCATGGCCATTGCACCACCAATCAAAAACATGATGAAGGCAAACCAAAGATAGAGAGTACCAATGTCTTTGTGGTTCGTGGTGAAAAGCCATCTCAAGATGCCCTTTGGAATATGATGTTCATGATGGGCGTTGTGGCCATCGTCCGAATCATGTGCGTCGTTTACGGTTTCTGTGCTCATTTTGATGACCTCCTATTTACCGTTAATCACTAAATTAACATCTTTGGCTTGTACAATATCACCTGTATTGTTACCCCAAGCATTTCGCTCATAAGTAACCACAGCGGCTATTTCAGACATAGTTAACTGCTTGCCAAACGCTGGCATGTTATTTTTCCCGTTAATGATGTAGTCGATATGAACGGGGATATTTTGTTTTTCCATCGCAATTTTACTGCCTTTCAGGGCTGGGAACATCGGCGGTAAGCCGCCCCCATTTGCTTGGTGGCAAGCAACACAAGCAGTGTCATACACTTTCTTACCCTGCGTCATTAAGTCTTCCATACTCATGTTCATGGCAAGCAAGCGTTGTTCTTCTTCGTTTGCTCTTATCGCGGCGGTCTCTTGCTCTTGTAGCCATGTACTATATTCAGCTGGTCCTTTTGCAATCACGACGATCGGCATAAACCCATGGTCTTTGCCACATAATTCAGCACACTGACCACGATAGATACCCGGTTCATTTACGTTCGTCCAAGCTTCATTAATAAAACCAGGGTTAGCGTCTTTTTTAATTGCAAAGTCAGGAACCCACCATGAATGAATAACGTCATCGGAGGTAATCAAGAACCTGACTTTTTTGCCGGTTGGGATCACTAAAGGACGGTCTACTTCTAATAGATAGTTTTCACCTTTGGTGAATTTGTTATTAATTTGCTCTTGCTGAGTTGCTAGCAGAGAAAAGAATTCGACATCGGGGTTGTCTTGGTATTTATAATGCCATTTCCACTGCGAGCCGGTAACCAATATTGTAACCTCAGCCTCACTGGTATCCTCCATCGCTATCAGGGTTGTAGCTGCTGGCCATGCCATAGCAATAAGAATGACAAAAGGAATGACTGTCCACAGTATTTCTACTTTGACGTTTTCATGAAAATTAGCTGGTTTCGCGCCGGTAGATTTACGATGCATTACCATCGAATAAAACATAACACTAAACACTAAAACACCGATAGCTACGCAGATCCAAAACATCAACATATGCAAGTCATAGACTTCCAAACTGATGTCGCTGACACCGGGCCGCATGTTGAGGTCTGAACGCTCTGCGGCGCTTGTCGCTATAGCTGAATTGCTAAACGCTAACATTACGCCAATAAGCAATGTGGATATTCGATTCACTCTGATACTCCTCTCCAATCTTCTTCGTCAGGCCGTTAGTTTTTATCAACCAATGTGAAGATTTCGTTTAGTTTGTTATTTTTATGTAAATCAGCGTGTAATGATTAAACAAAGAGCCTTCATAGTCTAGAGTTTTCTTGAAATTAGATGGAATATCTTAATAGCGATTAATTTTTAAGCGTTACATTTACGCTTTTTTACTCTTTGGTCTAATTTAAGTGTATTGATTACTTAACTAAACAGATTTATGGACAAGAAAATTAGCCAATTGCCAATGCGGAGTTAATTAAAACAGCTGGAATTGGTAAATTAGCCATCGACTTTAAACGAAAAAAGCCGTTGTATATTGTTATACAACGGCTTTTTTATTTTTGTAGCGCTAATTTAATCCGATGTTACATCCAATTTGAATTTCGAATAACCCCTACAGCAATACCTTCAATATTAAAGGGCTGCGACGCTAAATCAACTTTGATAGGCGAGAACGCTTCGTTTTCTGCATGCAATAGCACTTGGCTACCACGCTTTTCAAAACGCTTTACGGTAACGTCGTCATCTACTCGGGCTACAACCACTTGACCGTTGTGCACGTCAGTTGTGCGGTGCACGGCGAGAATATCGCCATCCATGATACCGATATCTTTCATACTCATTCCCTCGACTCTGAGCAAAAAATCGGCGTTAGGCTTGAATAAATTAGGGTCAATTTTGTAATGACATTCGACGTGTTCGGTTGCCAATATCGGTTCACCGGCAGCAACACGACCAATCAGCGGCAAACCTTCTTCCGCCTCATCGTCCAAAGCACAGTTCAACCTAATACCACGCGACGTGCCTGGAATAATATCAATCACTCCTTTCTTAGCGAGCGCTTTTAAATGTTCTTCTGCGGCATTAGCCGACTTAAAACCTAAATGACGCGCTATTTCAGCACGAGTGGGCGGCATGCCCGAATCGATCATAGTGCTCTTAATAAGGTCGAGTACTTCTTGTTGCCTGGGAGTTAGTGGACGCATAAACAGCCTGTTTTTCTATACAGTTAGTCGTAAGTATATACAGGAAAAGGTAAATGGCAACGATCAAATCACTATTTATTTAAAAACAACTCTAGAACAAAAAATAATACATAGAATCATGATTTGTATATAAACGAACTAAAGCAATGTTCAACTGTCATGTTATTATTATTATGACGTATTGATTTTTATCAGGAAGACTTCATGAGTGGCGCACGCGCATTTTTTCGTAAAATAGTTACTTTGCCTATTCGTTGGCTCATTTCGGTTAACAGCGTTCCCGCGAATATCGAAGCTGAATTAGGTATAGATAAAAAGAAACCGCTCTTATACTTGATTCAAACAGAGTCCATCACTGATTTAGTTGCTTTGCAGAAGTCGGCTGCAGGTTTAGGCCTGCCTGATCCCACAACATCAATCGAGTTCTTGGGAGAAGAACACAAACGTTGCTACTTTTTAACTCGACCTCAAAGCTTACTGTCACGAAAAGTTAAGAAGACCGCAATTGAAGACGTTTTTACCAACATGTTTCATTTGCATCGTGAAAACCCTGAACTTGATTTGCAAGTTGTCCCTGTTTTTATATCTTGGGGCAGATCGGCCAGTAGAAAGTCCTCAGGCTTCGCTCAGCTTTTAGCGGACAGAGCATCTCCTAGTTGGTTAAGAAAACTCCTCATTGTTATATTTTTAGGGCGTGACAATGTGGTCAGTTACAGTAAAGCAGTATCGACAAAACAGATGGGGCAACTACATGGTTCCAACCAGAGAATATCCCAAAAATTAGTACGAGTAGCGAGAACTCACTTTCAACGTAAACGCCAAGTATTGAATGGCCCAACACTCTTAGAACGTTCAACATTATATAATTCTTTGTTAGGCTCCGATTCAGTTAAACGAGCTATGACTGACACCATGCGCCAAAAAAACATTAATGCTCAAGAGGCTAAAAAACTGGCCATAGGGTATATCGATGAAATTGCCGCGGACTATCGCGTTGGTCTAATTCGAATAAGCGAACGCATATTGGGGCGCATTTGGAATAAAATATATAACGGTATACATGTCGGCCATGCTTATCGAGTGCGTGAGCTTGCCCAAAATGGCCATGAAATAATTTACGTGCCTTGTCATCGCTCGCACATGGATTACCTGTTGTTAACTTACGTTATTCACCACGAAGGTTTGGTAACACCACATATTGCAGCAGGTATAAATCTTAACTTTTGGCCAGTCGGTAAAATATTCAGGCGCTGTGGTGCATTTTTTCTTCGCCGCAGTTTTGCGGGTAATAAACTCTACACCGCGACCTTTAGAGAATACTTAGAGCTACTATTCAACAAAGGATATTCAGTTAAGTATTACCCTGAGGGCGGACGCTCAAGAACGGGCCGTTTGCTTCCTCCGAAAACCGGTATGTTAGCAATGACTCTGCAAGCAGCGCTTAAAGGAATTAACCGCCCTGTCTCTATTGTGCCGGTTTACATAGGTTACGAGCATGTGATGGAAGTAAAAAGCTACCAGAAAGAGCTCAAAGGGAAGACCAAGAAAAAAGAGTCACCAACTCAGGTATTTTCCGCTATTCGCAAACTCAAGAACTATGGTCATGGTTTCGTTAACTTTGGCGAGCCATTACAAATTAATCAGTTCTTGGACAAGAACGTAGAAAATTGGCGCGAAACAACGCCGGATGATCCAGATAAGAAACCGGCTTGGTTAACACCTGCGGTGAACAAACTTGCTGATGTCATTATGACCCGAATTAACCGAGCAGCGGCTTTGAACGGGACTGCGTTGGTTGCGTTGTGCTTGCTGTCATCTAAAACTCACATTATGAGTGAGTCAGAACTGACCAGAGCGCTCAAAGATTATTTGGCATTATTGTCAAAAGTCCCTTTTAGTGTTGACTTTACGCTACCAGAAGAAGACGCTGAAGCGATGGTGCAAACAACATTGGCACTCAATCGATTCGAGCAGTCGACAGACCAATACGGAAAATTAGTGGCCGCCAAAGAAGGTAATGCGGCATTACTGACGTACTACCGAAACAATATTTTGCACGTCTTCGCCTTACCTAGTTTGATCATGGCTGTGATTTTTAATCACAAGAAAACGGAGAAGTCAGTAGTCATTGACATGGTTACCAAGCTCTATCCTTTGTTGAAACGCGAATTCTTTTTGCATTACTCGCTGGCGGAGGCGCTTGAGCAAGCCGAAGCGCTTATTGCGCAAATGCAAGAGCAGGGGTTGTTGATGCAAAACGGTGACTTTTTATCACCTCCTTCGTCGAGTGACGACGGTTTCCATTCTGCTTGGTTATTGAGTCGCGCGATGCAAGAAACATGGCAACGCTATGCTGTAGTCTTAAGAGTATTAGAAAAAGAAAAAACGATCGCCCGGTCACATTTAGAGAAGCAAAGCTGTCTTATTGCCGAGCGTCTTTCCACCCTCTATGGTATGAGCTCCCCTGAGTTCTATGATAAAAATGTACTGGGCTCGTTTGTGAATGCACTGCGCGAAAACAAATTGCTAAACACCCTCGACAGCGGAACGTTAGAGTTTTCAGAAGACAGCTTGGCGCTAAAAAAAGCGATAATGGAATTGGTTTGGCCTGAAATAGCTCAGCATTTAGAAAAAATCTAACATAAAGGGCAGATTAATTCTGCCCTGATAAAAATAATCGATACGCAGGATTATCTCGATGTTCATGCATATCAAAACCGAGTTCGCTCACGTGCAAGTCAAATAATGCTCGCTTGTTGTCATCAATATCAAAACCAGCTAAAACTAAACCTTCAGCCGCACCATGATTGCGATAGTGAAACAGAGTAATGTTCCACTGCTCACCTAATTTTGTTAAAAAGTGCATTAACGCACCGGGATATTCAGGGAAGGCAAAAGAGAATATATGCTCGTTAATAGGCTCTTGAGGCTTACCACCGACCATATGTCTAACGTGTAGCTTTGCCAACTCGTTATCCGACATATCGAAACAGTCATAGCCATTTTTATTTAGTCGCTTTAACAGTGCTTGGAGCTCTGTCATGCCGCGCTTTAACTTAACGCCAACAAAAATATGTGCGTCGTCACTTTTTGCGTAGCGATAATTGAATTCGGTTATTGTTATACCGCCTAATATTGCACAGAAAGCCTTAAAGGAGCCTTTTGCTTCGGGAATTTTCACGGCAAAAACAGCTTCTTTTTGCTCGCCTAATTCACAGCGTTCCGATACATATCGTAGTGTATGGAAATTAATGTTCGCACCGCACAAAACACCGCCAATCACCGCACCTTGGAGCTTATATTGCTTGGTGTATTTGCGAATACCTGCTACCGATAAAGCGCCTGCGGGTTCAGCAATAACCCGCGTATCATCAAAAATATCTTTAATTGCGGTACAAATTTCATCATTGGTTACGGTAATTACATCATCTAAATATTCTTGGCATAATCTAAATGTTTCGCTACCAATAGTTTTTACCGCGACACCGTCTGCAAAAATCCCGACGGCAGGTAAAGTAACCGGAGCGCCCTTTTCCATCGCCGCGATTAAACACGCAGACTCAACTGACTCCACACCAATAATTTTAATATCAGGGCGTAACTGTTTTATGTAAATAGCAATTCCAGCGGCCAAACCCCCACCGCCGACCGCCACAAATATGTATTCCAGATTGGGGTTTTGCTCAAGCATTTCCTTCGCTATAGTTCCCTGTCCTGCAATAACATCCGGATGATCAAAAGGTGGGATCATGGAAAAACCATTTTCAGCACATAGCTTTTTAGCTAGGTCACTAGCCTGATCAAAACTCGTGCCCGACTGCACTACCGTGACATTGTTGCCGCCAAAACGTTTTACCGCCTCAACTTTAATATCGGGAGTCGTCTCGGGCATTATAATGGTTGCTTTAATATTTAACTTTTTTGCAGCGTAAGCAACACCTTGCGCATGATTACCAGCTGAAGCAGCAACAATTCCAGCCGCTTTTTGTTCGTCACTGAGTTGGCGAATACAGTTATACGCTCCACGAATTTTGAACGATTTGACCGGCTGTTGGTCCTCCCGCTTTAAATAGACTTTGTTTTTAAGCTCCATGGATAGGCTAGCGAGGTAATCTAGATCTGAATTTATAGCCGCTTCATAGACTGGAGCGCACAATATTTTAGTTAAATATTGATATGGCGACATTTCACCCGTGACTATTGGAGCACTTGAACCTGCGTTATTCATATTTACGTTACTTGACGACATTATTAATCCAATTTTGATTGCTCTCGCACAGTGGCTTTTGCGGTGCTGCTAACTTGTCATTTTTTATCAAAGCCAAGTTCGACCTCTATGCGTTAAAACTTGTATGTTGTTTGCTAACCTACTCAATCCATCACTTTTGCAAGCTTATTTGTGGACCTAAGGCAAGGTAACAGTTAAAAAATAAGGGCGTTAAAAACGAAAAAACCCTCTTCAATTGAGGGTTTTGTGGATTCTGAGAATACACTGCTCCCTCGCTCAACCATCTGCATTACACATTTCTTGTGCATGTCGAAGTTGCGAAGATGCTTGAAAAGTCTTGATTCATATTGTCGTCACGCTCTCAATGTGCCTCAATTCATATTGCTTCGCAAGCACTTCTTGAAAATACTCCCACAAAGGACAGCTGTTTTTAGTACGTCCATCAAATACGCTATGGCAATTAAAATCAATAGGATTTAACGCATGTCTTTATCTATCGTTTACACTCGCGCAAATTTAGGTGTTGAAGCCCCCCTAGTGACAATTGAGGTACATTTATCGAATGGATTACCCGCGTTTAACTTAGTGGGATTGCCTGAGACCACGGTAAAAGAATCGCGAGACCGAGTGCGCAGCGCTATCATTAATTCTGATTTTGAATTCCCGTCAAAAAGAATCACGGTGAATATGGCACCAGCGGACCTGCCGAAAGGGGGCAGTCGCTTTGACTTAGCCATCGCTATTGGTATTATCGCCGCTAGTGAGCAACTCAAAAGAGTCAATTTAACTCAATACGAATTTGTCGGTGAGTTAGCATTGTCAGGGAACCTACGCCCAATACAAGGTGCCTTGCCAATGGCGTTTGCAGCTTCCAAATCAAACCGGCAATTGGTGCTACCAAAAAGTAATGGTGATGAAGCGAGCCTGGTTAGTTCAGCACAAATTATCGCGGCCAATTCACTCACTGAGGTCTACTTGCATCTAAGTAACAAACGTAAAATAGCGTCTCACATAACTACGAAGGCAAAAGTGACACCCTCTACCTATGGCGACATGTCTGAAATTGTTGAGCAACAGCACGCCAAGCGGGCGTTAGAAATTGCAGCTGCGGGAGCTCACAACATCTTGTTCTTTGGACCAGCAGGCACCGGTAAAAGCATGTTAGCCAATAGATTACTGTCTATTATGCCAGAGCTGGATGAGGAATCCGCTTTGACGTCAGCCTCCATTCGTTCAATTTCGGGTGATAGAATTTGCCCATCTACTTGGCGTAATCGGGCATTTAGACAACCACATCATACCTGTTCAGCTATTGCACTTGTGGGCGGCGGCAGCTATCCAAAGCCCGGAGAAATTTCACTAGCACATAAAGGCGTTTTATTTTTAGACGAGTTACCTGAGTTTGGCAGACACATACTAGATGTATTGCGCGAGCCGATGGAAACCGGCGAAATTAACATTTCACGTGCAGCGCAAAAAGTCGTTTATCCCGCTGATTTTCAATTGGTCTGCGCAATGAATCCAAGTCCAACAGGCGATATAGATGACCAACGCGCCAACCCCGATCAAGTACTTAGGTATTTGAATAGAATTTCTGGTCCTTTTCTCGACCGTATCGATCTGCAAGTTAATGTACCCAAAATTGACTTGAGCAAAGCGCTAAAAATAAAGCACCAAAGCAACCCTGTCGTCGAGGTTTCGCGAAAGATTACAGGGCGTAATATTCACCTAATTAAATTGGCCACCAATTCGCAACTCGACTCCTCTGCTGACCGCCACGATGTTAATTTACGACGTGCCAGTACTCATGTTAATAGCCCGCACTCAGAACAATCGAGTAACAACCAGAGGGGTCCCATTGCCGCGCGATTAGTTAATAATGAAATAGAAACGAGCGAAATTGTGAAACGTCGGGTAATCGCAGCACAACAGCGCCAGTTAGAGCGCCAAGGTAAGTTGAACAAAAACCTAAATGGTAAGGAGATTGAGCAGTATTGTCCTTTGAGTGAAACCGAAAGCTTATTTTTGAGTAAGGCGATGCAGAGTATGAATTTGTCGATGCGTGCCTATCATCGCACAATGCGAGTAGCGCGAACCATTGCTGACTTAGACTGCGTTGAACGTGTGAATCAACAACATTTGGCCGAAGCCCTAAGTTTTAGAGGCTTTGACCGCATGTTAAATGAACTCACTGAATAAACTAAGTACTCTGAGGCGCTTGAAAAATCGCTTCTATCTGCATGTCGAAAAGCTTTGCGGCTTTAAATGCAAGAGACAAACTAGGATCGTACTTACCTTTTTCTATTGCAATAATGGTCTGTCGCGAAACATCCAATTCTGCGGCAAGGTCAGCCTGAGTCCAATCGCGTTCTGCTCTCAGTACTTTAAACCGATTTTTCATGAATACTTCCTATGGGCCAAGACCATACCCACGGCATATGAAATACCCATTACAAAAAGTACGCCTGAGGGGCTTGGCTGAAATTCAACTAAGCGTATTGATTCTAGCAAACCATATACTGCACCAAAAACCATACTCACCCCCAACGACAAGGCCATTGCGACCAGATGAATACGTTGCTGTAGCTCGTCTAAATCTTCCAAATGCTTTTTATTTACCATAATCATCTTGTAGCCCATGAACACATTAAGGGCAATGGCGCTTAAAGAAATAGCCTGATGATAGTCCCATAATAACAATGGACCAAAAGCCACAAGAGCTAAACTTACTAGCCATGCACCGGTCCAAATAGCCAAGGATTTTGTGTTTTGTTTAGATTTGCTGGCAATACTATTGTTCGTTTTTTTGCTCTGTATATCGTTCATGTCATTACCTTTTGTGTTTACCCTAATGCCGGTCCAGCTGAGCTAAAGCGTTATGTCGCTAGATAGCTGTTTGCATATTTGTCGAAACCTGATATCAAAATGAGCCGTCATACCAAAAATTGATAATCATTACTTTTACATGAGGGCCATCTAATAAAATATTACCGAAGAATTTACATTAAACTCTTTGACTATAAGTAAAGCGTCCTTTACTTATAGTCAGGTTAAGCTTACTTTACTTAAATGTCAAGTAAGCTTAACTTTTTGTTTGCATTTAAATACATTAACTTTTGAAAAGATCAATCATTACCCGCATTAAGGCTTCATTTTCGCGTTCGCGCAAAAAACACAAACCTAAGGAGTAAGGCTCTATATCTTTTACATCAATGCTGGTAACTTTTGTTTTAGCTACCGAATTATCTAAAACAATTTGCGGAACAAAACCAATGCCTAAACCTAGGGCCACCATGCTCACAATAGCTTCGTTTCCTGACACGCTGGCATATACTCTTGGTTTTACACCATGTTCGGCAAACCAATGGTTTACTGTTCTTTTCGATGGTCCGCCCGCAGGCATTACAACACTGTGCTCGTGCCACTTCACCTCATCAACATTAGCTATCTGAAGTGTTTTGGGAACAATCAGGACTAAAGGGACTTTATCAATTTGTATAAATGATAAGTGATCAGGAAAATCTGGGGTGTGAATAGCAATCGCTATATCGGCTTTATGCTGCTCAATGGTGTCTATAGCAAGGGAATGATCGCCCGTATCTAGTTTCAGTTCAATTTGAGGATACTGCGCCTGCAGCTTATCTAGCAACTTCGGCAAATGACTTTGACTTGCAGTTACTGAGCAATATAACGAAAGGGATCCACTCAATTGAGTTTGCTGTTGGCCAATGTCAGCACGCACTTGCAACCAGGCATTCAAAGTCAATTCCGCGAATTCTAAAAACTGTTGCCCAGCAGCGGTCAATTTTACGCTACGATTATTACGAACAAACAGCGCAGCGCCGCATTCATCTTCTAATCGGCTAATGGCGCGCGACAAAGTAGGCGGTGAAACAAACATTGCTCGAGCCGTTTTACCGAAATGTAAGCTTTTGGCTAGATGTCGGAACATTTGTAGGGCCTTTAATTCCATTCTCTACCGCCTATTGCTAACCTCAATCCAATGCACATTTAAATTTAATATTTCACTATATGAAACATTAAGTTTCAAATATATCACTTTATAAAACAAAAATATTTATCTATTATTAATTTATGTCGTCACAGACACAAAAATAAACACTCAATCAGCTTTTAATTACGTGTAACTTGAGTGAGATGCTTGAAAAGCAGATTCAAAAGATTATTGGACAGAAAATGACAAATTACTTTAACACTTTACCTTTACGCAAGCAGCTAGACCAACTCGGTCAGTGCCGGTTTATGCACAAAAACGAATTCGCAGACGGATGTGATTATCTCAAAGGTCATTCAATTGTCATCGTAGGCTGCGGCGCACAGGGTTTAAACCAAGGTTTGAACATGCGCGATTCTGGCTTAAACATCAGCTATGCATTACGCCAAGCTGCCATTGATGAAAAACGTGATTCGTTCGTTCGAGCTTCATCAAACGGTTTTACTGTTGGTACTTATCAAGACTTAATCCCAGGCGCAGACCTAGTATATAACTTAACGCCTGATAAACAACATTCAAGCGTTGTTGAAGCGGTTATGCCATTGATGAGAAAAGGCGCAACACTTAGCTATTCGCATGGCTTCAACGTAGTAGAGGAAGGTCAACAGATCCGAGCTGACATTACTGTAGTTATGTGCGCACCAAAATGCCCTGGAACCGAAGTTAGGGAAGAATATAAACGTGGATTTGGCGTGCCAACACTGATTGCGGTGCACCCGGAAAATGATCCTGAAAATAAAGGTTGGGCAACAGCGAAAGCGTTAGCTAGCGCAACTGGTGGCGATAGAGCGGGCGTACTTGAGAGTTCTTTTGTAGCTGAAGTGAAGTCAGATTTGATGGGCGAGCAAACCATTTTATGTGGTATGCAACAAGCGGGCGCCATACTTGCCTTTGACAAGATGGTAGCTGATGGTGTCGATCCTGCCTATGCAGGGGCATTGGTTCAATATGGATTAGAAGCCATCACTGAAGCCCTGAAAATCGGCGGCGTAACCAACATGATGGATAGATTGTCTAACCCTGCCAAAATTGTTGCTCACGAATTATCAGTTGAATTAACAACATTGATGCGCCCTCTATTTGAGAAGCATCAAGACGATATTATTAGTGGCCACTTCTCAACGACCATGATGGAAGATTGGGCGAATGGCGACGCTAATTTATTAATGTGGCGTGAAGAAACAGGTCAATCTGGTTTCGAGAACGCCCCTATATATAGCGGTAAGATTTCAGACCAAGAATTTTTCGATAAGGGCATTTTGCTAGTTGCAATGATTAAAGCGGGTGTTGAACTCGCCTTTGATGTGATGGTTGAAGCCGGTATTTTACCTGAATCAGCGTACTACGAGTCGTTACATGAAACGCCACTTATCTCTAATACAATCGCTAGAAAGCGGCTATATGAAATGAATGTCGTTATTTCAGATACTGCTGAATACGGAAACTATCTATTCGCTAACGCGGCAGTCCCGTTGTTACAAGAACACTTAATGCCAAAAATCACTGCAGAACATATTGGTGGTGGTTTGGCTGATCATTCCACGGGCGTGGACAACAAGAAACTAGTATTAGTTAACCATGCAATTCGTTCTCATGGCGTAGAAAGCGTTGGCGAGAAACTTCGCGGATACATGATCGATATGAAAGCAATTGTGGAATCTGCGTAAGCGAGAATTATATAGTCAGCTTCTTAATCCCTTTTTCTGTCGTTGGGTGCTTTACATAAGCTCCTTTTGCCCGGCCATTTTGGTCGGGCTTTTTATTTCTAGACTGCTGGTTATAATGTCGGCGAAATTAATGGCAGTTTACCATAACGCATCCGCAGCGCATTCATTGCAGGGAGCGCGCCGAGTTTTATAATCAACCAACGCTCAATTGCATACTTTCCCGGGTAGTTCATAATCAATAATCCGGCCAATATCATAACGAGTCCTTGCCCAGGCAAAAATAGTAGGACAAACCCGACACACAAAAACACAGCGCCTAATAAATTCTTGGCCGCTTTTAAGAGAAAATTAATTATTGGGTGGTATTTACTAATCTTCAACGGTTTTTCACAGATAAAATAATCGGCAGGAATGCTTGTGATCAATATGGGCACAAGTGCAAGTGTTAAGACCGCCGTTAGTAATGATGCAGTCACTAATAGTCCGGCATGCTCGATGCAAAAATCAACTACCGTATTCCATACAAAGACTGCATTTTGAAGATTCACTGGATTTTAAATTCCGCTGACAAAGGAGCGTGATCCGATAAGCGACTCCATGGCTTACCGTATAATGGTTTACTTGCCACGATATCAAGTCCACGATAATAGATACGATCCATGGATAACATCGGCAACCAAGATGGAAAAGTCCGGGCATAGGCGCCATAACTGTCTTTGAAAACCTCACTAATATTAAGTTCGCGATACAGATACTGCTCGGCACGTGAACGCCAATCATTAAAGTCACCGGCAATAATCAATGCTTCATCAGGCGGTACAACTAAATTAATACGTTGACTCAACGTTATAATCTGGCGCTCTCTTTCGCGTTCGAACAGGCCAAGATGCACACATACGATATGAATTCTTTTTTCACTATCCGGCAGTTTAATAACACCGTACAGAAGGCTGCGACTCGCGGAGCGCATAAAAGATACATCGATATTTTCCCATTCTATAAACGGGTATTTACTCAAGATAGCATTGCCGTGATGACCGGCCTTATATATCGCATTTTTTCCATAAGCATGATGAGGCCAGATCTTATCGGCAAGAAAGTCTAATTGATTGTTATTGTGCCAGTTATCAAAACGTTTCTTGGATATCTGACGATCGCCCTGAATTTCTTGAAGAAAGATGATATCAGCATCAACTTTTCTTAGGGCGTTTTTAATCTCATGCAATATGAAACGAAGATTGCTCGTATTAAAGCCCTTGTGAATATTGTAAGTCAGCACTTTTATAGAAATATTGGACATAAACTATTTGAATTTTTGAGTTACTGAATTAGTATAAAGTATACGGTTGTCGCCAATTTATCAAAATAAAACCGCTTTCGTGTTTTAAATTAATCACCTAGATTTGATATGAACCTTGAACTATTGCAACTACTTTTATTGATTATAATCGCAAACGGTACACCGATATTAATTCGAGTATTGTTAAACAAAAAATATGATTTCCCCATCGATTGCACAAAACACTTTGTCGATACTAGACGAATATTAGGCGATTCAAAAACTTGGCGAGGCGCATTAGGTGCCTGCGTCGTTACGCCCATATGTGCCTGGTTAATGGGTTATGCGCCAGAAACAGGTTTGCTAATTGCCACTTATGCAGTTCTCGGTGATCTGGCATCCAGTTTTATTAAACGGAGGCTAGGCATGCAACCGAGCTCGATGGCCCCATTACTTGATCAAGTTCCCGAATCACTATTCCCTGCTGTCATGATGAGAGCTACTTTTGGACTTGATATATTGTCACTCATAGTAGTGATTATAGCATTTATCATAATCGAACTTGCGCTCTCACAAACGCTATACAAGTGGGGCATTCGTAAGAGACCTTACTAATTATTTTGAGGAAAAGACATGAGCTCTAACAACAAAGATATCATTAATATTCCAAATGCCATTAGCTTCCTGAGGATTTTAATGGCACCTGTATTATTCTATTTTGCGTTAACTCTGCAACCATACTGGTTTATCGGTGTATTGCTATTTGCTGAATTCACCGACGTGTTAGATGGCTTTTTAGCAAGAACGCTCAATCAGATAACACAGTTAGGTTCACACCTTGATAGCTGGGGAGATTTTGTAATCTACACGACGATCGCTATCTGTGCCTGGATACTCTGGCCCGATATAATACAGCGTGAGGTTATTTTCTTTTTATTAATCGTTTTAAGTTTCACTGTACCGGTAATTGTCGGTTTCATTAAGTTCCAGCGCTTTACCAGCTATCACACATGGGGAGTTAAAATTGCAGTTGCTATCACTGTTGTCGGATACATTTTATTATTTACTGAGCTGTCTGCCTGGCCCTTTCGACTTGCAGCATTTGTGTGTTTGGCGGCTGCCATCGAAGAAATTTCAATCACACTTATCATTAAAAACGAACACGTCGATGTAAGGTCATTAATGCAAGCGATAAAATATAATGAAGAGAATAGCGACCGAAAAATCTAGGATAGACTACAAGGACATGTGGTTAAAAGACAAACACTTGTCATTTTGGTATTTAATGGCATAATTATTACCCTACCCACAAAACAAGTAATAATCCAAAACTCAATGAAATCTTCAGTGTCTATTAACGGTCTGGTCTTTTTATGCCTGTTGTATTTTGCATCGGTCAGCGTATTTTATTTGGCGATTAGTACCGAATATATCGCTTCCGATTCACTCACAAATGCAAGGCTGGTAATCTTTCTAATTTTGGCACCAATAATTGTTAAATACATTATTCAGTTAGTCGCTATTCCCTTTTACACTTTGGTTGAAAAATATCAGCAATCCCGATCTTTGCTGCCAAAAGATTACTCCGTTTCTGTTCTAATTCCTGCCTGGAATGAAGAGATGGGTATTTTAAAAACACTCAAATCTGTATTGCAAACCCACTATGCAAATCTTGAAGTCATCGTCATTAATGATGGGTCAACCGATAATACTCATCAATTAGTGACTGATTATGTCAACACTTATCAAGCTGACTCGACTGCCAAGGCCCAAGTCAAATATTTTGAATTACCCAATGGTGGTAAAGCGAAGGCGTTGAATTATGGATTGAAAAATTGCACCGGTGAAATCATCATAACCATTGACGCTGACAGCGTAATGGAAGGCAAGGCGATTACCAATATCATAAAACGATTTACTGATAAAGATGTTGGCGCGGTTGCTGGAAATGTCATTGTAGGTAATAGAAAAAAATCGATAGAGCTAATGCAACAGCTGGAATATCTATATGGATTTTTCTTTAAACGTGCCGATTCTATATTTAACTCTGTCTATATTATTGGTGGAGCTGCCGCCGCTTATCAAAAGAAGGTGTTAGATGAATTAGGTGGATTTGATGAAGATATAATTACTGAAGACATCGAAATGTCTACGCGTATATTAGGGGCTGGATATAAGACTCGCTACGCCGCTGACGCAGTGGTTTATACTGAAGGTCCATCAAATTTTAAAGACTTATTTAATCAACGATTACGATGGAAATTTGGTCGTTTGTTAACCTTTATAAAACATCGACATTTATTTTTTAGTTGCAGTAAAAAGCATTCTCCTTACCTCACTTTTATGCTGTTACCTCTTGCTGTCTATGCAGAACTTACTTTATTGTTTGAAGCTTTATTATTAGCTGTATTTTATGGTTATACTTTTTATACTAATGATTATATGCCATTGGTTTTTGTCATTAGTTTTATTTCTATAGTGATCGTAATACAAATTATTGTCGATTCAAAAACTCGATTTCATGCAAACCTGTTGATACTTGCACCAGTTGCTTGGATCATTTTTTACATTATAGATGCCGTTGAATTACAGGCTTTAGTGAGAAGCTTAATTCGCCTCAAAAATAAAGAAAACGTACAGTGGCAAAAATGGGTCCGAGTTGGACTAAAGACACATCTTAAATAAAAGGGGATGGCATTGCTTAGCATCCCCTCTCAAATTCATTGCATACGTCTTATACTGATAGCACAGAATTTTCGTCAACTGACACAGCCGAGGGGATATAAGCATCGGCGTTCCAATCATTTTCCCATTGATTATCGTCTAGTAGGTAGCGGAATTCGTATTGGGTATCTTTTGGCAAAACAACGGTGAACGAGAAAGATCCGTTTTTTAATTTTTTCATTGGGGTCGTAGCAACATCCCAATCGTTAAAGTCGCCCACGATACAAACTTTATCAGCATTTTTAGCTTCGTCTTTTGACAACTTAAAAGTGACTTTACAAACAGGCTTAGATTTTAGGTATTGTTTATTGAAGCTCATTAGCCTCTCCATTTAGTAATAAAGTTACATAATAATAGAGGGTAGTACAAAAAACAAGCATATAAATCAGTATTTATTGTAATTAAATTACCAGTTTCACATAAACTACTTTTCACCACAGCGTGAGAACTTATTCTCATTTTACAGATACGTCGCTGGTTTTTTCTTCGCGTATTGCACCGCAAAAAATGACAATACTGAAAAAATTAAAAAGCCAAGGGCAATAGGAGTCAGATCATCTTTTAAAAATAGATTAATCGTAGTTGCAATAGGCACCGCAATTAGGCTAGTCAAAGACCCTATAAACGCTGCACCTAAACCGGCAATATGGCCAACCGGCAACATAGCTAAGGCATTCAAGTTGCCAAACAGCATACCAATAAAAAAGAAACCAAAAAACATGGTGCTAATAAACAACCAGAGTGGCGGTACACCGTCAAAGTACAGCGTAATTCCAGTCAGTGCTACACCGTAAATCAAAGAGAAAAAAAGTGCTCTGTCACAAATCGAGTGCATCCCCCATTTCATAACCATAAGACCATTAAATAGCGATGCTAGGCCGATCGAAAACGCTAACGTTGCGAATACCAATGGAAACCATTCACCAGTATCATAAATTTCTTGAAAGATCGTTTGAGAACCGCTGAGGTAAGCTAGAAAAGCACCAAATATGCAGCCCATTGCGATCGAGTATCCCATGACTTGTGGCTGCTTTAAAAGCCAAAAACAAGACCGAAAGAAATGATGCCAAGCAAACTTATTGCGATTAGCTCGTATTAAAGTTTCAGGTTGACGTAAGAAAAACCACAAGCCCGAAATAACGGCTACGATCCAAAAAACGGTGAATATTTCACGCCAATGAAAATACTTCATTACGGCTTGGCCGGCAAGAGGGGCAACCATTGGCACAAGGATAAATATAACGGTAATAAACGACATAACCCTGGCCATTGCATCGCCTGCATACTGATCACGAATAACAGCCATTGAGGCGACCCTAGGTCCAGACACCCCAAAAGCTTGTATCAGGCGACCAAACAATAAAGCTTCCATCGATTCTGCAAAATAGCAAACCAAGGTACCTATAATAAATATAATAAGACCCACTAGAATGGTCAGTCGTCGGCCCCGAGCATCGGAAAATGGACCAAAGAATATTTGACCCAATGCCATACCACCAAAAAAGAGCGATATAACTAAATAGGTTTGCTGAGTACTTTGGCTACCGAGGTCAGAACCAATTTGATTTAAAGCCGGCAACATTGCATCGATACTTAGCGCAACAAGTGACGTCAAAAGCGCCATTAATGCGATAAATTCTAATAACGGCAATGGAGGTTTAACCGCGATGCGTGTCGTTGTTTTTGTCATAATACTTTGATCTTGCCGTTTCTCAAACTATAAATCCAACTGTGGATCTTAACGTCTTGTTCGCGTTTCATCGCATCTCGATATACTGAAGTACGACGGACATTTTCAGCTTGCTGTAGCACATTAAGTTCGCACAATTTGGCGGCTTTTTGCTCTGGTAAAAGTGGATCCAATAATGCCTTATTCTCGTTTGCTGTGTCTTTAATATGCGCTAGCCAGTTATCAATTAACCCTAAGCTATCGTCGCCCATAGCGGCTTCAACACCACCACAACCATAATGCCCACAAACAATAACATGCTTGACTTGCAACACATCGATAGCGTATTGGAGTACCGACAAACAATTGAAGTCAGTGTGAATAACCATGTTAGCTACATTGCGATGCACAAATATATCACCTGGCAACAAATCTACAATTTGGTTGGCCGGCACTCGACTATCTGAACATCCAATCCACAAATATACCGGCTTTTGTTGTTCAGATAATTTATTGAAAAATTCAGGATCGGCTTTTTTCGTCTCTTCTGCCCAACGCAAATTGTTATCTAATAATTTCTTAATTTCTGGCATGGTAACTCGTTTTTATGGACGTTTACTATTCTCGTATAAAGTTGATAGTAACGTCGAAGCCTGTTGCTACGGTAAATTTACCAGTGACAAATTTTGGAGCGTAATACCATTGCTTAAGCGAATCAATGGCTAGTTTATCAAAATCGGCGTGCGTACTACTTTTAATACGCATGTTAATTGGCTGTCCTTTCTTACTAATATCCATTGTTATTATAACAGACGCGTTATTGATATTAGCATTTGCGATACTGTGCGGCGGAAATTTTGCAGAGACTTGATATAAAGGTTTTTTCCTGAATACCCAAGACCTACTCTCGCCCACCGCTTGACTATGAAAAATGGCTTTTTTGGTTTCTTTTTTCCGTGCGTATATTGATACGAGATGAGCATGTGCAATGACAAAAAATGGATGCATTGCGGCGTCTTGGGCATCTGCTGACATTAACACTTGCTCAAAAACAATTCGCGCATCTTTGTATTTTTGCATCCCAAAATATACTTGGCCAACATAGGTCAATGACTCGATATAGACGACAGAGTCCTGACCTAAATTCTTTTTCGCATCCAAATTGAATTGTTTGGCTATTTTGAGGAGACGTTGGTCCTTCTCCGCCCAATTATTAATGACCGCAGTTTTCACTGTGTGCCCGCGGAACATTAGGCTATTTTCGGGCATGCTTGAGATTAGCGCTTCAGTAACTTCAAACAATTTTGCAATCGCCCTATTACGCCCAAATTGAGAAATACCTAAGTCTCGTGCTGACAATCCCTGGCCTTTATATGCGCTGTATATTAGATTGATAATATCGAGCAAGCCGAAATAATAAGCTTGGCTTTCATCACCTTGAGTTTCCTCATGGTAATTAGTAACCGATTCATAATTGGCAGCAGACAGTGCATATTCTCCTACCTCTAAATAAGCGTTAGCTAAATTTTGCTGCAACATAAAGGTGCTCTGGTGACGTGAACCAAACTTTGCCTTGCCTAGCAGGTAAGTTTGCTTTGCAACATGAACCAATTCGTCTGGTGAATACTTTCCGGACTTTATGCTTATGACATATTCTTTGTATGCTTGACTGAAGGTCGTTAGAGGCTCACTTTCATCAACATCTATCACGGCTTTCGCCGTGGCATTGCCTGAGCCAATAAATACCGTAGCTAACGCTGCAGCGAGTATTTTATGACGCTGACTGAAGCTGGTCATCAGCTCATCATTTTCCATCGTATGAATATTTATCATAGTTAAAGCTTACATCATCGAACTTAAAAGTCCGTTATTGTTATTATTTTAGTTTCAAAAGTGGCTCATTGTCTTACTGAACCATCCCCAATAACTATAAATTTTTCAGTCGTTAACGATTCAGCTCCCATCGGACCATAGGCATGCAACTTACTTGTCGAAATACCAATTTCAGCACCTAAACCAAGTTCACCACCATCCGAGAACCGAGATGAAGCATTGATCATAACCACAGATGAATCGACTTCTCGCATAAATCGCTGAGCAAGAGAAAAGTCCTCTGTAACAATTACTTCTGTATGGCCTGAAGCATACTCGCGAATATGCTCGAATGCTTGTTCCTCATCATTAACTATTCTCACTGCAATTTCTAAGGCAAGATATTCAGCTTCCCAATCGTCCCGACCAGCAAGCGTTGCGTGCTTAAAATATGCGAGTGATTTTTCACAAGCATGCACCACAACCGACTTAGACTCAAACATTTTTGCCGCCAAAGGCAAGAACTCAGTGGCGATACTCTCATGTACTAACAATGTTTCAAGCGCATTGCATACACCAGTACGCTGAGTTTTCCCGTTTTCTAATATCGCTAAGGCTTTATCGAGTTTTGCCGCTTTATCTACATATAAATGACATACGCCTTTGAAATGCTGTATCACTGGAATACGACTATGCTCGGTTACATAGTTGATTAATCCTTCGCCACCACGCGGAATGACAAGATCAATACTTTCACTCAAGGTCAACATTTTCGCCATCACCTCGCGATCTGCAACGGGTATAACGGTAACGATATCTTCGCTTAATTGCTGGCTTATTAAAGCAGCTTTTAATATTTTCGCTAATGCTTGATTGCTATGCTGAGCTTCTTTACCACCGCGCAAAATGACCGCATTTCCCGACTTTAAACAAAGCACAGCAGCGTCAATCGTCACGTTCGGTCTTGACTCATAAATCATCGCAATAACACCCAGTGGAATACGCATTTTGCCAACTTGAATACCTGAAGGCATTGGCTGCAAATGGCTAATAGCACCTAAGAAATCGGGTTGTCCTGCAATTAGAAAAACAGCATCGGCAATATTTTTTATGGCTTTTTCATCAAGCAGAAGACGATCGAGCATGGCTGCGCTCAAACCTGTATTCTTTGCATGTTCAATATCAAGTTTATTAGCATCTAAAATAGTTGCCGTTTCTGCAATTAGATTGTTGGCAATTTGCGTAAGTAAAGCTTTGCGCTTAGCGTTACTTAAGGAAGCTATTTGATGCTTCGCTGCAGCCGCTTTTCTTGCAGTAATTTGAATATCGAATGTCATGTTTTTTAGTTTCCATGGTGTATCGTTAACACTGGTTTAGTGTTTTTATTTTGTTAGTATGTAATCGCTTTAATCAGAACCAAATCGTCACGATGAATGGCTTCTTCTCCATGACTGAAGCCGAGTACCGACTCTATCCGACTACTATTCAGCCCTTTAATCGATTTCAATTCTGTATGCGAGTATAAACTAATACCTTTAGCAATGACGATACCTTGATAGCTAATATCAACGGCGTCATTACTTTTGAAGCTGCCACTGACGTCCCTTATACCTATGGCTAAAAGCGACGCGCCTTTTTCAGTGATGGCTGTATAGGCACCTAAGTCGAGACTCAGCGTTCCTTTTGATTTAACCGTGTGCGACAACCATTGGTGTCTTGCTGAGTGTTTTGTAGGTATAGCATTAAACAATGTGCCGGGGCAAAAACCCTGTCCTAATAAATCAAAAACAGTGGATTGTTTACCGTTCACTAATAAGGTTTGTACGCCACTCTCACAACATTTTTGAGCCGCTTGTAGTTTTGTAATCATACCACCCGTTCCAGCAATTGTGCCTGCACCACCTGCGAGAGCGCTAATTTGAGGGGTAATGATCTTCACATTGGATAATAGTTTGGCATCTGGTTTTTTTCTAGGATCGGCATCGAACAAACCATCAACGTCGGTGCATATTATGAGCGTATCTGCTTGTGCAACGAGGGCGGTATGTGCAGCCAGATTGTCGTTATCACCCACTTTAAGTTCATCCACCGCAACGGTGTCATTTTCATTCACGATCGGCAATGCGTTGTTAGCTAATAGTTCGCGTAAAGTATTTTTTACATTTACATAGCGTCGACGGTCATGCAGATCGTCAAGTGTTAACAATATTTGAGCGCAAGGAAAATCAAAAAAACGAGCCCAGTTGGCCATCATTTGAGTCTGCCCAATGGCCGCCATTGCTTGCTTCTCTGCTATAGATGCTTGCAAACCTGTTTTTATTAAACTGCGGCCTGCCGCAACGCTGCCAGAAGAAACAACGATTATTTCTTTACCCTGTTGACGACTTAGCGTTATAAATTTCGCAATCGATAACAGATATTCGGCACTGCATCCGTTGCCATCTGGAGAAACTAACGCGCTACCGATTTTGATTACGGCTCTTTGCCATGAAAAAGGAGTCATGATTGGTATATTGTTACAAAATATTTATATGTTCCAGAATACTGACATTGGTTTAATAAACAAGCAAAACAGCGATTATGTTCGCAAAAAAGCACACGATTTATAAGGGATTCGCTCGACCAGCTATTATTTTTAATTGAAGTAGTTACAATATCGAAACATTAGTAGTTTTAATCAGTGGAAGTTCTTTGAAAGTGCCGACGTTTAAAAAGTTTAATTAATACTCGCTGCAAAGACACCATCGACCAATCGGTAATAGGGAAATAAATATGTCATTAATCCGCGTCTCGCTCATTGCACTCATCTGTGCAATGGGCTTCTTTTCGTCAAGTAGTAATGCAAGTTCTGCCATTCAACAAACCAAAGGTGATTTTCAAGACAAATTCCGTCAACTCGATGAAGTCTTGCCAACCCCTAATGTATATCGCAATGCGGCCGGTGAACCAGGCCACATGTATTGGCAGCAAAAAGTAGATTATGTGATTGATGTGAAGCTTGATGAGGCCAATCGACGCGTAACTGCTTCACAAAGGATTACTTATAAAAATAACTCCCCAGACACGCTCAAGTATTTATGGATCCAATTAGACCAAAACAAATATCGTGACGACTCTATGTCTGCGCTTACGACCACATTTGGTGGTATCGGTAGTCGTGGTCCAGCAACGCAAGGAGCAAAGGGAGATACACCCGCGCGCTTAAGTTTAAGTGCATTGCGTCGCCAACAATTTGTTGATGATACTGAATTGGGCTACGATCTACAAAAAGTCGCTGACAGTGAAGGCAACGCCCTCAAATATGTAGTTGTCGGCACCCTAATGAGAGTCGATCTTACTGCACCGCTTAAACCTAACACCAGCACTAAACTAGATATTGATTTTGCCTTTAATATTGTTGAAGAAGACGCCGTATCAGCCCGTGCTGGATACGAACACTTTCCAGATGATGAGCGCGAAGGCGGCAATGATATATTCTTGCTTGCTCAATGGTTTCCGCGTTTAGCTGCTTACACTGACTATGAAGCATGGACTAATAAAGAGTTTATTGGGCGTGGCGAATTCACCCTAGAGTTTGGTAACTATGACGTTAGTATTACTGTTCCTGGCGATCATATCGTGTCATCAACTGGCGAGTTAACGAACGCTAAAGATGTATTAACTAGCACACAGCGTAAGCGTTTAGAAAAAGCCAAAACAGCAAAACGCCCAGTATTCATTGTTACTGCTGAAGAAGCGTTAGAAAACGAAAAAGAAGGCACGTCAAAATCAAAAACTTGGCGCTTCAAAGCGCAAAACGTTAGGGATTTTGCGTGGGCAAGTTCACGTAAATTTATGTGGGATGCTAAAGGTTATAATCAGGGCGGAAACGAGCGCCCATTGGTGATGGCAATGTCTTTCTACCCTAAAGAGGGTGGTGATTTATGGAAAAAATACAGTACTGAATCAGTGATTCATACCATGGAAGTGTATAGCCGCTTCTCATTTGACTATCCATACCCGGTTGCGCAGTCAGTAAATGGTCCAGTGGGTGGTATGGAATACCCTATGATTACCTTCAATGGTCCTCGCACTGAATTACAAGATGACGGCGAACGCACTTATTCTTTAGCTGAAAAACGCTTTTTGATTGGTGTGGTCATTCATGAAGTCGGTCATATTTACTTCCCCATGATTGTTAACTCTGACGAGCGTCAATGGACCTGGATGGATGAAGGTTTAAATAGCTTCCTAGATGGTGTCGCTGGTCGTGAATGGGATCCAACAATTCCATGGGGTGTCGAGCCTCGCGATATCACAGGCTACATGAAGTCGAGCACCCAAGTGCCTATTATGACGCAATCAGACTCTGTCTTGCGTTTAGGTCCTAACGCTTATACCAAACCCGCTGCCGCACTGAATATTCTGCGTGAAACTATTCTTGGTCGTGACTTATTCGACTTCGCATTCAAAGAATATGCTCAGCGTTGGAAATACAAACGTCCGACTCCTGCTGACTTTTTCCGTACTATGGAAGAGGCTTCTGGTGTTGATCTTGATTGGTTCTGGCGAGGTTGGTTCTATTCAACTGATCACGTTGATATTTCATTAGATCACGTTTACAAACTGCGTTTAGATACTGAAGATCCTGACATCGATTTTAGTCGTCAACGCGACACCGAAATGGACAAGCCTTTATCTCTTACAGACGAACGTAACAAAACCCAAGGTATGCAACTATGGGTTGATCGCAATGAAGATGTCAGTGATTTTTATGACGAAAACGATCGCTTTACTGTAACGAATAAAGAGCGCAACAAGTATCGCAAATTCATCAATGAATTAGACCCTTGGGAAAAACGCGTATTCGAACGCGCTGTAAAAGAAGACAAAAACTATTATGTTTTAGACTTCTCTAACAAAGGTGGTTTAGTCATGCCTATTATTCTTGAGCTAGAATTTGAGGATGGCAGCGTTGACGATATGTACATTCCAGCTGAAATTTGGCGCCGCGCTCCTAAAGCGGTCTCTAAGCTCATTGTGACTGAAAAAGGTAAAGTGTTGAAATCTGTGACTGTAGACCCGCGTTGGGAAACGGCAGACGTTGATGTTGAAAATAACCACTATCCTCGTCGCATTATTCCATCTCGCATAGAGGCCTACAAATCTGAAAGCGACACGTCGGGCGTGCGTCGTGATGTGATGCAAGACATCAAAACCAAACTTAAATCGGATGACGAGTTGAAAGATGATGATGGTGATGACAATGACGATAAAAATTAATTATTAATATGAAGCTAATAATCACTTCGAAAAAGACAACACGAGTGGCTCTTTTGTCACTCATGTTGTCATTTTTTGCGCGCTTTACACCCGCCACCGCATTAGCTATTAGCTCGTTTGCTATCACTTCCTTTTTTACCGCTGCCATTGGAGTCAGCGTATTTAATGCAAATGGCGCCGCTGCTCATCAGCAAAAAATGGCAATCACTACCGTTCTTTTTAATCCTCGAACCCAAAACCTCGAAGTTATGCATCGATTCGATTTACATGACGCAGAGCACGCGGTAAAAGAAATTTTTGATGGCGATGCAGATATCATGCGTAGTGAAAAAACCCAATCGGATTTTGCTAAATATGTAGTCGAACGTTTTGCCATCTACGATATGAAAAAATCAGAATTGCCACTGTCCTTTGTTGGCACCGAGCTTGAAGGACAACACTTTTGGGTTTACCAAGAAACACCAGCCCCAAGCGATTTAACTGGGCTGTACATTCGGCATAATGCGCTAAGGGACATTTGGCATCAACAGACCAATACTATCAATGTCGAAGGCTTGGGTGACATTCAAACATTAACCTTTACTGACAGTACTGAATTATTAAGTGTAGAGTTTGCGCATCATTAATGCTGTAATCATGATTGTTGTACTCGAAAACTCAATATAAAACCGTAATACACTTAATTTAAGTAAGAATAAGAGAAACCTATGTCAGACAAACAATATAATCCGTTGGCCGAGTTTACAAATAAGAAGAACATCGTTTGGGTAATCATGTCCGCCTCGATGTGTATTTTCATTCTTTTCGTATTGTTCAGTGGTGCGAGTGTTGGCGTTATCGATTCAGTCTACAGTGTCATGCTTTGGTGCGGATTATTCGGCGGCATCGTTAGTCGTTACATCGGTAAAAATGGTTGGATAGGTTTTGGTATTGGCAGCGTTTTTGGCATGTTGTGTTTCGTACTAGCGCCGCTGATTACATCAATATAACGCCATACATAGAAAGCTATAAATACAACAACAGAAATTAAATACTTGAACAACGTCATAGTCATACTCGTTGTGAAAAGCATAACAGCCTATACAAACAGTAATGAGGCTAGGTTAAACCCAACCAAGTTGACAGAGTTAGCATGTACAATAAATCGATATCACTATGACAAACAAAGGCAACGAGCGAAAAGTACCTTCGGGGAGAATAACGCGGTTAGCTAAGTTTGGTGGATTGGCGTCTGCCGTGGCTGGTAATATTGTTAAAGGTGCTACCAAACAAATCTTCAGTGGTCAGCGCCCTTCGTTGACTCAATCATTACTAAATACCGATAACGCCATATCTATCACCAAGCGTCTAGCGCATATGCGAGGCGCAGCGATGAAGCTGGGTCAATTACTTTCTATGGATGCGGGTGAACTGTTGCCGGCAGAATGGGAGCCCATTCTCTCTCGCTTGCGCCAAGAAGCTGACCCGATGCCTAAAGCGCAACTACTCAACACACTAGAAGCGTCCTGGTCAAAAGACTGGCATCAACAATTTAGTTATTTTTCATTTGCACCCATCGCTGCAGCAAGTATCGGCCAAGTTCACCGGGCAACATTAAAAGATGGTCGCCAACTGGCTATTAAAGTTCAATATCCTGGTGTCAGAGAAAGCATTGACAGTGACATTGACAACGTCATGAGTTTAATAAAATTGACCGGTGCACTGCCTAAACATATCGATTTAACTAGTTTGCTCTCAGAAGCAAAAGCACAGCTTAAGAATGAGGCTGACTATTTACAAGAGGCCAAATTCATCAACGCTTATCGTGCAAACCTGAGCAACGACCCTCATTTTATTGTGCCTTATGTGGTTGACGAACTAACCGACAAAAACATACTCGCGATGGAATACATCGAAGGGTCACCAATAACGGATACTAGTGCGATGAGTGCTGATACGTTAAATTTAATATGTACCCAGTTAATGCGCTTAACTTACGAAGAACTGTTTACACATAAACTGATGCAAAGTGATCCAAACTTTGCCAATTATTTATATCAAAGCGACACGCAGAAGATAGTATTACTCGATTTTGGAGCCTGTAGGAATATTTCCCAACATACATCCGTGCATTATTTAGCAATGGCGGATGCGATGCAGCGCCAAAATATCAGTGACATGCGAACAGCGCTATTTACCCTCGGTTTAATTGATAATAATATGAGTACAGGTGCGGTGGATACCGTTCTAAAAGCCTGTTTTGAAGCCAGTGATTGCTTACAAGGCGAGCATGGCTACAACTTAAAGAAACAACAACTTATTAAACGAATTCAAGAAGTCAGCATGCCATTAATTGCGGATAAAACAGCTGCGGTGTCCCCTTTATTCGATGTTGCCTTGGTAAATCGTAAAATTACGGGCATGATATTGTTAACGAACAAGTTAGGTGCAACACTCGACTTCAAAAAAGTACTAGCACCTTACTTATTGGAAAAAGCGGCGATAGCTAAAACTTAACGTAACTAATTTTTAAAAACTATTCTGGAATAACTTGTTAGCGAGGTATTAAACCAATGGATGAACTGCTTAAACTAGGATCAGCTCTTATTCCTTTTATACTTACTATTATCGTTGTTGTGTTGTTTTTAATTGCTTCTCATAAAGTGTTGCTAGGTAATAAAAGCCTTCATCAAGAAGCTAAACTGCCACGCAAACTCATTCTACTTTTGCTTTATATAATAGGTGTTATTGGTATTGCGATTGCTTTACCGGTCGGTGACAGCACCCGAAATCAAGTGATCAGTCTAATTGGTATTTTACTCTCAGGTGTTATTGCTTTTTCTTCCACCACAATTGTGGCAAACGTAATGGCTGGGATTGTATTACGCTTCACCAAGCCGTTTCGAACAGGTGACTTTATTAGAGTCGATGGCTTTTTTGGACGAGTAACAGAAAAAGGACTTTTCGACACCGAGATTCAAACTGAACAGCGAGATCTTATTGCGTTTACTAATTCATTCTTGATTTCACATCCGCTTCAAGTTGTGCGTTCTTCGGGAACAATTGTTTCTGCCAATTTGTCTTTAGGCTATGACCTTCACCATAGTCGTGTTGAGCCCTTACTCATCAAAGCTGCCGAATTGAGTGAGCTGGAGGGTCCTTTTGTACAAATTTTGGAACTCGGCGACCACGCTATCACTTATCGTATTTCAGGATTACTAACTGAAGTAAAAAGCATGATTTCATCACGTTCCAAATTGTATATGAACATTATGGACTGCTTGCATGACGACAACATTGAAATAGTATCGCCGGGCTTTATGAACCAACGAAAGCTACCCGATGATATGGTTATATTACCGGTTAAATCTAGACCTAAACACAAGGTAGCCGAGGATGGCAAACCCGAAGATTTAATATTTGATAAAGCAGATGAAGCCGAAGCAAAAGAGCGAACCGAAATACAATTACTGGAACAACTAGCACAGGTTGAATTAGCGCTAAAAACAGCCGAAGGAGAGGCTAAAAACCGCAAACAGAATGAGTTAGCTGCTATTCAAGAAGCCGTGAAACAACTACAAAGCGCAAAGTCACCGAGCGATAAAACATGACACAATATTGGCTGTTTAAGACTGAACCTGATGCTTTTAGTATTCAAGACTTAGCCAACAAGCTTAATAAGCGAGAAGGCTGGGATGGTATTCGCAATTATCAAGCACGTAATTTCATGCGAGATGATATGAAAGTAGGCGACATGGCATTTATTTATCACTCCAGTTGCAAACAAATAGGTATTGCTGGATTAGCCAAAGTAAGTAATATTGGGTTAATTGATCAAACGCAATTTAACCCAGAAAGTGGCTATTTCGACCCAAAATCATCACCCGAGAGTCCACGTTGGTGTATGGTTGAACTTGAACATATCGAAACATTTGCGCACATTTTACCGCTAACTAGCATTAAGGAAATGCCAAGTATAACCGAGATTGGCTTAGTCAAAAAAGGCGGGCGGTTGTCAATTATGCCTGTCACCCCTGACGAGTTTGACGTATTGCTAACTGAAGCAAGGCGCAATTGGTTAACCTAGTAAGGCTGGTTCATTGAAAACGGCATTTCAGTTAAATCGCTCTTTTTTATTGGGTTACCAATCATTTCATCATACGGCGAATCATGGGTCATAACAGCGCTTTGAACGTCACAATGATCGAACATGTCTCGCACCATTTGCGAATTATGAAAGCGCATTGGGCTGTTGTTTTTGTCTGTTACAAAACCAGCTTCACCTGCAATGGTCACCTTTACCAAATAAACGTTCATTTCAAAGGACTGCACTTCTAGGCGTTCAATAAGGTGTGACTTTTTCGTCAACCTTGACATCGGATACTTTACATTCATATTCAGATAATCATCACTTGATATTATATTGTAAATACCAATATAAGCGGTAAAAGTTCATTTCAGAAAATATGATGAACCTTATAATTATGTGTGTGTCGAAACTGTTATATTATACTAACTAAAGCTAGACTCAACTATACTACGCAGTAGTCACCGTTTATGAAAAGCAAAAAAGAGGCCTAAATGTCAGATCAAGAAGCACAATCACCGAGTCAAATGGCGCAAATGAAGCCGTATCTTATTGCTGCAGGGGTCTTAATTATAATTTTATTGGTGGCATTTTTGTGGCCAGATCCTGATGCAGAGCAGCCGCTTACTTCTTTGCCAATTGCCGTTACACCAGCACTTCCGGTTGTTGAAGAGCTTGCAGACGCAGATGAGTCTGAAAATATGCCACCTGAACCAGATATTTTCGAAGGAACACCTGAAATAAAGTCGCTTGAAATTGAAGCAGCTCAGGATATTGACCCACTACCCGACTTAGTTATAGTAGAACCACTAGATGAAAGTGATGCTGCTGTAAAGAATGCACTTATTACTATTGCGACATCAGCACTAGTAGAAAAGTATTTAGTCGACGAGAGCTTACTGCAAAAATTTGTAATCAATGTAAACAGCATTGCTAATCAAGAAATGTCACCGAACCATAGCTTGGTCGCTGCGCCGGAAGAAGAGTTTAGGGTCTACCAACAGGCGGATAGCGAATGGATAGATGCAGCAAGTTTCAAACGTTATAATAGTTATGTCGATGCACTCGAGTCTATGAGTACAGACGACTTGATCAAATTAATGAACACCTATCGTGGCATATTAGAAAGCAAGTTTGCAGAAATTGCGCCACCAAATAGTTCTTTTAATAGCACGCTACTGAAAGCTATCAATGAGTTGCTAGATACGCCAATTGTTCCCCTGCCTATTGAAGTATATTCCGATAGCGTTATGTTTAAATTTAAAGACGAGCAGCTTGAGGCATTATCTGGTCCACAAAAGCAATTAATTAGAACGGGTCCCGAGAACACGCGACGAATTAAAGATATATTGCGAGACATCCAAGACGCGTTGCAAGAGTAATATGGATTTAGGTAAGCTAACCCAGCAACTCAACGATGCGGCGCCAACAAAAAAAATGCCGCCAGTGGACAAATGGGATCCACCATTTTGTGGTGATATGAACTTAGTGATAAAAAACAACGGTCAATGGTGGCACGAAGGTACACCCTTTACTCGCGCTAAACTGGTTAGCTTATTATCAAGCGTGCTGAAGAAAGAGGATGACGCGTATTTTTTGGTCACACCGGTAGAAAAGATTGGTATTCAAGTAGAAGACGTTCCTTTTGTTGTTGTCGACTGGCGTTTTGAGAAGGGTGCATTACTGGTAAAAACTCAGATTGGTGATGAGGTAGAAATCGGGCCAGACCACCCCGTTCAGCTCAGGCATTTTAAAAGCGATTCTGATAGCGCTGAAACACTGGTTCCTTATTGTTTAGTTAGACGCAACTTATGGGCAAGGCTACACCAAAACGTCATGTATCAATGGGCTGATATTGCGACAGAAACAAGCACCGAAAAAGGCAACGAGCTGACCATGAAAAGTAACAACTATCAGTTTAGTTTGGGCGCATTTTAAGTGCCCTTTCTAGTCAAATCAGATATTTGAGTTAATTACGGACCAAGTCACAGTAGCTAATGCAATGCTCTGACGTTAGCGCTTTTTTTAACCCGTTATTGAGTACTTAATGCGTTTTTTATTCTCCTCCATACTTTGCACCGTGTCAGTTACTGATAGCGCAGCCACCACGCATATCATCAACATTTGTTGATATAAAACTCATAGCGTAAATCATCGCATGTAATCTATTTCACACCTATATTTGTTGCTTTATTTCATAATCCTTTGATTTGCTCTCTATTTTATCCTAATGTGTAGCTAGAAAAGATCGCAACCAAACTAGGATGAAGATAAACAGAATGATAAATAATCTATTCAATCGCTCGCAGGTAGCGAAAGTAGCATTGGTTATTGCTGGTTTGCTAATGGCAGCCCATGCGCAGGCAGCGACACATATTTTTGCGAGTAAGCTAATCACCTCTGAAGATTCAAAAATACAGAGTGATAAGACAGTTATCGTTGAAGACAACAAAATCATTAAAATCGTAGACGGCAAAGACGAAGGCGGCGAAGGGGACACTTTTATCGATTTAACCGGCAGCACACTTATGCCAGGTCTAATGGATATGCACGTGCACTTATCTTTCCAAAATGAAGGTCCTAGCTCTTATTTAAAGAGCTTTACGTCCAATGAAGCTGACTATGCAATCGCGGCTGTCGATTATGCGCGCAAAACCATAATGGCAGGCTTTACAACGGTTCGAAATCTTGGCGATGTTGACAACGAAACAGTGGCTTTGCGTAAATCAATTAGCCAAGGAGTTACTGTTGGACCGCGTATTTATACGGCAGCAAAATCAATTGCTACTACCGGTGGACACGCAGACCCGACTAACGGAAGAAGTAGCGATTTAATGGGTAATCCTGGTCCACGAGATGGGGTGATAAACGGCGTTGCAGAAGCGAGACAAGCCGTTCGTCAACGCTACAAAGACGGTGCTGATTTAATTAAAATAACCGCAACTGGCGGGGTACTTAGTGTTGCAAAAAGTGGACAGAACCCACAATTTATGACCGATGAGTTAGAAGCTATTGTGCAAACAGCAAAAGACTATGGGATGACCGTAGCAGTGCATGCACATGGGAAAGAAGGCATGAAACGCGCCATTTTAGCGGGTGTTGACTCAATTGAGCATGGCACTTACATGGACAAAGAAATTATTAAACTCATGCGCAAACATGATGTGTACTACGTACCTACAATATTAGCAGGTAACTTTGTTGCTGAGAAAGCAAAAATAGACGGTTATTTCCCGGATATCGTGCGCCCCAAGGCGGCAGCAATCGGTCCTTTGATTCAAAAAACCTTTGCAAGAGCACATGAAAACGGCGTTTTGATTGCCTATGGTACTGATTCTGGTGTTTCTGCTCATGGCAACAACGGCCAAGAGTTTGCTCTGATGGTAGGAGCTGGTATGTCGGAAATGGATGCTATTTTGACGGCCACAATAAACGCAGCAAAACTGTTGAAAATCGACAACAAGCTGGGCACAGTAACCCAAGGCAAATTGGCCGATTTAGTTGCGGTCAAGGGCAATCCACTTGAGGATATTTCCTTGATGGAAAAAATAGATTTTGTAATGAAAGATGGAAAAGTAGTAAAAAATTAGTCTTATTAGTTATTAGCGCAAGTCTGCATTGATAATGTGAATTTCAATACACTGTGTATTGACTAAAGCTAGAACAGGCAGCCAAGTTAGGCTGCTTGTTCTATTTTGGGCTGTCTATTTAGTGTAGGCTGCGCTAATAAAAAGCGACCCTTTTAGAGTGCTAAGATGCTGTGTCTATAAAGAAGAAAGTTCAAGGTGTGATCCACTCCAAACATATGTTGTCCAGCATAACGCTAGCCTCCCTATTAGAGTCGACCATTATGCCTATTCCACTAGAGGCATTATTGGTTCCGCTCATGCAAAAAAGGCGTGAAAAGCTTTGGCTAATCGCGCTAATGGCCACGGTTGGTTGTCTAATTGGGGCCGTATTAGGTTATTTAGTGGGTTATTTCCTGTTTGACCTTATGCGTGATTTTATCATGCAACACATGACCACTGAGGCACAATTTGCTACTTTTCAACAACGCATGGAAACTGACGGATTTTGGTTTATATTTAGCACTGGTATAACTCCCATACCTCTGCAAATAGCGATGTTAGCGGCGGGCGTAACTGCATATTCGATTCCCTTGTTCTTATTAGCAACAGCAATGGGAAGAGTTATCCGGTATTTCGGATTAGCAGTTCTGGTTTATTACTTCGGTGACGAAACCGAAAAGCTAATAAAACGGTACAAATGGCAAGCTGGCTTGCTGGCTTTGCTTACCGTTTTATTGATTTGGTGGCTTATTCTTTTTTAATAAAGGCTAAAGCTCAGGATTATATTTATCATTTTAAACAATATGAAGTGATATAAAACGTAACAAGCTCGTAATCGAAAAAAGCAATGCTGGCAAATGGACACCGTTAATCGCCAAGCATTAATTATTAACAACCATAATGAATTAAAACGATAAAGGAATAATCATGAAAAAGTTAATTTCACTTAGTTTAGCTTGCGCACTATTGAGCGCTTCAGCGTTATCAGCAGCTGCGCCAATTAGCGATAAGATTAAAACAGCGATGGCTTCAGATATTAGGACCGAAGCTGAAGTTGAACGCGATAGAAACCGAAAGCCAGTTCAAACCTTGGAGTTTTTCGGCGTTGAAGACAATATGAGTGTTGTAGAACTGATTCCTGGAGGTGGTTGGTATACTAAATTACTTGCGCCTGCATTAAGTGAAAACGGGAAATACTATGCTGCAATAGGCACAGGTGGAATTAAAGAGCGCTTATCTGATTTGGATGGTTTTGAAA
>JBLIKA010000002.1:0-99553 GCA_047637355.1 Glaciecola sp. | reverse complement strand
CAGGATATCGACTTTGTCGGTGCTACTGAGTAAGAAGGGGATTAGAAATGCCATTATTGAAAGCTAAGCCAACTTCTGCAGGTCGTCGTCACGTTGTTCAGGTTATTAATCCTGATTTGCATAAAGGGGCTCCACATGCTCCTTTATTAGATAAGTTAAGCAAATCTGGTGGCCGTAATAACAATGGTCGTATTACTGTTCGTCATATTGGTGGTGGTCATAAGCAACACTACCGAATTATTGACTTTAAACGTAATAAAGACGGTATTCCAGCGAAAATTGAGCGTTTAGAATATGATCCAAATCGTTCGTCTAATATCGCTTTGGTATTATACGCAGACGGTGAGCGTCGTTATATTTTAGCACCGAAAGGCGCTAAAACAGGTGATGCAATCCAGTCTGGTGCTGATGCGCCGATCAAAGCAGGTAATGCAATGCCAATGCGCAACATGCCTGTCGGTTCAACAATACATGCGATTGAAATGAAGCCAGGCAAAGGTGCACAAATTGCACGTTCTGCTGGTCAATATGCACAAATTCTTGCCCGTGATGGAGCGTACATAACACTACGTCTCAAATCTGGTGAGGTTCGTAAAGTATTATCTGATTGCCGTGCTACTATCGGTGAAGTAGGTAACGCTGAGCATATGCTTCGTTCACTAGGTAAGGCCGGTGCTACTCGCTGGCGTGGTGTTAGACCAACAGTTCGTGGTGTTGCCATGAACCCGGTTGATCACCCGCACGGTGGTGGTGAAGGTCGCACATCTGGTGGTCGTCATCCAGTTTCGCCTTGGGGTGTACCTACTAAAGGTAAGAAGACCCGAAGTAATAAGCGTACCGATAAACTTATCGTACGTCGTCGTAACAAATAACAGCGAGGATTCACCATGCCACGTTCTCTCAAGAAAGGTCCTTTTATTGACCTGCACTTGCTGAAGAAGGTAGAAGCTGCAGTGGAAAAGGGCGAAAAGAAACCAATTAAGACTTGGTCTCGTCGCTCTATGATCATCCCAGATATGATTGGGTTGACCATTGCGGTTCATAACGGTCGCCAGCACGTACCTGTTTTCGTCAGTGACGAAATGGTTGGCCATAAGTTGGGCGAATTTGCACCAACGCGTACTTTTCGCGGCCATGTCGCAGATAAGAAAGCCAAGAGATAAGGGGAATAAAATGGAAGCATTAGCTAAACACCGTTTTGCTCGTACGTCACCTCAAAAGGCACGCTTGGTAGCAGATCAAATCCGCGGGTTGCACGTTGAAAAAGCTTTAGAAGTTTTAACGTATAGTCCAAAGAAAAGCGCTGCGCTGGTCAAGAAAGTTCTTGAATCAGCTATAGCCAACGCTGAAAACAACGAAGGTGCAGATATTGACGAGTTGTCAGTATTTAAAATCTTTGTTGACGAAGGCCCGACTATGAAGCGAATCAAAACACGTGCGAAAGGCCGTGCTGATCGTATCTTTAAGCGTAGCAGTCACATTACTGTGGTTGTAGCAGATAACTAGGAGTAGATTATGGGACAGAAGGTTCATCCTACCGGTATACGCCTGGGTATCAGCAAGCCATGGACGTCTACGTGGTACGCTAATACAGCAGAGTATGCAGATAACTTGTTTAATGACCACCAGGTCCGTCAATATTTGACGAAACAGTTAAAGAGCGCGTCACTTTCGAAGATCGTTATCGAACGCCCAGCAAAGAGTATTCGTGTGACTATTCACACTGCTCGTCCGGGTGTTGTTATCGGTAAGAAGGGAGAAGACGTAGAGAAACTTCGCAATCATGTTTCTAAGCTAGCCGGTGTGCCAGCTCAGATCAATATTGCAGAAGTTCGTAAACCCGAGCTAGATGCGCAGCTTGTAGCTGACAGCATTTCAAGCCAGCTTGAACGCCGTGTTATGTTCCGTCGCGCTATGAAGCGTGCGGTACAAAATGCAATGCGTTTGGGTGCACTTGGTATCAAAGTTCAAGTAAGTGGCCGTTTAGGTGGTGCAGAAATAGCACGTGCTGAATGGTATCGTGAAGGTCGCGTACCTTTGCACACTTTCCGTGCTGACATCGACTATGCAACGTCTGAAGCAGCAACGACTTACGGTATCATTGGCGTGAAAGTCTGGATCTTTAAAGGTGAAGTATTAGGCGGATTGCCTCTTACACAAGAGCAACCAGCTCCTGCACCTAAGAAGAAAGGCCGCAACGCTAAACGAGAGGGCTAATCATGTTACAACCAAAGCGTACGAAATTTCGTAAAATGCATAAAGGTCGTAACCGTGGTCTTGCTATTGCCGGAGGCAAAGTAAGCTTCGGGACTTATGCTTTAAAAGCTGTCGCGCGTGGTCGTATGACCGCACGTCAAATTGAAGCAGCTCGTCGTGCTATGACTCGTCACGTTAAACGTCAAGGTAAAATTTGGATTCGAGTTTTCCCTGACAAGCCAATTACACAGAAGCCTTTAGAAGTTCGTCAAGGTAAAGGTAAAGGTAACGTCGAGTACTGGGTATGCCAAATTCAACCAGGACGCGTGTTATATGAAATGGAAGGTGTTCCAGAATCTATAGCTCGTGAAGCGTTTGCATTGGCTGCGTCGAAATTGCCATTTAAAACAACCTTTGTAACTCGGACGGTGATGTAATGAAAGCTACTGAACTTAAACAGAAAAGTGTAGAAGAGTTGAACGTTGAGTTGATTAGTTTGTTCCGTGAACAATTTAATCTTCGCATGCAACATTCTACTGGTCAGCTTGAAAAGACTGACCAATTAAGAACAGTACGTCGCAGCATCGCACGTGTTAAAACTATTTTAACTCAAAAGGCTGACGCGTAATGACTGAACAGAAGATTCGTACAGTACAAGGCCGTGTAACTAGTAACAAGATGGATAAAACCATTACTGTTATGGTTGAGAGAACTGTTAAGCACCCAATTTACGGGAAGTTTATCAAGCGCTCAACTAAGCTACACGCACACGACGAAGCTAATGTGTGTAACGAAGGCGATATAGTAAATATTACTGAATGTCGTCCTCTTTCTAAGTCTAAGACTTGGATGTTAGTTGAAGTTGTGACCAAAGCTTAATTAAAAGCAAATTGAAATAGGCGCTACCTTTCGAGGTTAGCGCCTTTTTTTTGCCTTAAACCGCTTTATTATAACCCTTACTCTGCGGTTTAAAGGCGATTTGGAATTACAAATGAAAATTAGTGAACTAGCCAAGCAAACAGGTATAAGTGCGCACACGCTAAGGTATTATGAAAAAATAGGTTTATTGGCTCGTTCAGACCGCAACCAAAGTAATTATCGCGTATATAGTGGAGACGATGTCATTACCGCTCAATTTATTAAGCGCAGCAAGGAATGCGGATTTAGTTTAGCTGAAACCGCTTCGTTACTGGCCATCAAGAATGATAAAAGTGCGCATGTATGCGCGGAGGCAAAGCAAATTACCCAATCAAAAATAGTGGCAATAGCTGAGCAAATTGATAAATTAAAAGCGATGCAGAATACGTTAACCGAACTTGAAGATTTTTGCTGCGGTGGCAACCAAAGCGCGGAATTTTGTTCAATCATATCGACCTTAGAGAAGAATTTGTAACACGTTGGTACTCAATAATTTTGCTATCGTGGTAAGTGCCGTTTTGTCGGGCTCAATACTCGATAGGCTATTTAACTATTTCAATTGTCAGCTGAACCTATCACACGGTGAACATTTTGCTATGATTGGAGCGGTATATGGGGGCAGCGCTCGAATTTTAGCTGGATTGAACATGGTACAAACGCCGAAACGTTATTTGCCCAAAGTTTTCCACGTTCAATAGTTATATTTGTGGATAAGCAGTGCTTGTCGCGTTAACCTAACTTATGAGTAGTTTTAGTTACCCCAAGGAATCCAGTGAATTCTGTTCAAACTCTTCCCACAAGCAAAGCCCTGCGGATCCTTACCGCAAGTACCAGCGCAATATTAGAGGTTGATGATGTTGGACAAATACACTATGCAAACGCAACTACTTTAATGTTGAAAGACAAAAACGTATTATTAACCATTGCTAAAAATGGAGTAGAAGCCATGCATACAGCTGCAACTGAAGGCCCATTTGACCTTAATTTGATGGATTGTCAAATGCCGTTGATGGATGGTTTTGAAGCAACTCGCAGGATAAGAGCGTTAGATAATGAAGACCCATCAAAACAAACGATCATCGCTGCCACTGCGCACGGTATGGAATATGATTTAAAGGCTTGTTTAGATGTGGGAATGAATGATTACTTAGTCAAACCATTTACCCAAAGAACAACTTATATCAGCATTAATTCGTAATTTATGAATATACCTTACACATATCATTGGTACCATTTTATATGGCGTTGGTGTTACAACCTCGTACTTATTTTACTGTTACCGCTGGGAATACTAAAACTTCTTTTAAAATCAGATAAAACCAAAGGACAGAGAAACCGCAATCGTGAACGTTTTGGTTTGATAGGCAAACCAACAAAGCAAGGAATTTTAGTGCATTGTGTATCAGTAGGTGAAGTAAATGCAGCGAAGAACATAGTGCTCTGTTTGCAGCAACGTCATCCTGAACTTGCCATTACAATATCAACTACATCATCAACAGGCGCTAAACAAGCACGAGCGGTTTTTTTGGATAGCGTTCAACATGTCTACTTGCCTGTTGATATTCCCATTTGTATGTGGCTTTTCTTTCACAAGCTTCGGCCGAAACTGGTACTAGTTACCGAAGTTGAAATTTGGCCAAACATGCTTCATCAATGCTTTCGACTGGCTATTCCTGCGGTCTTGATTAACGGTAGGATGACCAACGAGTCAGTTAAAAACTATCAGCATTTAGCATTCCTATTTAGACCTAGTTTGCGTAAATTTTCACTTATTTGCACGCAGGGTCAGCAGGACTTTGATAACTTTCTCAGGCTGGGAGTCTATAAACCAAACTTGACGCTAACTAATAATATGAAGTTTGATCTCGAATTGGACGCCCAAGATGATACCAAGGCGACAGCATTAAAGCGGCAACTCGGCATTAATGAGCAGGCTGTTTTTGTTGCAGGTAGCACACATGATCAAGAAGAGACCATGTGTTTGGATGCGTTTAAAAAATTACGAAAGACCCACCGTAACGCGGTCCTTATCATTGTGCCACGCCATCCTCACCGTTTTGAAAAGGTAGCGCAACTTTGCCAAGCGACGGGTTATTTAGTGACTAAGCTGAGTGAAATGAACGACCAGCCATTACAAACTGCACCTGATATTCTAGTTGTTGATGCAATGGGAATGCTTAAGGCATGTTATCAATTAGCTTCCTGTGCTTTTGTAGGTGGTAGTTTTGTACCAAAAGGCGGACACAACGCACTTGAGCCCGCTTTATATGCGGTGCCAACGATGATGGGCCCTAGTATTTTCAATAACCCGGTTATTTGTGACGCGTTAGCAAGTGCCGGTGGATTAAAGATATTATCTGCACCGGAACAAATCGCAGATACGGCATTGGAATGGTTAAATAATGTGGATATTGCACAACGAGCAGGTTTGGCAAATAAACGCGTAATAGAGCAAAATCGAGGTGCTATTGAGCAAACATTAGAAGCAATCGGTGGGGTTTTTGAATAAAAAAAAGGAGCATATTACATACTCCTTCAGATCTTTTAACATTGTGTAATGTTAATTAGTCGTTAGAGGTTACTGGGAAGCCTCTATCACGCATTAGCGCTTCTACTTTTGCATCTCTGCCTCTGAACTTACGATAAGCTTCTTCTGGGTCCATTGCATTGCGCACGGAGAACAAGTATTTTACTAGTCTGTCACCCACTTCTTTATCATAAAAACCACCAGGTGCTTCAGCAAATGCCTCGGCTGCATCAGACGTTAACACTTCGGCCCACATGTAACCATAATATGCTGCGGCATAACCTTCGCCCGAAAATATATGGCCAAACTGAGTCGTTCTGTGTCGCATAACAAGTTCTTTAGGCATACCCAAGCGTGTCAGCTCGTCGCGCTCAAAACTGTCTGGTTCAATTTTAGCTGGATCGGTCGTATGGTAAAGTAAATCCATAATTGCCGACGACATATACTCTGTCGTTTTGAAGCCTTCATTAAACGTCGACGCATTTTTGATTTTAGTGACTAAATCTTGTGGAATTGGTTCACCTGTTTTGTAGTGGATTAAGTAATTATTAATAACTTCATCGGTTAACAACCAGCGCTCAAGCAGCTGCGACTGAAATTCAGTGTAGTCGCGCACGCCAGAGTGTGAACTTGGGTAAGCAACGTTAGCAGATAAAAAGTGCAGAGCATGTCCAAATTCGTGGAAATAGGTTTCAGCATCATCCCATGAAATAAGCGTAGGTTCGCCTTGTGCGCCTTTCACAAAGTTTGAGTTATTTGACGACAATACCGTTTGCTTACCATCAAAGGTGGTGTAGCTACGGTAAGTTGAAGCCCAAGCTCCTGAACGTTTACCTTGTCTAGCGAAGGGGTCCAGATACCATAGGCCGATATGTTCGCCACTAGTTTTGTCGGTCACATCCCATACTTTTACATCTGGATTAAATACAGGCACTTTGCCGTCCGCAACGGGAGTAAAGTCAAAGTTGAATAATTCGCCTGCAACAAAAAACATTGCTTCACGCAATTTACCTAGCTGCAAATATTGTTTTACTTCATCAGAATCTAGCGCGTATTTGTCTTTCCGTACTTTTTCTGCATAAAAACGATAATCCCAAGGCTCTATAGAAATACTTGCACCTTCAGCGTCGGCGATAGCTTGCATGTCCGTTACTTCTTCCTTAACCCTCGCAATAGCCGCTGGCCAGACTTTTTCCATTAGGTCCATTGCGCGCTCCGGTGTTTTTGCCATGCGATCTTCCAAGCGCCACTGTGCATAATTATCATAACCTAACAGTGAAATGCGCTCATGGCGTAAAGTAAGAATTTTCTTGATGAGTTCATTGTTATCGAACTCATCACCATTGTCGCCTCGACTGTAGTAAGTGTTCCACACCTTTTCACGCAGCGCTCTATCTTCTGAATAGGTCAGGAAGGGGTCCATTGAAGAACGAGTGTTAGTAATCGCGTACTTACCTTTATTGTCACGTATATCGGCCATTCCAGCAGCTGCATTAACAAATGATTCAGGTAAACCGGCGAGTTGGTCTTGGTTTAAATACAGTACATAATTTTCTTCGTCCGCAAGGACATTATTTGAAAACTGAGTATGCAGTGACGCAAGCTCTTGGTTGATGTCGGCATAACGCTTTTTATCTTCGTCATTCAATGTTGCGCCATTTCGTGCAAAACCATTGTACGTCATCCAAGTGACACGCTGCTCTTCGCTGGTTAGCGTTTTCAATTCGTCGCTTTTATAAACAGCTTGAACGCGCTCAAAAAGGCTTTTGTTTTGCGTTATCTTTGAAGAAAAAGCAGAAATCACAGGTGCCATTTCCTGCTGTATTTTTCTAAATTCGGGAGTAGAGTTGTTCGAGCCCCATATACGATAATAAGTAAAAACACGGCTTAAGGCTTTTCCTGCGCGCTCCATTTCAACGATTGTGTTTGCAAAAGTAGGCAGTTCTGGGTTGCTCGCTATCTTATCAATTTCAGCTAAATTGAGTTCCATACCTTTTTCTAGTGCAGGCTTTAAATCGGCCAACGACATTCTATCAAAAGCAGGAACACCGCTATATGGTCCGGTGAATTCCGCCAGAAGTACATTATCCATACTTTGTGCGGCTGCAGCCTCAGCCACAACTGTTTCAGATTCGCTAGGTTTGTCAGAGCAAGCAACCATCGATAGCGCAAGAGCAACTGCAGAAAGCGTTAATACCGCTTTTTTCATATCGTTTTCCTTTTAATTATTATTATCATCATCAGTTTTTATTTGGTTTTAGACTTTTTATCTCAAGATAAATCTGTGTCCAATATTAGGCATTCATTATACAATTGGCAAGGTCAACCTATATACTTTTGGTTAACATTATTGTAAACCGACATTTAAAATGACTTGACCACTGCAGTTATCTTTACTGTAAACTAAGCTGACGAGTCGAGAGGGTCACTATGTAACGGCAATGACTCTTCACTCATAGTTGCTCTGTATTTATACAAACGCCCGACTCACAAATAAATATTCGTTACTAATCATATTCATATAAGTAATAAAGGAAATTAAATGAAAATTTTAAGCACTGTTTTTTCTCTATCCTGTCTTCTGTTAGTTACATCTTGCGCGACCTACGACCCTTACACTGGGGATCAAGAAGTTAGTAAAGCAGGTAAAGGCGCAGGAATTGGAGCCGGTGTCGCTGCCGTTGTGGCCTACCTAGCAAATAAGGACAAGGATGCTGGAAAACGCAATGAAAGAATACTCAAAGCGGCTGCTGGTGGAGCAGTAGTTGGAGGTAGTATTGGTTACTATATGGATGTACAAGAAGCTAAGCTCAGAGAGCAGTTACGAGGATCTGGCGTAAGTGTTGAACGGGACGGTGATAATATTAACCTCATCATGCCTGGCAATATTACTTTCGCTTCGGGTAACGCTAGCATCGCTCAAGGTTTTCTTTCTGTTTTAGATTCAGTCGTTTTGGTATTGACTGAGTTTAATAAAACATTAGTTGTTGTTAGTGGTCATACAGATAACACGGGTTCTGACGCGTTAAATCAAAATTTATCGGAAAAACGTGCACAATCAGTCTCTGATTATTTTTATAATAGCGGTATTATTAGAGACAGATTAGAAGTTATTGGGTTTGGTGAAACTCAACCGATAGCAAGCAATGGAACTGAACAGGGTAAAAAGCAAAATAGAAGAGTTGAAATTTCGCTGATCCCAATTACTCAGCCTTAATCTATTCAACTTTCAGAAAATCACACAACAACGTCGATATGGCATCGTGGTTGTTGTGTGACAAACGTCATCGGCTTAATTGAAAATAGTACCTGCTACACTGATAACTGATAAACACAAATATTAACTGCACTGGCTAAATTGAGTGAGTCAATGCTGCCGTTTCCCGGAATAGTAAAAGCATCAGCATCAAAAGCTGATAACGCCTCAAGCGGGACGCCCCTTGCTTCACTTCCAAATAAGTAGCAGTCGTAATTAGCAAACCCTTGTGTATTAATGCTGTTGCCTTGTAAATCTAAATAAGCGAATTTTTTAAAACGTATTGCTAAATTGCTTAACTCTACTTCTAGTTCAATCGGCACATGGAAAATAGCGCCCATACTGGCACGGACGACTTTGGAGTTGAACGGATCAACGCTATTAGGACTGAGTAACAATCTAAAATTATCAAACCAAGCAAGGCTTCTTAAAATAGTACCTAAATTACCCGGGTCCTGCACCTCATGCAGATAAATACACCGCTGATGTTGTTCTGAAATTGCTTGCTCGCCTTTTATTTCGTTATTAGAAGGCAGTGGCACGCGTGCAATGATCCCCTGTGGCGTTTTGGTATCGCTCAGTTGCGCCATTTGTTTCTTGCTAATAGTCACTATCGTGAATTGTGTTTTTAACTGACTAGTCCAATCTTGATATTCTTCAGTCACATACAGCGTCACATCATTCAAATGAGCCTGATTTTTTTCATTTCCTTTTAACTCTAATGCGCGTAATTCAGCTTTTTGTAATTCAAGGACCAGATGTTCTCCCTCTACTAAATAATAACCCAGTTGTGCGCGGTACTTTTTTTGATGCAGCTTTTTAACATCATCTAGTTTCATATAACGTTGCCTTAAGGTTATCGTTGTTGTAAAGAGGACAAAACTAATACAGCAATACGAGTCGTATTCTTATTATCACCCCCTATTTTTACAAGCGAATAACAAAACTTCACTGTCCATAATTGTAGTGGTTTGAATAAGTTAAGTCGGGTAGAAAGAGGTCAACGTTTCCCAATTCGAGATAATTCGAAATAAAAAACCATTTAAAACCACAAGGAATTTGCAAATCTAATTCGCAAGCTTACAATAAGTGCCGTTCAAGCGATACAAATAGTATATTCACTCTATGGCCCGATCAAAAACAAGTAAACAATGGATGGACGAACACGTCAACGATCCGTATGTAAAGAAAGCGAAAATCGATGGTTATCGCTCTCGTGCCAGTTACAAAATTATCGAAATTAACGAAAAAGATAAGATAATTCGGCTGGGAAATACAGTCATGGATTTAGGTTCTGCGCCGGGCGGTTGGTCCCAAGTTGTCGCTAAGTTGGTCGGTGAATCAGGTCGCGTTATTGCTTCCGATATCTTGCCCATGGATGGCATATTAGGAGTTTCATTTATTCAAGGTGATTTCACCGAAGCTGCTGTCTACGATCAAATTCTAAGTATGTTGGACGGTGATAAGGTAGATGCAGTTGTCTCTGACATGTCGCCCAACCTAAGCGGTGTAAATACCACGGACCAATATTCTTCAATATATCTTGTAGAGTTAGCTCTTGATATGGCGCGCAATGTACTAAAACCTGGAGGTAGCTTCTGTGCAAAAGTGTTCCAAGGCGTAGGTTATGAAGAATATGCAAAAGAGGTAAGAGAGTCTTTTGATAAAGTTATCGTTCGAAAACCAGCGGCATCTAGAGCGCGTTCTCGTGAAGTTTATATCGTGGGAAAAGGCTTTAAGGGCTAACGCTCAAGCAATGGTAACTTGTTTTTAAGGCCATTCCACTTGTCGGCATCATCGGGTGCCGCTTTTATCTCTATAATATTTGGCCATTCCTCGCACAATTGAGCATTAATTTCCAAAAATTCAGCCTGTTCGGGTGGAAGTTTTGTGTCTTGATAAATCGCATCAGCTGGGCATTCGGGTACGCACAAATCGCAATCGATACAAATCGCTGGATCGATCACCAAAAAATTGGGCCCTTCAAAAAAAGCATCAACGGGACAAACGGCAACGCAATCTGTGTATTTACATTTAATGCAATTGTCGGTTACTACAAAGGTCATGGCAGGCTAACTATATAATCATTGTGCGATGTGCCAAGTTTAAAGTAGCGGCATTAAAACACAAGTTTCTTTGTGACATTGTGCACTGCAGGGTGTCAATTTAGTAATCTAGACAGGGCTATCTAAACTACGCTAACTGTTTTAAAATATCGCGCCCTGACAGAAAGGCTGTCCGGCGTTATAAAGAGTAAGTATATTATGCTGCGTTTAACCGATATTAAATTACCCCTCGATCATGATGAACAGGCACTCGAGCTGGCCATTCTAAGCAAGCTCGACCTTTCCAAGAGCCAGTTGCTATCCTTTGATCTATTCAAACGGGGTTATGACGCACGCAATAATAAAAATATTCAACTCATTTATACGCTCGACGTCGAGGTAGACAAGCAGGAAGCCTTGCTAGAGCAGTTTTCTCAGGATCCTCATGTGCGCGTAACACCCGATATGCGCTACAAGTTTGTTGCTCAAGCATCAGCCAACCTTAGCCATCGGCCTGTTGTCGTTGGGCTTGGTCCGTGTGGTTTATTTGCGGCGTTAATTTTGGCGCAGATGGGTTTTAAACCTATTGTGTTAGAACGAGGAAAGGCGGTGCGCGAGCGGACTAAAGACACATTTGGGTTTTGGCGCAAGCAAGAGCTTAACCCTGAATCAAATGTACAATTTGGCGAGGGTGGCGCGGGTACTTTTTCAGATGGTAAATTGTATAGTCAAGTTAAGGATCGCAAGCATTACGGTCGTAAAGTACTGCATGAATTTGTCGCTGCGGGAGCACCTGAAGAAATCATGTATGTGAGTAAACCCCATATTGGTACTTTTAAACTAGTCAATATGGTTGAAAAAATGCGTGAACAAATTATTGCGCTAGGAGGCGAGTTCCGCTTTAGTACTCGGGTTGAAAAATTAGATTTAGAACCCGACAATGACAACTATAAAATCAAAGGATTGCATTTGTCAGGCGGCGACTATCTCAGCTGCAAGCAGGTTATATTAGCCGTTGGTCATAGTGCTCGTGATACCTTCAAAGCGCTTTACGAACAAGGTGTTTATATTGAAGCTAAGCCTTTTTCGATAGGCTTTCGAATTGAACATGAGCAAAGTATGATTGACCGCAGTCGCTTTGGCGATAACGTGGGTAATCCAATTTTGGGTGCAGCCGATTATAAACTAGTACATCACTGTAAAAATGGTAGGACAGTTTATAGTTTTTGCATGTGCCCTGGCGGCACTGTTGTAGCTGCAGCATCCGAGCCTGGTCGAGTAGTTACCAATGGAATGAGTCAATACTCTAGGCACGAACGAAATGCCAATAGTGCTATTGTTGTTGGCGTTACGCCAGAAGAAGATTTCCCGGGTGATGCTTTAGCTGGAATTGAACTGCAACGCAGTTTGGAAGCGTTGGCATTTACTGTTGGAGGCGAAAATTATCATGCACCAGCACAGTTAATTGGTGACTTTTTAACAGGTAAACCGAGTGCCGAAATAGGAATCGTTAAACCGTCTTATACTCCAGGCATCACGTTAACTGATTTGAGTAGAGTGGTACCCGATTATGTGACTCAAGCTATCCGTGAAGCCATTCCCGCTTTTGATCGTCAAATAAAGGGTTTCGCTAAAGCCGATGGTTTATTAACAGGGGTTGAAACCCGCACCTCCTCACCTATCTGTATCAAACGTGGTGCAGACTATCAAAGTGTCAACGTTCAAGGTCTCTATCCTGCAGGAGAGGGCGCAGGATATGCAGGTGGAATATGGTCAGCGGGAATAGATGGTATACGCGTAGCCGAAGCGGTAGCATTAGCTATTGAAAGCGAAGCTTAGCAACAGAATAGGAGCACCTATGTTTAGAGTAATAATCGCCTTGGCCTTCAGTCTCGTCAGCGTAAGTTATGGTTACTGCGCACAGGATAATCCATGGTTTGATATTCGCAAACAACGCATAAGCCAGTTATTACCCAACGCTATGGCGGTTGCCAATGTAGATGCATGGCTAATCGTTTGTCGCGAAAATGCAAACGACCCATTAGCTAAACATGTGGGATGCGAGAACGCAGGTCAAACTGCGGCGTTTCTGTTTTATATCAAAGATGGCGCTTTTTCCTCAATTGGTTTTTCACCTATGGGCGAATCGACCGCGCTTGCAGATATGCAACTACTCGACAAAGTAGTAAGCGTTGCCAGAGATGCGAGTTCGATTGAATTGGTCAGTAATTTTATTAAACAACAAAATTTTGAACGTATTGCTATTAATAGTTCTGATTCGAATAAAGTGGCCGATGGCTTAAGTCATAGTCAATATAAAGCAATTACCGCGGCGTTAGGTGAACAAGCCAGTGCAAAACTAGTGAGTTCTGACGCATTAGTTTATGAATACATGGCAATTAAACTACCGGCAGAGGTTGAAATAATGCGCAACGCTGCTGCATTGACTGCTAAATGGCAATTGGAAGCTTATGCGCAAGTGGTTCCCGGTAAAACCACCGATCGCGATGTTGCTTTGTTTTTAAAGCAAAAGATGGCACAGGCAGGGGTTGGAGATGCTTGGGCGCCTGATCAAAATCCTAATGTAGTCTCTGGGACTGATAGAGGGCATAGCCACGCAACTGATCGTATTATTCAACCGGGCGATATTATTCAGACAGATTTCGGTATTCGGGTGCACGATACGTGGGTTACCGATATTCAGCGCTTTGCTTATGTATTGAAAGATGATGAGGTGAAGCCGCCAGAGGATATCGCTTATTATTGGGATAGTGCAAAAAAAGGAAGGGAAGCGGCTTTTGCTGCAATGAAACCAGGTGCAACCGGAAGAGACGTTGATACTGCACAACGAGATGTTTTAATTGCAACTAACTCAATTCCTGTAATGTGGAGCACCGGCCATCCTGTTGGATATGTAGCGCATGACTCTGGCCCCAATTTAGGAGGAGCATACTTGAGTCCGCCAAGGCCAGCCTCAATGCTGCCGCTCAAGGCCGGTATGACGTTCGCTTTTGACGGGTTTCATAGTTGGTTGTTGCCGAATGGGAAACCGAAAACCATTTCGGTAGAAGAGATGGTTGTAATCACGCAGGCGGGCGCCGAATACCTAGTCCCACCGCAGCAAGATTTAGTGTTAATTCAGTCGAAGTAATATCGATTGCTAATGCATACTTAACGCACCTGCACAGGTATATAAACTAAATTGCCTTGCAACACGTAGTTTAGTAACACCCAACGTAATTTAACCGCAGGGCGAACTGATTGCCCGTAATTCTGAGTTATAGACATATTTATGCATCTCATTTTTTTTGATTTAGACGGCACCTTGTTAAACGATGCATCTGAAATATCACGCTACACCAAAGATACACTGCTACTGTTAAAAGAAAATAACATCGCCTACACTGTTGCAACTGGACGTACGATGCTCTCGGCTCGGGGTATCGTTGATGGTCATGATTTTGACTTACCCCAAATCTATAATAATGGGGTGACAGTATGGGATCCTAAAATTCAGCAACTTACGCTCGAAAACCTACTTAATAATACTGAAATTTCGACTGTCATTGGCTTGGCTCTTGCGCACGGAATTACTCCTTTTGTTAATGCTATTGATGAGCATCAGCATTTTATTTTCCATGCTGAAACACGCCATGAAGTTGAGAAAGACCTTGTTAATAAGTACTTCTCTCGAACTAAAGCTAAGCTTCTTCCTTTGGATACGCTGCCTACTGACAGTCAAGTTACTAATATTAGTATGATTGGTTTTGCTGATCAGATTAATGAAATGTGGCTAGAGGTTAATACCCACCCAAATTTAATTGCTTATTCCGGACCAACAACAGAAGGTAATAAATTTAGATGGATGGATATTCATCATTGCCTTGCGAGCAAAGGTACTGCAGTTACCAATTTGAAAAATCAATTAGGTGCCAGAAACGTTATCTGTTTTGGCGATAGTGATAACGATTTAAGCATGTTTGCGCTGGCTGATGAAAGTTATGCTCCAGAAAATGCAAACGCCGAAATCAAAAAAGCTGCTAGCGCTGTTATTGGACATAATCACAAGGATGGCATAGCGCATTTTTTGCGCGAGCGTTTTTCGTTGTAATTACTAATATTGAATGTCAGCATCATATTCAATATTAGTAGCAAGACTCCAAAATTTGGTACTTTATTTAAAAACCTTCGTATTCAGTTAATACCGGAGTGTAAGGCTGTTTTTTGTACAAATCAGCCTTGGCGCTATTTGTAAATTTCTGGCTCTAACAGAGAGGCCTACCTTAAGGATGTAAAGTGAAATCACTACTACCAATATTGGCATCAATTTTTGTGGCAGGATGCTCAGTGGTCGGGCAAAGTGGTGTAGACACCGCACCCTATACTCTTCTGGAATCTGACGAGCTAAAAAAGATTGAAGTCCGCAATTACGAATCGTTAGTGCTAGTCTCAGCCAGTATGTCTGGGGCCAGCGGTAACAATGCGTTTAGAAAACTATTCAAATACATTGGCGGCGAAAATGAAGGAGCAACTGAAATTGCCATGACCGCGCCGGTTATTATGGACGACAAAATTATGAATAAAAAAGGGACTGAAATTTCGATGACCGCTCCTGTGTTTATGAATGAAAATGCTGGCACCTCATTAATGTCATTCGTTATGCCAAATAATTTCACATTAGCAACAACACCCAAACCAACTGACCCTGACGTTCAGGTAAGTGAACTTAAAAATTATAAAGTCGCGACTATTCAGTTTAGTGGGACATTGAGCGACAGCAACGTAGCAAAATACGCTCAAATTCTGTCAACGTGGATTACCAATAATGGTTATACCGCTATAAGTGCTCCCGTAAAAGCCGGTTACAATGGACCTATTACCTTACCTATGATGCGCCGAAATGAAGTGTTGATTGAGGTGAAATAGCCGTTGTACCAAACAACGGCTAATATCTATCTAAGCAAATACTAGGGTTTTGTTCTGATGAATAATGACCCGATCCTGTAAGTGATATCGAATGCCATTAGCGAGCGCGTTTACTTCACATCGCTTACCCTTTCTAACCATATCTTGGGCTGAATCACTGTGACTAATGCGCAACACTTCTTGTTCGATTATTGGCCCCTCGTCAAGATCTGCAGTCACATAATGGCAGGTAGCCCCGATTAGCTTTACACCTCGCTCATATGCTTGCTGATAGGGTTTTGCACCAGCGAAAGAGGGTAGAAAGCTATGGTGAATATTGATTGCTTTGCCAGCCAGCTTTTGACATAAATGATTTGGCACAATTTGCATGAATCGAGCAAGTACTGTTAAGTCGACTTGGTAGTATTCGATTAAATGCTCTACTTCTTTAAACGCTTTCTCTTTGTCTGAAAAATCAATAAAGTGAAATGGAACTTTATACCAGTCAGCATATTCTCGCATGGTTTCATGATTAGCGATAATACATGGAATATTGCAATGCAACTCGCCTGTGTGCCAACGGTGCAATACGTCAATTAAGCAATGAGACTCTCTACTTGCTAACAGAGCAACGTTCATGTTTTTTTCTGAATCGTTAAGTTTCCAGCGCATCTCATAACGTTCGGCCACTTTACTGAACGCAGTAACCAAATGCTCATGATCCACTGCAATCGACTTTGCATCTATTTCGTGGCGCATAAAAAACCGGTTGAGTTGCAAGTCGGTGTGATGACTCGCTTCGAGAATGTTGGCGCCGTGCTCAGAGAGGAATTGTGACACAGCAGCCACTAGTCCAGTTTGGTCGGGACAATCGATAACAAGACGATAGGTAGATTGCAAAGCTAGTTTTCCTTTTGCGCAGATAAGGTGAGCGTTCTAGTACAGAGTATACCGTGAGTACTTTTTAATTTGTAAGATATTTTTCGCTCTACATTTTGCTCAATCGGAATATGTAGCCGATTTTAATTTGTGCTCTATATCAATTCAGTTGTCACTAGATACAAAAAATAGACTAACAATCGTATTGTTTTTGTACGAATTTTATATTATAAATATCGAACAATTTTTGTGCAGTTTTTACTTAACAATTCATGTCACTTAATAGGGAATAAATATGACCAGAGTAGCCTTAGTCACTGGGGGAACCCGTGGAATTGGTGAAGCGATTTGTAAGAAACTTTTTGAAAAAGGTTACATAGTCGTCGCTAATTACGGAGGCAATGATGTTAAAGCCGCAGAATTTACTGCACGAACCGGTATTCCAGTCGCAAAGTTTGATGTATCAAATTTTGCCCAAACTGCTGCGGGAATAGCTCAAATTGAAAGCGAATATGGTCCAGTGGAGGTATTAGTTAATAATGCCGGAATCACTAGAGACGGTACAATGCATCGAATGGATTTTGAGCAATGGAATGGCGTTATTCAAACTAACTTAGCGTCTTGTTTTAATACTTGTCGTGCTGTGATTGATGGCATGCGCAGCAGGGAATTTGGTCGTATTGTTAACATCGGTTCAGTAAATGGTCAAGCAGGTCAATATGGGCAAGTAAACTACGCCGCCGCCAAGTCTGGTATTCATGGATTTACGAAAGCACTAGCATTAGAGAGTGCAGCTAAAGGTATCACTGTAAACGCAATTGCTCCTGGTTACGTCGATACAGATATGGTGCGAGCGGTACCTCCTGAGGTTTTAACGAAAATCATCAAAACTATCCCCGTTGGTCGATTGGGTAAACCAGAAGATATTGCAAACAGTGTGGCTTTTTTAGTAGACGATGAATCAAGTTTTATTACCGGCTCCACACTATCGATTAATGGCGGTCAACACATGTATTAAACAACTGAATTTGAAGCAGTTTAATGAGTTAAGCCACATAATTAGACGGTTTGGCGCTTTTTAGTATTATAGATTAATTGCTAATGAAACGCCTATCACAAGGAGGTTTGGAGGCCTCCTTGTTTGTTTCCAGTGGCGATTTTTACTACTCATAATCTAAAAATTGAGTATCGCGGTAAATGTGGCTGTTGATGGAAATCCATCGGCAATCATGTCATTACGTCTTTGAAATTCACGAATTCCGGCTCTAGTTGCTGGCCCAATAATCCCGTCTGCACCACCAACATCGATACTCATACTATTTAACTTGCGTTGCATTTGAGCCATTTGGCTAATACTGTACTTGGGTAGGTCAGGCAAGGGTTTGCTCAACTCATCATTACCTAAAATACGATTAGCGAGTTGACCCACTGCAATGCCATAAAACTCAGAGTTATTCCAACGTAAAATGACGTTGAAGTTGTGATAGGCCAAAAATGCAGGTCCTTCATGACCAGCGGGTAAAATTAGCTTCGATGGAATGTCAGATTGTCCCACCGTTTTACCATTGGCTCTAGTAATATTTAAATCAGCCCAATGGCTAATTGGTTTTCTCTCATTGGTAATACTGGCATAGTTAAAGCCAACAGGAAGGGCCACCTCACGGCCCCATCTCAGGCCAGGTTTCCAGCCAAGTTTGTTCAAAAAGTTAGCCGCCGATGCCAGCGCATCTTTTTCGCTGTTCCATAGATCAATTTTGTCGTCACCGTCGCCGTCAATTGCGTACTGAGTATAAGCGGTAGGCATAAACTGCGTATGTCCCATAGCACCAGCCCATGAGCCAATCATTTGGTCTTTGGTAAGCGACTCTCGATCCATCAGTTTCAGTGCTAGCATTAATTCGCCAGTAAAATATTCGCTGCGCCTTGGGTCACAGGCCAACGTAGCAAGTGAATCAAGTGTCGACATTTTTCCTTTATAATTACCAAAATTGGTTTCAAGTCCCCAAAATGCTAATAGGTAGTGGCCTGGGATGCCATATTTTTTAGTTAAGTCAGCTAAAAATTCTTTATTCGCAGTTAACGCTTCACGGCCTTTTTCAATACGCCACTGATTGACTCGAGCACTATAATAACTTGGAAATGTTTGCACAAACTCAGGTTGATTGCGATCATATTCCAACACCTTTGGAATTTGCATTAAATTTGGAATTTCGGACTCTATACGTGTTTTTGAAACACCTCGCTGCGTTGCAATTTCTGCCAGTGATACTTTGCATTCAGCAAAACTTGGCTGCTTTTCAGCGGATAGTTCAATGATTGTTTGTGCATACGACAATGTTGAAAATGGAAATGAAATTGCGATTGAAAGCGCAGATAAATGAGTAAAGAGGCGAAAAGTTCGCATCTTTGATGACCTATTAATTTGAGAAAGCGGTCGAAGCATAATATTGATTATTCCCTAATGCTAAAAATATGATTTGCTGTGTCCACATCTAACCAGTGTTAAACGCAGGTGTTTGGATTATTACTCATACTGACCATCAAATACACTAAAAGTGCGAGAGTTCGCACTTTTTTGGTTTCGGTTAACGTCATTAACGAACTAGATATTTAGCAATAATTTAGGAGTATTTATCGATAAACTCAGTCATTAATGGGCGAATGTTCTTACGATACATTGAACCACTAAATATTCCATAGTGACCAGCACCGGATTGAGTATGATGTTTACGCATATTTTTTGGTATATTTTGACAAATATCTTGTGCTGCTTCAGTTTGGCCTATACCGCAAATATCGTCTTGAGCACCTTCAACTGTAAGTAGCGGAGTATTCGTAATAGCATTGAAATCGACAGGCTTTCCAGCATACGTGATGGTTCTATTGGCCAACTCGTTATTTTTAAATACACGCTCTATTGTTTCTAAATAGAATTCAGCTGGCATATCTAAAACTGACATGTATTCGTCATAGAAGGCTCTGAAGCGTTCTGTGTCCTCTTTCTCACCCATCAATAAATTCTGGAAATACTCTTGATGCTTCTTAAGATGAGTTTCCTTGTTCATTGAAATAAATCCGCCTAGTTGCATAAACCCCGGATACACCTTACGTCCTTCGCCTGGGTATCCTTGCGGAACCGTCTGGATAGCAATATTTTCGAACCAGCTCATCGGGCGTTGTTGAGAAAACTCATTGACGCGAGTTGGATTTTTGCTGGTATCTATCGGGCCTGCCATCAGAGTCAATGATTTCGGTATATTTGGATTCTTTTCTTGTGCCATTACCGCGGTCGCAATTAATGCTTGAACTGTGGGTTGGCAAATAGCAATCAAATGTGTCTCGGGTCCTAGCTCGTTCATAAAATCAATTAAATAGCTGACATAACAATCGAACGAGAATGGACCTTCTTCTAAGGGAACTTCACGCGCGTCTAACCAATCAGTGATATATACTTCGTGGTTCGGTAGCAAAGCTTCAACCGTACCTTTTAATAGTGTTGAATGATGTCCAGATAGCGGTGCGACTAGTAGTACTTTATCTTTTTCTGTTTGACCTGCTTTGTTGAAATGAATTAGGTTGCAAAACGGTTTCCCTAATACAATTTCTTCCTGAACAGCAATGGCTTCGCCTTTTACATCAACCGTCGTAATATGAAAGCCTAATTTCTCATAACGCTGTGTGACGCGCATAGCTGATTCAAGAGTGGCGCTTGCTATACGTCCGCTCCAAGTATATGAATATGGGTTGCTGGGATGTGAAATAACCTCGTTGACGAAGCGAAAACCTTCGCTAATCAACTGTCCGCTTTTTGCAAAATAATCGTATGCTTGATACTTCATCACGTCTCCTAATGCTCTGAGACCAGCTACAGAATAAGGTAGATGTTGGAAAATTGCTTTTCAACATTTCTTGCTGGGTAAAAAAACTCCAACCACTGAGACACTGAGATCCTTGTGATTGGAGTTGCCTCATCTTTGTATACAAACCGAAGCGGTATGCACAGATAGTGTCGTATTACTTTGCGTTCGCAGCTGCAGTCATTTTAGCCGTCATATCTTCACTTAAACCTTTGAGCATTTCGCCAGCTTTGGCTTGAGCACCAGAAACTAACGTGTATGTTTCTTTTGCTGATTCAGTTACCGTCTGCTGCAAGCCTTCCAAATACGCCTTTTGCGCTTCAGCTAAGCTAGTTACGTCTTTTTGCTGGCTTACCGTTTCAGCGAACGAAACTCCACCGCTTAAAAGTGTTGAGAAAAGTGCATTTTGTTTTTCAGCAAGTGCTTGAAGAATAGACATATTTAATGTCGCTAATTCAGTAACAGGCTTCATCGACTCTTTAAGTTGTTCGTTGACTTGATCTAACATGATGTATCTCCAATATTTAAGAAAAAAATTTAATTATGCCTTCGTCACAGGTGCTGATTTATTATCAGTTAACGTTGTAACGTCAGTCGTTATTGTTTTTGCCGGTGCTTTTACTTCTTCAGCACTCAACATTGCAATCGGCTTTGCCGCCGTTTTAGATGCTGGTTGTTCTTTAATTAACGTTTTTCCAACTGGTTTTTTCACTACGACTTTCTTCGTTTTAGTCGCTGTTTTAGCTGTTACGTTAATTGGGTTTTCTGCTGTCGTTGGTGTTTCGGTTAAAACCGACGCAGCCTTCATGCTGTTTGTTGGCAATACTTTTGTAACTGCAGTGTCTTTAACAACGGACTCAACTTTGACAACAGGTCCTACCTTCGCAGGAACTTTTTTTGTAGTTGCGGGTTTAACCGTTTCTTGTGTTGTTTTACTCATTGCTTCATAGCCTGACTTTACAGCGTCAGTATATTGCTGCGAAACGGAGCTTATTGTGCTAGTTAACCGCTCTCTTATTGATTCCGCATAAACAGCTTGAGCCGCCAATACGTCGTTTATTTCCGTTTGTTTAGCAATGCTCTGCATTAACTTAACGCTATCATCAACCAATCCAGAGAAAAATTGGGTTTGTTGTTTTGTTACAGTCTCCATTGCTTTAATATTAGTAGCAAGTAACTCACTAGCTGGCTGTGTTGAATTTTTCAATTGTTCTGAAAATTGACCAAACATACTCGTTTCTCCTTCTATCCAATTAAATTTTGCTGCGCTGCAACATTTCATATAATCAAATAATAATCAAACTTCAGAGAAGATCAAGTGTTATTTTGCTGCGCTGCAACATTTATTTGATGTGGATTAACGTATTTACGTAGGAGGAAGTTTAATTATTTGTTTTCATTGTCTTTTTTGTTTTGGGGATTTATGTTCCAAGCTGACATGTTTTGTTCCATAATTTTTGAAAACATACCAATTGGACTGTTGTCGACCATATTTTTCATTAATCCCTGCACTTTATCTTGCTGTGCTATGAATTGCACAATGCTTTGCTCAAGATACTGTCTAACGAACACTTCCATATCACTATCATAAAACCGAATAAGCTGTTTCAGCAGAACATCGGTTAAAAGCGACTGTTGTTCGTTTGCTTCCGACTCACTAATAATTTGTAAAAGTACGGCTTTAGTAATATCCGCTTCTGTTTTTGAATCCACTATTTTGAAGTCAGTGCGATCATTTATCAGTATTTTAATATAATCTAAATTGATGTATTTACTTTGTGAACTATCGTACAAACGCCGATTCGGATATTTTTTGATGACGACCAAGGTAACCTCTAAAAAGTAGTAAACGGTAAATTATGCTGCAAAATAAAAAAGGCTCATTTAATAGCCTTATTAGGTTAGCTTAGTTTATCCAAAATTGCATGGTTTTGACGCAATGTTGTTCGCTTACTCATCCAAGCGTTTGAGTACATAGTCCCCTGGAGCGTCCATAATAACCGGATGTTGTTTACTTTTGCCTGGTTGTAATGCCGTAACTTTATTACCTGACGTTGACTGCATCCACTGATGCCAATCTGGCCACCAAGAACCCTTGTGTTCTTTTGCACCATCCAACCAGTCCTGAGCTGAATCAGGCAGCTCCGCATTTATCCAATGTGGATATTTGCCGCCTTCCACAGGATTAATAACCCCTGCAAGGTGTCCTGAGCCAGCTAATACAAAACGGCAATCGCCGGAAACAAGTTTGGTTCCTGCATACGCGCCTTGCCATAGTACGATGTGGTCAGCGATGGTACATAAAAAGTAGGTCGGCATATCGATAGTACCTAAATCAATAGGCACGCCATCAATAACCACTGCACCTGGATCTTTTAATTTGTTTTCCCAGTATGTAGTGCGCAAATACTGCTTGAAACAAGCCGCTGGAATATTCGTTGCGTCACTATTCCAATGCAGGATATCAAATGGCGCAGGGTCTTTACCTTTGAGGTAATTTTCGATAAAAAACGACCAAAACAAGCTGTTTTCCCGCAGTAAACTAAAGCTCATACCGATAATCCGGCCATCGAGAACGCCGTTACTTTCAGCGCTGTTCTCAATCATCGGCAGCATGTCTTCTGATAAATAATTGGCAACTTCGCCCGGTTCACTAAAGTCTAATAATGTGGTTAAGAAAGTAAGCGAAGCAACCGACTCATCGCCCGTCGCTCTTAAATACGCTGCTGTCATAGACAATAAGGTACCACCCACACAAAAGCCGGTTAGATTAACTTTCTCTTGTTTTGTTATTGCTTTTATTTGCTCAATAGCCGCTAAAGGGCCGCTATGCATGTAATCGGTGAAATCATAATCGGCTAATTCAGACGTTGGATTAACCCAAGAAATCATAAACACAGCATAGCCCGATTTTAGCAAACCCCTGACCATCGACTTCTTCTCATCTAAATCAAGAACATAGTATTTATTGATAAAAGGTGGTGTTATTAATACAGGTATTTGATAGTGTTTTTCTTGAGTCGGGGTGTAATGAATAAGCTGGATGAGCTCATTTTGAAAGATGACCTTTCCGGGTGTAGTTGCCAAATTTTCACCAATTGTAAAAGCACTGCTGTCACTTTGGCGCATTTTAAAAGCTTCTAAAGGACTTCTTTCAAGGTCCTCGAGAAAATTTTGCATACCCTTTACTAGGTTTTCACCTTTGGTTTTAAGAACTTCTTCGCAAACCTCTGGATTGGTTAAAATAAAGTTAGTAGGTGCAAGCGAGTTGACATATTGGCGAGTAAAAAACTTAGCTTGTTTTGCTGCTCTTTCATCACTGAATTCAATCGCATCAATCATATTACTTAGCATGTCAGAATTCACTAAATAAGATTCTTTTATGTAGTGGAATACCGGATTTTGCTCCCAATCACTGTGTGAAAATCGGCGATCGTCGGTTTTGGCTTTCGGTTCTTTAGCCGCAGAATCAGATTTTTCAGCATTTGCAGCCAGATTTTGGCTCAACATTGCTTTAGAGGCTTGTTGCCATAAAACTGCTTGTTTTTGCATATATTGCATTTGCTGTTGAATGAGTTTATTCGAATCAACTTTAATGTCACCGTTTAACAGAGACGCTAATTTTTGCGGGTCAAACATGCCGGGTGCTGACGCACTTGCACCCTCTGCTGTCTTGTTTGTTCTCGTTAACACCTCTTGAGCCAAGGCATTGAAAACGATCGAATATTTTTCAATGTATGCTAAAACTTCATTTTCATCCGTACCCATTTGATTCTCCATTGTGACGCGTTAACTAAGGTTATTCGTCGTTATAAATAACAATACTCTGACTACTAAGGTTTACTCTCACCTTTCATAAAGGCATCCATCATTTTTTGATAGGCTGAAAATTCTGTAAATCCGTTTTATAATGAAGGTTTGATAAATGTTTCAAAAGCTTTTTGTGGATCTTGCGCACATGCTCTGCGAGATCCTTTGTTATAATCGAATGCAACTGACTAAAATCAGGTAAATCGAGCATTTTGCGAGCCTCGGATGGGCTTAATTCTAATTCAATTTTGACTTTCATAACGTTTCCTCCAATATACCGTTATACAAAAAATAGATTGCTCAAATACCAATGGATATTTAGTATTCTGTTACTGGTGAATTTTTAGGCTATGACGCGGCCGAAACAATGTCTATACTTTTCGACAATTGTAGTAGGTATTATTTAATTATTTGTTTGTGTAGCATCACATTTTTATACCCAGACGACCTCAAATTAAGTCGGTTATGAAGAGTGCAGTGCTGTATAAATAGAGTAATAACATCAAGAGAACAACAACGCTTTGAAGATAAAAGAAATACCTCTAGCACCATTTCGATGGTTTAAACGTCATTTTTGGAAGCTTTTCATTGTCGCGCTGGCAGCTTCGGTATCCTATGTTATCTATGTAGATGCGCAGGTAAAACAAAGATTTGAAGGTAATAAGTGGCAAGTACCAGCGCAAATATTTGCGCGGCCGCTGACGTTGCAGGTGAAACAAGAAATTACCATCGATGAGGTTAAAGATGAATTAAGCTTGTTGGGTTACCGCAAAGTGCCAGCAGCTCAATCTGTGGGCGAATATCAGATTTACTCAAATCAGTTACGTATTCAACGTCGCGCTTTTCATTTTCCCAATGGCTTTGAACCGGAACGAGATATACGTATCACGTGGCAGGGGGCTCGTATTACCAAAATTGAATACCTGATAGGTAGAGGGGCTAATCCGACGTCAAAATCGGTTGCATTAACACGGCTAGAACCCTGGTTAGTGTCTCGTTTAGTGAATGGGCTTGAAGAAGATCGTATGCTAGTTGGCAGCGATGATATTCCCAAGCTATTACAAAAAGCATTGGTGATTGTCGAAGATAGGGACTTTTACCAGCATCACGGTATTGCACCAACATCTATTGTTCGCGCTTTGTTAGCAAATATTATCGCGGGCAGAACCGTACAAGGCGGCAGCACATTAACGCAACAATTAGCTAAAAACTTTTTTCTCACGCGTGAACGTTCATACACCCGAAAAGCCAAAGAAGCCGTTATGGCTGTGGTTATTGATGCCAGATATCACAAAGATGAAATCATTAATGCGTATATAAATGAGGTTTTTCTCGGTCAAAATGGCGCTGTTGCCGTACATGGTTTTGGTTTAGCCAGTCACTTTTACTTTGACAAGCCATTGGCTGAACTCAATATTCCTGAAATAGCTACGCTAATTGGGTTGGTCAAAGGTCCGTCATATTATTCACCCAGTAAATATCCAGAGCGTGCGTTGGAACGTCGTAATGTTGTGCTGCGTTTATTGTTTGAAGCCAATGAAATCGATACTAGTGATTACACCACCTTTGTTAAAATGCCTTTGAATACTGCCAATAGTAAAAGTTTGGCGAGCGGTCAGCATCCAGCATTTATGGACAAAGTACGTGATGAGCTCAACAATGTAATTAGTCGTCGTTCAGATCAATTATCTGGTGTTAAAGTTTACACAACTCTTGATATAAACGCACAGCGCCGTGCAGAAGCAGCGCTGAAAGAGCAAGTAGACAATATCTCTCAAAAGCGTAATCAACCGACGTTAGAAGCCGCAATGGTTGTCTCTGATGTCAAAAGCGGTGAGATTAGAGCAATAGTGGGTGGTAGAGAAACGGCATTCAGTGGATTTAATCGTGCGTTAAATGCTTACCGGCCGATTGGCTCATTGGTAAAGCCCGCTGTTTATTTATCAGCCCTGGAGGACCCAGAACATTACAACTTGGCCACAATGCTCGAAGACACGCCAGTAAAAATGCGAAGCACTGGCGGTAAGTATTGGGAGCCATTAAATGCGGATAAAGAATTTCGTGGCAAAGTAGCATTAATCGAAGCCTTGATTAACTCTTATAATGTGCCAAGCGTTAAGTTGGGCATGGCGGTCGGTTTAGATGAAGTGGCTTATACTATAAACCGACTCGGCGTTAATAAAGACATAACACAAGTACCTGCGCTCACCTTAGGGGCCATCGATTTGTCCGTACTGCAGGTAAATCAAATGTATCAAACCATCGCTAATAATGGTGTATTGAATGAACTGCACAGCTTGACCGCCGTAACATCAAATGAAAATCAAGTGCTCTATTTACGCGACGTGGCAAGTGAAATTAGGGCAGATGAATCAGCAACCTATCTAATTAATTATGCGTTGCACAAAGTCACGCTTGAGGGCACTGCTAGTGCTGTAAGAAAAGCCTTCCCAAATATCAATATGGCAGGTAAAACTGGCACAACCAATGATTATAGAGATAGTTGGTTTGCGGGTTTTGACAGAAACTTGGTTACATCTGTATGGATGGGCTCGGACGATAATTCGCCGATTAATTTGTCGGGCGCAAGCGGCGCAATGCAGGTATTTATTTCCTTTCAGAAAAGACAATCACCTAAAAATTTATCTCGACGTTTCCCTGAAGGTTTGGGTATAGCGCACTTCAATGCACATACCGGTGAACTCTCAGCTCCAGGTTGCGGAGATATTTTAAGTGTGCCAGCAATTCTTAGTGTTTTACCTTCAAGAGCTAAAGCCTGCAATGGGCAAGCTATAATTAAAACACAAGCCAAAAAGAAGCCAAAAACACTTTGGGAAAAATTGTTTGGAAACTAAGTATACAACCTGATAAAGAACTTCCCGTTTACTCTGTTTTTATAGTGGCGGACAGTAATCCTCAGGCGGTCTACTATTATGAATTTACATCAACATTACCAATTTAATCCCCAATTTTATGATGTGAAATAATATATTTCACATCATAAAATTAGCAAGAATCCACAATATATTCTTCGTCATCAGAGGCTTTAAAATAATTCATTATTCACATAACCTGCTTTCTGTGTTGGCTGCGTATTTATGGGGCGAATATCTTTATATGCACCATTGTGGTGCTTTATATTCTGTCGCATCTACTTCAATAATCGCTATCTATCTGATTTTAATGGTAATTAACTATTGGCATTGGTCTTGAATAAGACAACATAACTTTACCACTACTTATTGAATAACGCAGGAGCACATTATGAAATTAGTCACCGCAATCATTAAGCCTTTCAAGCTCGATGATGTTCGTGAAGCCATCTCTGAAATCGGAATCGACGGTTTAACCGTTACCGAAGTAAAGGGATTTGGTCGTCAAAAAGGTCACACTGAGTTATACCGTGGCGCTGAATACCAAGTTGATTTTTTACCTAAAGTTAAACTAGAAATCGCCATAAACGATGATCAAGTTGAACGTTTGGTTGAAGCCATTGTTGGAGCAGCTAAAACAGGCAAAATTGGTGACGGAAAAGTATTCGTCTATGACTTAGAACAAGCTGTGCGTATTCGTACCGGCGAAGCAGACGCTGACGCTCTTTAAGTCGCGCAGTTAGATAAACGGAGAACAAAAATGGAAATCACATTCGAACTTGGGTATGCACTAGATACCTTTTACTTTTTAATCTGTGGCGCATTAGTAATGTGGATGGCGGCGGGTTTTACAATGTTAGAAGCGGGTCTTGTACGCGCTAAAAATACAACTGAAATTTTAACCAAGAACGTCGCGTTATATTCAATTGCTTGTATTATGTACATGGTTTGTGGTTATAGCATTATGTATGGTGGTGGCGACTTCGTACTTTTCTTAGACGGAATTACTGCTGATGGTGCAACCGGAGTAGCGGAGGATGCAGCAACATACGCACCTGCAGCTGACTTCTTCTTCCAAGTCGTATTTGTCGCAACGGCAATGTCCATTGTATCTGGCGCAGTTGCTGAGCGCATGAAGTTGTGGTCATTTTTAATCTTTGCCGTTTTTCTTACCGCGTTTATATATCCGATGGAAGGTAGTTGGACTTGGGGTGGTGAAGCAGTATTTGGTTTGTATACGTTAGCTGATTACGGTTTCTCAGACTTCGCAGGTTCAGGAATTGTCCATATGGCAGGTGCTGCGGCTGCATTAGCTGGTGTTTTAGTACTTGGCGCTCGTAAAGGTAAATACGGTCCAGACGGCAAAGTGAATGCTATTCCGGGAGCTAACTTACCAATGGCAGCACTAGGTACATTCATTTTATGGATGGGATGGTTTGGATTTAACGGTGGTTCAGTATTAGCTACCGCAAGCGTTGAAAGTGCCAACAGTGTTGCTGTTGTATTCATGAATACCAATATGGCTGCTGCTGGTGGTTTAGTCGCTGCATTGTTACTTGCAAGAATATTATTCGGCAAAGCTGACCTAACGATGGCATTAAATGGCGCACTGGCTGGTCTAGTCGCAATTACTGCTGAGCCTTCAACACCAACACCACTGATAGCAACAGTTATTGGCGCTTGTGGTGGTTTGATTGTGGTCGCCAGTATCCTTGCACTAGACAAGCTCAAAATCGATGATCCTGTAGGCGCTATTTCAGTTCACGGTGTTGTTGGTCTATTCGGTTTACTAGTAGTTCCGTTAACTAATCCTGCAGCTAAGTTCGGTGGCCAAATTTTAGGAGCCGCGACTATCTTTATTTGGGTATTCGGCACAAGTCTCATCGTTTGGCTGGCAATAAAAGCGGTTATGGGTGTCAGGGTTACAGAAGAGGAAGAGTTTGAAGGCGTAGATATGAGTGAGTGTGGATTAGAAGCTTACCCAGACTTTACAACAAGCCGTCAATAAGTCGATTCGATAGAGCGCAAAGAGTTAGCAAGGGACCGCTGGCTCAATCAAGGAAACTCAAGGAAGATGTAGGGAAACAAAAGTTGGCGTAAAAATAACTATAACTACACGTCATCTATTAATGTCAGGATTGACACCTAGCCTCGATTTATCGGGGCTTTTTTATGCCTATTGGTCAGAACCTTTAATATTTCAGGTTAATTTGATATTTAACGCCATAAGATATATACACACGCTACAACATAACTTTAGCTTATATTAAATTTGAAAAAATTAATGCTCTTCATTATTATACCCGTTTCAATTATAGTGTTTATTGCTTTACTTACTGATACTGCAGCAACTGCATTACGCGTGTTAAATACAGGCGTTTCATTAACTAACTCGTATAAAATTACACGTGATACTTCCTACGGCACTGAGCCTTGGCAAAAACTAGATATTTATCGAGCCCAAGATGCAGACGAAAATACCCCAGTCATCGTATTCTTTTTTGGAGGAGGTTGGTCTTGGGGCGATAAAGCATATTTTGAATTTGTCGCGGACAGTTTCGTCAGGAAAGGCTATACGGTTGCTATACCAAATTACGTACTTTATCCAAAAGGAAAGTTTCCGCAGTTCGTTCAAGATGGCGCAAAGGCGATAGTCTGGGTAAAAAATAACATAGATAAGTATCAAGGGAGTGCTGATAATATCTTTTTAGTAGGCCACTCTGCAGGTGCCTACATTGCAGCAATGGCAGCGACCGATGAACGCTATTTGCAACAGGCAGGCGAAGATATGTTATTTATTAAAGGAGTTGCTGGTATTGCTGGACCATACAACTTTACGCCAAAGGCGCAGGAGTATGTGGCTATTTTTGGAAGAGAGAACTTTGAGCTGATGAAAGTCGCTAATCATATGACAGGAAGTGAGCCACCAATGATATTGCTGCATGGAAACGGAGATACAACGGTAGGTAGGTTTAATCAAGAGACCATGGCTACAGCCTTAGCCCAAGGAAATGTTAAGCATAAATCTGTGTTATATGATGATGATATTACGCATACCAAAATACTACTCAAGCTACATCCTTGGTTTGCAGGCAAAGTAAATGTAACCGAGGATATAGATAATTTTTTTAAAACGTTGGACTAAAACGCAGCGTGGTTACAATCCATTAGTTTGTTATTTATGCATTAAGCTCAACCTTGTATTGCTTAAGTAGTCGACAACTTAAGACTAACGGGGCAGTGATCTGAACCATGAATATCGTTATGAATTTCAGCATTGCTAATCTGCTCTTTTAGTTTCTGGGATACGAAAAAGTAATCAAGTCTCCAACCTACATTGCGCTCCCTAGCACCCGCTCTATAACTCCACCAACTGTACTTTACTGTTTCAGGGTTTAAGTGTCGAAAAGTGTCTACATAGCCAGCCGCAACGAGATTGTCTATGCCGTCTATTTCTTTTTGTGTATATCCAGCGCTTTTATTGTAATTAGGTTTTGGTCGAGCTATGTCAATATCATGATGGGCCACATTTAAGTCCCCACAAATGACTATCGGCTTCAAAGCCTCGAGTTGTTTTATATAACTTAGAAAATCAGCATCCCATTGTGTTCTGTAGGGCAAACGTTTTAATTCGTTACCTGAATTAGGTGTGTATACAGTCACTAAGTAAAATTCGGCAAATTCTGCACACAAAACTCGGCCTTCTTGATCATGTTCGCCGATACCGATGTCACTCGTTACATCAATGGGTTTGATTCGCGTTATGATACTGGTCCCAGAATACCCTTTTTTTACTGCTGAGTTAGTGAATACATGATAACCCTGCAAATCGCTCAAGGCCTCAATCACTTGCTCGTCTTGTGCTTTAGTCTCCTGTAAACACAGAACGTCACAATCTAGCGAAGCTAAAGACTCAAAAAAGTCTTTTTTTATTGCTGCTCGAACACCATTAACGTTCCAAGATACTAATTTCATCGAGTTCTCCAAAACTGTTACTTCATTTTTGTTGGATGGGTATTGTATAGGTTAACAAGTTAATGCCAAGTGATGTTGAGGCGTTTTTTGTGTAAGCTACTAGAGTTCGTTGCGGGCTTGTAAACTGGGGAGTCGCAGTGCACTTTACCTAACACTATAAATAATATTAGTCCCAGCGCTTGGTATCTTCAGTTGATGCACTTTCTTTACACTCTCCTTTGAACTCGGTTTCTTGCAATAGTTGCGAGTATCCCAATTCAAAGTAACCTTTTCTACAATAGCCCGATTCTGCAAGTTTACTCTCTACCAAATGCATCATCATCTTCCGTTTGTTGCTATTGAGCCCTGATACAGAATAAGAATCTGTTTTATAGGATTCAGCTTTGCCACTTCGGTCACCACCACCTTGTCGGTCTCTGCCTCTCTCGCGATCTATGGGGACTTCTCTGTTCTCGCGATCAGCTTGACTATTTAGTCTGCCTTTATATTCCTGTCGATGGGATACTGAAAGCAAAAATTGTTTGGAACCATCGCTCTGGATTTCGGTGGTAAATTGGGCGTTTTCACGCATCTCTCTGCTAGGCATACTTGAGCATGCAGATAGAAAAAATAATGAAATAAATATAATTAAAATACTGACTTGTGAAAGCAAAATGACAACTCAATTAACGAAGACAACATAATAGACCAATTTTTATAGGATTTGTTGCAAATAGCCATAAATTCCTTTTCGCACTCAACGCAATTCAGCGTTACACTATCGGCATAAGATGTGTTGATATAATTAAAATTAATCATAAATTAAACATAAATTAATCATAAATTAAACATAAAGAGTGCAGTATGCTGAAGTCGATCAAATCTACCCTAGTTCTGTTTTTTAGTATTTCAATAACGTTGCTTGCCGGCCATGCTAGCGCATACGACCGCATAACAGGCGAAACGTTTGCTAGTCGTTCTGAAGTGATTGCGCAAAATGGTATGGCTGCAACCAGTCAACCACTGGCTACTCAAGTCGCCTTGGATATACTAAAAAGTGGTGGCAATGCTATTGATGCGGCCATAGCGGCAAATGCGATGTTAGGTTTAGTTGAACCCACCGGTAGCGGCATAGGCGGCGACTTATTTGCTATTGTTTGGGAAGCCAAATCGCAAAAGTTGTATGGGTTAAACGCATCAGGACGATCACCAAAAGGGCTTACTCGTGACTATTTTTCTCAGCAGGGCTTAGATAAAATTCCAGCTTTTGGACCATTACCAGTTTCTGTGCCCGGGGCAGTCGATGGTTGGTTCATGCTAAGTGAACGATTTGGCTCAAAGTCGATGCAAGAACTACTTGCTCCTTCAATTCGATATGCGCGCGCCGGATTTCCGGTATCAGAAGTCATTGCTTATTATTTTGAAATGAATCAAAAACGCATAGGGCATTATCCGGGTTTCGAGGAGACCTTTACCATTAATGGAAAAACGCCGAAGAAAGGTCAAATTTTTAAGAATCCAAATCTTGCTGCTACGTACGAAAAATTAGCAACTGGCGGGCGCGATGCATTTTACAAAGGCGATATCGCGCGCACCATCAGCGGGTTTATGCAAAGCCAAAATGGATTGCTTAGTTATCAAGATATGGCGTCACATACATCAGATTGGGTTGAGCCTGTATCGACTAATTACCGTGGTTATGACGTGTGGGAATTACCGCCCAATGGTCAAGGTATTGCAGCTTTGCAAATACTCAATGTATTGGAGTTATACGACATCGAAAGCATGGGCCGAGATAGTGCTGAGTTTGTGCATACTTTTGTTGAAGCTAAAAAGCTCGCATTTGAAGATAGGGCTAAGTTTTATGCTGACCCTGATTTTAACCAAATTCCGGTAAATTGGTTGATTTCCAAGGAATATGCAGAGAAACGCCAAAAGCTGATTAATCCTGATGTATCCGCAAAGCGAGTGGATGCCGGCAAACACGACGGCGATACCATTTATCTGACCGTTGCTGACGGCCAAGGAAATATGGTGTCACTAATTCAAAGTAACTATCGAGGCATGGGGTCAGGCATGATCCCAACCGATTTAGGTTTTGTTTTGCAGAACCGCGGTGAAATGTTCTCGCTTGATAAAGATCATTTTAATTCTTTAGAACCTGGTAAGCGTCCGTTTCATACAATTATCCCTGCTTTTGTAACTCGTAATAACAAACCACTGATGAGCTTTGGTGTTATGGGTGGTGGAACGCAACCACAAATGCATGCTCAAATTATTATTAATATGATTGATTTCGGTATGAATTTACAAGAGGCTGGTGACGCACCGCGAATACTGCATACTGGCTCTAGCTCACCCGAGGGAGATATTATGACCGAGGGCGGGTATATTAGCTTAGAATCTGGATTTTCGGCAAAAACACGTCGCGATTTACTTGAAAAAGGGCATACGATAAAAGACGTGTCGGGCGCTTTCGGCGGTTATCAAGCGATCATGCTAGACGATAAAAACAAAGTGTATTATGGTGCTTCTGAAACTAGAAAAGACGGTCAAGCCGCAGGATACTAATTAATGAGTCAACCGCAAAAGGGTATTTGCGCAGAGCCAAATTTGCATGCTCAATATTTGCTGTTTAACGTTGTCGATGACGACTTTCCAGCAATGCGTGAGAAACTGTCTCGCCTGCTTGATTTATTTGAGCATTTTGATGATGAACATTATGAGGCAATGGTGTCTGGTGTCATTGCCATAGGCTCAAGTTTTTGGTCTGAAATATATCCTCACAGTTCACCTCAAGAACTCTCTAGATTCCCGGATATGCAAAGTGACGACCGTTGTGCTCCAGTACTTCCTTGTGATCTATTTATTCAAATTAGAGCCGACCGTCTGGATATCTGTCACGCTGTGGGTATTGAAGTCCTCGATTTACTTCGCGTGCACGTTGAACTTGTGGAACAGGTTAGTGCTTTTCGCTATCTTGATGGTAGAGATTTAACGGGCTTTTTGGACGGTGAAGACAATCCAAGAGGTATGAAAAAATTCGATATTGCGGTGGTTGGTGATCTGGATCCGGAATATAAGGGCGGCAGCTACGTGCATATTCAGCGTTATCGCCATGATATGAATCGATGGAATTCACTTTCGTTGCGCAGGCAAGAAGGCGTAATGGGTAAAACAAAAGAGCATAATTTGCCTTTAGTGGACAGCGGACGCTCATCGCATAGTTTTCGTACTAAATTAACCGGCCCTAATGGGGAGTATCCTAGTTTATTAAAGCAAAGCATGCCGTATGGCGACATGCTAATGCAGGGCCTATTCTTTATCAGCTGTGCAAATAGCAGTAAGTCATTTAGTGACATGCTGCATAGCCGTATTTTTGGCGATGAAATGGGCCATTATGATCGCCTTCTCGATTATTCAAACGCTGAAACCGGAGCTGCTTTCTTTGCACCTTCAATCCAATTCATTAAGCGTCATGCAAAAGAATATGACGATGGGAAAGTTCCTTTTTGAGCGATTTATTAGGTGAAGCTGAACAGGACTCCTCTACTGCATTTGCGCCCGCTATACTTGTCGAATCCCTTGCGTTCTCTTACGTTTGCGGCAAGCCCGTTATTGACATCAAGAAATGGCATTTGTATAAATCAGAACACGTATTCTTATATGGCCCATCGGGGTGTGGTAAAAGTACGCTGTTAAATTTGCTTTCAGGTATTTTAGCGCCGCAGCACGGTAAGGTTAATATATTAAATACAGATATTACAGCCTTAAAACCGAGCAAAAGAGATCGCTTCAGAGCTCAACATATTGGTGTCGTTTTTCAGCAGTTTAATTTGATTCCTTATTTGAGTGTGCTCGATAATATTCGCCTAGCAATGCATTTTGCCAATGATAATGCTGACAAAGACAGCTCTTATAAAAAGAATGTTAGCATGCAAGAACGTATAATCTCCATGTTGCAAGCGTTACAATTACCCGCAGATTGCATACAGCAAAAAGCCAGTAAATTGAGCGTTGGACAGCAACAACGAGTAGCCATAGCTCGAGCACTAATTAATAAGCCGGATGTACTGATTGTTGATGAACCGACATCGGCCCTCGATGCATCAGCTAAAGACGCCTTTATGAAGGTGCTCATTGAAACCACAACGAGTACAAACGCTGCACTCATATTTGTTAGTCATGACCAGTCATTAGCTAATCATTTTGAGCGAGTTGAATCATTAACTGATATAAACGGTAGCCCTATTGTAAGTCAATTGGATAGCAAAGGATGATTTTCAGCGTTGCCAAGCAGAGTTTATTGCATAGGAAAGTGTCAGTATTTTTGACGTTTTTAGCCTTGTTAGTCAGCGTTTCTTTACTAGTTTCTATCGAGCATACTCGCAAAGAAGCGAAAAATAGCTTTTATCGCACAGTTTCCAGTGTTGACTTGATTGTTGGAGCTCGAACAGGACAAATCAATTTGCTGCTCAGTTCTGTCTTCAGAGTGGGTGCCAATGCGAATTCGGTTAGTTGGGAAAGCTATCAGCGTATTGTTTCGAATCCACAGGTTGAGTGGGCGGTCCCGCTTTCACTCGGTGATTCGCATAAAGGATTCGCCGTCATTGGAACGACAAACGCGTATTTTGAGCACTATCGCTATGGCGAAAAACGCCAATTAAGGTTTGAAGTTGGAGAACGCTTTACCAATGCTATGGTAAATAAAGGCGTGAATAATAATGAAAAAACGGCGTCGGTAATGAATCACTTCGATGTTGTTTTAGGCGCGGACGTAGCCAAGCAATTGAATTATAAAGTGGGTGATCAAATCATCATTTCTCATGGTGTTGGTAAAGTTAGCTTTAGTCATCATGGCGATCATCCATTCACCGTTGTTGGTATTTTGCAGCTTACGGGAACACCAGTCGATCAAGGCGTACATGTCGGTTTGAACGCGATAGAGTCTATTCATGTCCAGCCTAAAAGAAACTTATCTAAAAAAACGCTTTCTCAAAATAGTCTGAAAAAGTCTAAACAGGCTGAAAATAATCACGATGAGCATGAGCATGAGCATGAGCATGAGAAAGAACAAGAATATAACCATATTGCTGATTCAGATATGCAATCTGCGTTAGCGACTCTATCGAGTCAAGTCAGCCTCGATTTGCATGAGCGCGAGATCATGCAACCTACTCAAGTGTCGGCTTTTATGCTCGGTCTAAAGTCACGTATCGCTGTGCTGCAAGTCCAACGACAAATAAATCAAGATAAACTCGAACCGCTCTCGGCAATTATCCCAGGTGTTGCCTTAGGCGAACTTTGGCGTTTAGTTGGTGCGATTGAAAATGTATTGCGTATTATTTCAGCGGCAGTACTGATTGCCAGTCTGTTAGGTTTGAGTACTATGTTACTAGCCTCTTTGAGGGAGCGTAACGCTGAAATTAACGTGTTGAGGATAATGGGTGCTAAGCCTAGCTTTGTATTCTGGTTACTACAGTTAGAGGCACTCAGCATCGCATCAGGAGCCTGTATCACTGCGGTGTTATCAGTTATGGGCCTGATTTTTGTGAGTAATGACTGGTTGTTGGCGGAATATGGTTTATCGTTAAGTCCAAACATTCTTTCGATACACACCCTGTGGGTTTTAGTTGCTGTGCTAGTCGCGACATTCCTGATCGCGTTAATTCCTAGCATTGGCGCCTATCGAAATGCGCGCACGCTAACCTAGTGTAAATAAAAGGAATGAGCTTGGCGCTCGACTATTCTTAAAATTAGCTAATAAATGTGCGTTATCGGGCGATAATCTTTAATAGTAATAAGACGTTTAGTCTTCAGTACCTTTTTCGTATGCTAGAGAGTGTTATGTCTAACCTAATGTCATCAGTTGATCAGCGCACGCAGTTAGTGGGCGAAAACCGCCTAGAATTGCTGTTATTCAAATTGGGTTCGCGACACACGTTCGCGCTCAATGTATTCAAAGTAAGAGAAGTGATTACCGTTCCCTCTTTGAATCAAATGCCGGGCTCTCATCATCATATCAAGGGTGTCACAAATTACAGGGGCGGGTCGATACCGGTTATCGATTTAAGGACGGCTATTCATTTGGGCAACAATAACGCTGATTATGAGCCTCAGAACGTCATTATTACCGAATACAATAGAAGCGTACAAGGGTTCCTAATCGGACAAATAATGAATATTGTGAATACCTCATGGAGTGATATTCAGCCACCGCCAACCTCCGCTGGTAAGAATAACTATTTAACTGCTTTCACAAAAGTGGAGAACGATGGCGAACTGGAACTTGTCGAAATCATTGATGTTGAAAAAGTACTTTCAGAAATCATTCATTACGATACCTCAATTTCAGAAGGTCTCTTAGATTCTGATGTAAAAGAAAGTTTAATAGGTCAGACAGTACTTGTAGTTGACGACTCAGCAACTGCTCTATGGCAAATTCGTGAAACACTTACACAATTAGGCATTGAAATTATTGAAGAAAAGGATGGGCTCAGAGCACTTAATCTTTTAAAACGTTGGGCCGACGAAGGCAAAACAATCACGGATGAAATTCTAATGATGTTTACTGATGCAGAAATGCCACAAATGGATGGTTACCGACTGACTGCTGAAGTGCGCAAAGATGAAAGAATGTCTACTTTATTTATTGCTTTAAACACGTCGTTAAGCGGCAGTTTTAATGAAGCAATGGTCCAGAAAGTCGGTTGTAATAGATTTATTTCTAAATTCCAGCCCGATTTGTTAGTCGAAGTTGTACAAGAACGAATGCGGGAAGTATTAAAGGACAGAAGGCTAACATAAGCATTTTATGCAATTCAAATGGTTGACTATGGCGAGTAATTTTCGGCGCTCTGATCTCTCAAGTAAAGCATTACTGGGCTTTTCATCGAAGATGAAATAACCTAAGCTCTACCATCAACGAGTAGGTACCAATTTTTATGAAGTCAGCCACAATAATAGCCGTTTTTTTTAGCTTTTTACTTAGCTTCCCTTTATTAGCTGCGACAGTTGTCAAGCCCGCACCTTTAGTTTCGATTCCAACCCATGATAACTTTTTCAACAGCATTGCAGCTCTATGCGGCAAAGCATTTGAGGGTAAAGTTGTGTTTGACAATGATCCAAGCCCAGCATTTGAGCGCAAACTAGTGATGCATGTTAGAAGGTGCTCAGGTACGCAGTTACAAGTTCCATTTCATCTTGGCAGTGATGCTTCGCGGACGTGGATTATTACCAAAACGGGGAGCGGTTTGAATTTAAAGCATGATCATAGAAATGAAGATGGCAGCGATGATGCGTCAACCATGTATGGTGGGCACACGGTTGATGCAGGTTATGATCAGGCTCAGTCGTTTCCAGCAGACCAGTATTCAAAGGAACTATTTGCCCAAGCCGGTAATCCTCAGTCGAATGGCAACACATGGCAAATGTTTATTTATCCTGAAAAATTCACTTATAGAATGGTTCGAGAAGGAAGGGAGTTTCGGGTAGATTTTGACTTAACTAAACCTATTGAAGCGCCAGAGGCACCTTGGGGATATGCTGACTGATTAGCTTATCCACTTAAGTTATAGATATTAGAGCGCAAATCGCATCTTATTGTGGCTACGCCGCTATTATGGGGCAATAAAAACGCCTGATATGTTGATGCTGTTTGCTTGCCTATTCAGCGCATTTGATTTCTACTTCAGATGAACTTTTCTTACAAGTTTATAAATTTAATTCGTGCGCTCACCTCCAAGATAGTAATAATAAATGGTGTCTATTTGCCCATAACCTTATAAAATATGACTCTATAAGCATTAATTTTTCTTTGACGGCCTTATTATACAAAGTGCGCAATAAAAACACCTCTACATTCAGACAAAGTCTGAAACTTGCTTGGCCTATTTCGTTGCAAAGTATTCTTGTAACCATGCTGGGTATGAGCGACATTATGATGGTCGGTCATTTGGGCGATGCTGCGGTTGCTTCTGTTGGATTAGGTAATCGCATTCAGTTTGTTGTGCTGATCATTTTGTCTGGTTTGGCTGCTGGTGTGGGTGTGTTGTCTGCGCAATATTATGGCGCGGGCAAATATACGCGTATTAGTCCTATTGTTATAAAGACATTGATTATTGGGGCTGCACTGTTATTACCGGTGGTGTTGCTGACTTTTGTTTTTGGCGATAGGCTCGTTGGCTTAGCAACGACCGATCCTGCAATCATTGATGCTGGCACACAATATCTGTGGGTCACTATGCCTAGTTTGGCCTTCGTATTAGTGGTGATGGTTTTTGAGAATGCGCTGCGTGGCTTTAGTCAGGTCAGACTTTCTATGGCGCTTGGCAGTATTGCAATTTCTATCAATATCGCTCTCAATTACTGGTTAATTAACGGAGGCTTAGGAGTTGACGCTCTGGGCGTTTTAGGTGCGGCTTGGGCAACTTTTATTGCCAGATCCATTCACGCCCTAATGATTGTATTTTGTCTGGCGAAAAGCAAACATATTGTCTTCCCTACCTGTATTGCTGGTAATGACTTTTATGATAAAGAACAGTGGCGGCATCTAATTAAATTAGTATGGCCGATGATGGTGAGCTTCGGTGTCTGGTCATTAGGCACATTTGTTTATCAGCTTATATATGGTCGTATTGGTACACAAGAGCTAGCTGTAATGAGCCTGATGGCTCCGCTGGAAGGCTTATTAGTTGCCTTCTTTTTTGGCTTCGCTTCCGCATGCTCTATTATGGTTGGCCAGCAACTCGGGCGAGATGCATTTAGCTCTGCGTGGTCGTTAGCGCGCGGTTTTGCGATTAGTGCACCAATAGTGACCTTTTTCTTAGGGTTGCTGATGCTAAGTTTGGAATCATTAATGTTCATGCCTTACTCCAATTTAGACCAGAGTACTCTAGCTGTCGCTCACGACATATTTCTCCTGATTACATTTGGCACGTGTATAAAAGTATTTAACATGACGGCTTCAATGGGAATTTTGCGCGCAGGTGGTGATAATAAGCATTGTATGCTTATCGATTTCTCGGGTATGTGGGTAATTGGTATTCCGTTGACTTTTGCCGCTGCTTTTTATTTTGCTTTGCCGATCTATTGGGTAGTGCTGATTACCTACTCAGAAGAGATCGTCAAGTCGGTTCTGTTTGTCTATCGGATGAAAACAAAGCACTGGCTGCGCAACCTTACATTGCATTCAGTGCCGCCGGAGTTAATTTAGTGTTTTATCCACATTTGAGGTAGCAAATCGTGTTTGTTGTATATTTATACATCAACACGATGCGGACTCTAAAATAGTGGTCCGCAAATGCGATTCGGTGACTTGATGTATTCAGTTTGCGATTTGATAAACTGCAGTGTCATGCTCTGCTTGTAAACTTAACATCAGTCGTATTTACTTTTATTTTTTCGCCAGTTGAAATATATTCAGGCACTTGGACCGTCAAACCGGTAGATAAGATGGCTGGTTTTGTGCGTGCACTAGCCGACGCGCCCTTGATTGAAGGGTCGGTTTCAGTAATAACTAAATCAACTGAGGCCGGCAGTTCAATACCCACTGGTTTGTCATCTACAATTAACACCTGTAAACCAGTTGTTTCTTCGGTAATAAACAAAAGCTCATCGCTGATAGTTGCTTTATCAAGCGAATAAGGGGTGTAATCTTCATTATCCATAAAGACATATTCATCGCCATCATTATATGAAAACATCACCTTTTTCTTACTAAACTCAGCTGTATGTATCATTTCATCTGCTTTGAAACTTTCATCTGCTTTAGCACCAGTAGCGACTTCATATAAACGCATTCTATACAAACTTGCACCTGCTCTTCCGCTCGGCGTAAGCTTTACTATGTCTTTCACAAAATATACTTTTCCATTAAGTTCAATGGCGGCATTTTTCTTTATTTCACTGGCTTTTGGCATACTGCTTCTCGTTAGTATCGATAATAAGGTTCTGGTTTGTTTAAAAATAGAACGGACTGCGTGGATGATATAACATTTTTGTATGCCATGTCTGCTATTGATAGCCAAGCACAGATTCGATAACGTCTAATCGTGCCCGATTTGCAGTGCGCCATCCCAGTTTTCAGGAACGCCGTGTAAAATCAGTTGTTCGGTCCACTTAATATGATGCTTAATGATGGGATCTTGTGGACTCAGCTTTCTCGCCTCACGGAATACATCAAGCGCTTCGCGCAAGTTACCATCAATTCGTAAATCCAATCCGTGTTGAATAGCGTCAGCCATCCCTAATCGTTTCTTTTGCAACGGTTCGGGCAAATGTGAGAGTACTTCAACCAACTTTAAAGGTTCGGTTCGACCTTTTACCTTAACCCAGTCGATGGTGCGAGAAGCAAATGCGTATTGTGCAGTTGCCACTAATTGGTCTGTCACAATGATATCGACGTTGTAAACCGGCGCCAATGTTTCAAGGCGTTGTGCAATATTGACACTATCACCAATAACGGTTGTATCCATCCTATCGTCTGAGCCTACGGTGCCAATAATGACGGGTCCAAAGTGGATGCCAATACCAATATTGACAGCAGCATAGCCACTTTTTTCACGGTGCTCATTATATAAATGTAATGCTCGTCTAAGACCAATCGCAGCTCGAATTGAATCTTGTGCTTTGTCACAGTCAGACCCTTCAGGATTGTCGAACAATGCCATAATGGCGTCACCAATAAATTTATCGATAAAGCCTTTGTTATCGTGAATAGGTGCATTCATTCGCAAGAAGTACGAATTTAGAAAATTCATTAATTCCTGAGGGCTCATTTTTTCAGAGAGACCAGTAAAGCCGCGAATATCACAGAATAAAATGGCGACATTGTCTTCGTCGGCATAACCGAGTTCGAGTGATTGGCCTTGTTTATAAATGTGCTCTACAAATTGGCGAGGAACAAATTTTTGGAAATTTTGATTAAGGTGCATCGCTTGGTCAGCCTTTTGCTGATAAGAATGCTGCTCAGCATCGGTATATTGGATAAGCTTATTTTTGATGCGTTCAACCCTACGCAAGGTAATTAACCATAGCGTAGTGCTTACAACCGCATAAATTGATAAACCAATAACCCAAATGAGCACGGACTTAACTTCCTTTTACTTACTTCGCAGTAATTTGCTTGAATGCCCTGTCTGCGGCTTCAATAGTTGCTTCAACAACATCGATAGTATGCATTTTCGAAACAAAACCTGCTTCGTAAGATGCGGGTGCAAAATAAACACCTTCGTTCAACATTGCATGGTAGAACTGGTTAAACTGTGCAGTATTACAATTGGTCGCTTGTTTGTAATTAGTGACATGTTCAACGTCAGTGAAAAATATCCCGAACATACTACCAGCGACATTTATGCTCATGGGTATATTATTTCGATGCGCTGTATCTCTTATACCTTCAGCTAATATTCTAGTATTTTCAAAAATACTATCGTAAAACCCCGGCTCCGCTAATTGCGATAGCGCGGCAAGACCCGCCGCCATTGCAATTGGGTTACCTGATAATGTGCCTGCTTGGTATATAGGGCCGGTTGGTGCTATGTGCGTCAGTATTTTCTTTTTGCCGCCAAAAGCACCGACTGGCATACCTCCACCAATGACTTTACCAAGACAAGTAAGATCAGGTTCTACGCCGTAACGCTCTTGAGCACCGCCTAAAGAGACCCTAAATCCGGTCATAACTTCATCGAAAATAAGCAATGCGCCATAGTGGTCGCAAATGCTACGCAAGCCTTCTAAGAATCCTTCAACAGGTGGTATACAGTTCATGTTGCCAGCGACCGGTTCTACAATAATGCAGGAGATATCGCCGCCATGTTGCTCAAATGCGCCTTGCACAGAGTCAAGGTCATTAAAGTCAACTGTTAAGGTATGCTTTGCAAAATCGTCGGGTACGCCGGGTGAACTTGGCACACCTAAGGTAAGTGCACCAGATCCTGCTTTCACTAAAAGAGAGTCGGCATGGCCATGGTAACACCCTTCAAACTTCAATATTTTGTCTCTGGAGGTATAACCGCGAGCAAGACGTATTGCACTCATAGTAGCTTCTGTGCCTGAATTTACCATGCGCACCATTTCCATTGATGGCACTAACTTATTGACCAATTCAGCCATAATAATTTCGGCTTCGGTTGGTGCGCCATAACTCAATCCGAATTCAGACGCATCAATAACTGCCTGCCTGACTTTGGCGTTGTTGTGGCCTAATACCATTGGACCCCAAGAATTAATGTAGTCAATGTAGCGATTGCCATCTACATCCCACATGTATGGTCCATCGGCCTTATTAATAAATCGAGGAGTCCCGCCTACTGCTTTAAATGCGCGAACAGGTGAATTCACGCCGCCGGGAATCGTAATTTGAGCTCGTGCGAAAAGTTTTTCTGATTGGGTTGTCATAGTTAGCTTTGGCCTTTATTGCTGTACCAATGTACGGGTCTATCGAAATCGGAGACTTTGTCTTCAACGCCTAATGTCAGGGCAAACAACGCCATTCTGACTAAGACGCCGTTATCAGTTTGTCTAAAAATCGCCAGATTAGGATTAAGATTTAAATCGTTATCAAGTTCGTTTGCTTCCGCTCTGGAGTCTCTCGGCAGAGGATGCATGATGACAGTTTTTGATTGGAAGTGTTTCGTATATATTTGTTGATTCAAACGAAATTTCCCACGATATTTATTTGCCTCATCTTGTGATGGAAAACGCTCTTCTTGAATACGAGTTTGATAACAGATATCTGCGTTAAAACTGCCTTCTAAGTGTTCAGTTATCGTTAATTTGTGACCTGCATTCATTATCATGTCGCAAATATAAGCGGGCATGCTTAACTCTTGTGGTGAAATAAACGTAAAATGTAGATCTTTGTATAAGCACAATAACTTTGACAGGGAGTGCACGGTGCGACCGTATTTAAGATCGCCAATCATGGCAATGTTTAAGCCATCAATTCCCTCACCGTGAAACTTTCTTTCTTTTTCGATAGTGTATAAGTCAAGTAATGCTTGAGTTGGATGCTCGTTAGCGCCATCGCCTCCATTTATTACTGGCACTCGACTGCCTTCGGCAAACTCAGCCACAGAGCCCTCTTGTGGGTGCCGCATAGCAATTATATCGGAATAACCGCTAAGCACTCTAGCGGTGTCATACAATGACTCACCTTTCGCTAATGCCGAGTTGCTCATACCTGTAGTTTCTCGAACTTCGCCTCCCAGCAAATTGAATGCGGTGCCGAAGCTGACTCGGGTTCTTGTGCTAGGTTCGAAGAACAAATTACCCAGTATCGCACCTTCAAGAACTTGTGTGCGTTTCTTACGCAGCGCATAAGGTAACATGCTGTCTGCGACTAAAAAGACTTTTTCTATAGCTTCTCGGTCAAACTGCGCGACACTTAAAACATGATTACCAGTAAATTGAGTCATCAAAACGGCGCCTTTGTCAGTGAAATATTAACTGTTGCGGAGTTTATCAAAAAATTGCGAATTAAAGCGCTAAATTTTCATAAAAATCATAGAAAAGTGTCAGTATTTTTGCACAAGTTACTTTAGAATTTATATAGCTTGATTAATCGAACAATTCGGCAATCTTGAGGGTTTTAGTAACGACCTTACGTGCATAGACTTTCAGCTCTGTTAGCTCTTGTTTGTATGCTAACCCGAGCATACTGAGCATATGATAATTACCTTTTAAAAGATTAAAAAAATCCGTAGCAAGTTCTTTTGCATCAGACTCTAATAACCTACTTTCGGGGTGTTTCATTAGTAAGTCTTTGACCAAAGTGATGCTATGTAATGGTCCTGCGTCATAAAACAGTTGTGCTAGATGTAAGTTATTCTTTGATTCGCCTATAACGACAGAATACATGGCGATAACGCGTTTATCGTTGAGTAATTGAATAAACTTAAAGGCAATCGAATAAAGAATATCGTCAAGTGGACTCGAATCGATACAAATGGCAGCTTCTTCAATCCGGTATTCCTCACATTTGCTTTCAATAACCGCATTATACAAAACGTCTTTATTTAGAAAATGTGAATAAACGGTCTGTTTGGAAACACCGCTTTGCTTAGCAACGGCATCCATAGAAGTACGATCATAACCTTGCTGCAAGAATAGTTCTCCTGCGTGATACAAAATTTGATGGCGTTTTTCGCTACTCTTGGGCCGGCCGACTATCTTCGGTTTGCTTTGCTCTTGTGAATTTTTAGCCGGTGTAGATAAACTAGTCATAGGTTCCATATGGTATATGAATTCTTCCGCAGTAGAGATTAAAATATTGAGACTGAGATCTAATTTAGCATAATATAAGTAATCATACTAGACGGTCTAGTATTTATGCTTTAGCATGCGCCACAAGTATGAGTAATTGCAGACATTCGGCTTATGATATCAAGTAGAAGGTAACATTCCCACTCGGTGTAAAAAAGTCAGGTTAAGCCTATAGGCAGCACAAAAATGAAATTTTCTTTAGCATTGGATTTTAATAAATGATCACTAATAAAGGTCCCGCTGACAATAATGCCTCAAGCTCAGATATATCTGCAGGGCAACCCAATGACCGCGCTTTGGTTGATAGCCATAAGCTTGTAAATAAGGGAAAGTTGGCACTTCTAGTTCTTTGCATCGGTAGTTTTCTATTACTGATTGTTTTGATTTTATTTTCAGGTGATAAAACAGCAATTGCATTTGCAGATAAGCAATCGATGGTTATTGAAAATGCTAAAGTAAATGTACAAGTACTTTCTATCCAACCAGCTTATACAAAGCAGCGAAAAGTCTATGGCCTAATTGAGTCTGCACAACAAGCCAATCTTGCGTTTGAACTTTCCGGAGTGATTGAGCAAATACGGGCTGTTGAAGGTGAAAGAGTGAAGAAAGGGCAGATTTTAGCAACCCTAGGGAAACAAAGATTATTTGCTCAAAAGAAAGAACTAGATGCAGTTTTACTAAGAGCAGAAGCAGATGCAAGGCTAGCTAGCCTATCCGCAAAGCGAACAGCTGAATTAGTCAAAAAACGCCTAGAACCAGAGCAAAGATTAGACGAGGCGAGGGCAGCTTTAGATGCGGCCAATGCGTTAGTGAATGAAGTAAGAGCTAAACACGAAAGCCTTGATGTCGAACTTCAGAAATCGTCGTTAGTTGCGCCCTTTGACGGTCAGCTTGTGCAACAACTATTGGATTCAGGGACAGTGGTGAGTTCCGGTCAGCCGGTGTTTTCGCTAATCGCTGAGCTGGACTTAGAAGCTAGGATAGGACTGCCAACTCAGTCTCCTCTAGCATTGAATGTAGGTGCCCCATACGAGCTGATCTATGAAGGTGAAACGTTGCCATCAATATTAATTTCAATAGCAAAACAACGTAATAGAGCCACCCGAGCTGTAGATGCTGTATTTAAGATAGATTCCCAAGCGGCACAAAAAACCTATCTTATGCCTGGCGATCTAGTATCACTGTCAGTTGACGTACAAATTCAAAAACAGGGCGCATGGATCCCTATTAGTGCTCTATCAAACGGCGTTAGAGGCTTGTGGACGTTGTTTGTCATTGATAAGTCAAGCGGCTCTCAAATTATTCAGGCCCGCAGTGTTTATGTAGAATATCTGGAACAAGACCGTGCATTTGTATCCGGCGCTATAGTGCAAGGTGAGTGGCTAGTGGTGTCGGGCTTGCACCGATTAACGCCTAACCAATTAGTACAAAATATCCAGATGCTCAATACGCCGAGAAATTAAATAATGTCAAATGCACAACATAATTCATCCTGGTATACGACTTTCTTTCGTAGAGGACATTTGCTTGCTCTAAGCATCATTATTATTCTTGTCGCCGGTTTATCGGCAGTGGCGACTTTGCCGCGTCTTGAAGACCCGCGAATCGATTTACGAAATGTCATTATTCTTACATCCTACCCCGGCGCCTCCGCTGAACGAGTTGAAGCTTTAGTTTCTGACGTACTCGAAGATGAGCTGCGCGAGTTATATGAAATTAAGGAAATTAAGTCTACATCAAAAGCGGGCTTCTCCAGCGTACAGGTTGAATTGCAAGATTGGGTAGACAACTCAACTAACCAGCAAATATTTTCAAAAATCAGGGATAGCCTAGAGAATGCATCGATAAGGCTGCCTGTTGGTGCAAGTAAACCAATTTTAGAAGATAAGCGCGGAGCAACTGCGTTTACTATGTTAATTTCCATTGATGCAGAGATGCCCGAGACTACTTCATTGTCAGTTTCAGGAAGGCTCGCTAGTGAGCTAGTTGACAGATTACGCAACGTGCCAGGCACAGAGCTTGTGCGGTTGTACGGTAATCCAATAGAGGAGGTCTTAGTTGCGATAGACCCTCAAATGCTAGCCTCGGTAGGTTTGAGTGTTAGCCAAGTGAGTGATCGCATCCGCACAGCAGACTCTAAGTTGCCCGCAGGAATACTAAGAACAGATCAGAAAAACATCAGAGTACAAGTGGCACAACCGCTCGAAAGTTTGGACATTATTGCGAATATTCCGTTAGTCGCCGCGGACGGCAGTTATTTGCGGCTAGCAGATGTAGCGACTATTGAGCAGTCTTGGCAAACACCTGAGCGTGAGTTTGCTATTGTCGATGGCAAGCGCACAATATTCGTGGCTGCTCGCATGCAAACTACAGTCCGGGTTGACCAATGGACGGAGGCGGTTAAAGCAAGAATTACAGATTTTAATAATGAGTTTGATGGCACTGTGAAAGCCAACATGGTCTTCGAACAAAATGAGTATACACAGGCTCGACTGAGCGATTTGACCGAAAATTTGTTACTTGGTTCTGTGGTTGTGATGCTAGTTATTCTGGTGTTTATGGGTGCTAAAGCAAGTTGGATCGTCGGTCTTGCTTTGCCATTATGTGCTGCGTTCGCGATTTTTTCCCTGAGCTTCTTTGATCAACAAATTCACCAAATGTCTATTTTTGGAATTATAATTGCGATCGGCTTATTGATTGATAACGCGATAGTAATTACGGACGAAATCAGATTAAACCTACTTGATCAGAGTCTTACGAGATTGCAAGCACTTGAAAAATCGGTGAAACATCTATTTTCTCCGTTATTGGCTTCGACGCTAACAACGGTATTAGGGTTCATGCCTATTTTTTTATTAACTGGAAATATTGGCGACTTTATTGGTGCTATTGCGATCAGTGTCGTAATGGCATTGCTAGGTTCGTTAGTCATTTCACTTACAATTATTGCTGCGTTAGCAGCTAGGTACCTACCCAGAGATGCTACAAGCGAGCATGCTTGGTACCGTCGCGGTTGGCAAATGCCGGCGGTGTCATATCAATTTTCGCGATTGTTGGGTAGGGCAATTAAGCAACCTTTTATCGTATTGTCAGTGATCATTATTTTTTGCTTATCTGGCTTTGTTCTTTCGCAACAGTTACCAAGCGTTTTCTTTCCAAGTGCAGACAGAGACCAGTTTGAAATTTATGTGTGGTTACCAAATGGTTCCTCAATCAGTGCGACCAAAAATGTGGCTCAAAGTATTGATTTGCTCATTCGGGATAAACAAGAAGTAAAACAAGTCACTTGGTTAGTAGGTGCTTCCACCCCTTCTATTTATTATAACCAAGTGATGTCACGAGACAATTCACCCGAATTTGCAAATGCGGTTATTACCACCAATTCCATTTCCGAAGCGGCAGTGCTGATACCCAACTTGCAATATGAATTGCAAGATGCTTATCCAAATGTGCGAATAGTAGTAAGAGCGTTTGGGCAAGGTCCGCCAATACCAGCACCAATTGAAGTGGACGTATTTGGACCAGACATCAACACACTTAACGCATTAGGTGAGCGAGTCCGGTTCGCAATGACTAAAGTTCCTGGGGTTACGCAAACAATAGCCACAATTACCACCGGCGAGCCAGAGCTGCAATATGACGTGTCTGAAAATGATTCATATCTAGCGCAGTTATCATTAACCGATATTGCTCGGCAACTGCAACTAGCCTTAACTGGAACCATTGGCGGTTCGGTATTACAAGGCACGGAGGAGCTGCCAATTAGAGTGAGAGTAAACGAGCAGCAACGTAGTGATTTGAAAGAACTCGACGCGATGCCGTTAATGAATCAAGCATTGATTCAAAATAACGCTAGTATTGGTGTGGCTGCTTTAGGCGAATTTACTCTGCTGCCGAGTATTAGTGGTATAACTCGGGTGGACGGTGAACGAGTTAACAAGATACAAGCGTTCTTATTGCCGGGAGTTCCTGCTATCGACGCAAGTGAACAGCTGCGAGAGTTGTTAGAAAACGGAGATTTTGCACTGCCAAAAGGCTATCGACTCAAAATGGCGGGAGATGCTGATGAACAAAAACAAGCCTTGGGCCAATTAGCGACTTACGCGCCTGTATTGTTAGTACTTATGGTCACCGTATTAATTCTTACCTTTAATAGCGTGAGGTTCGCTGCTGTTATCGCAATGGTGGCTATATTATCTGTTGGACTAGGTATGTTCAGCTTATGGGTATCGGGCTTACCCATCGGTTTTAATCCACTGCTAGGTAGCGCAGGTTTGATTGGAGTTGCAATTAACGGTTCTATCGTAGTCATAGCGGCTATTAATGGTAATGCTAAGGCTAAAAGCGGTGATACTAGGGCCATTGTTGAGGAAACGATGAGTTGCAGTCGCCATATTTTATCGACAACTTTCACCACTGTGGGAGGCTTAATCCCCTTATTGTTATTCTCTCAAGGCTCTTTCTGGCCGCCCCTTGCCGTTGTGTTAGCAGGTGGTGTCGGTTTCTCTGTTATATTGTCATTGTTTTTCACTCCGACAATCATTGCAATGATGTGTAGAATACGTAATAGAAAATTACAAAAACGAGCGTACAAGACTGCGAATGCCTAAATTTCTCCAACAAATTAAAGAATGGTGGCAAACAGATTGTGCTTTTTGCCGCCGTACACGTTATATATTGATATGGGGCTTAATTATGTTGGTGTTTTATTTATATGTCTGGAACTGAATCCGAATCCATTTTCATTAAAGCTGCGTCATCTCACAATGCGATGACTTCAATTCTCATTGGATCTGGCTTGATTGCCGCTGGTGCGTTTATGTGCATCCTGTTACCAACGCTATTGTTTCTGCCTGGTGTATTTATTATCAGCGGAGGTATTGTCGGCCTTATCATTGGTTTTTTTAAACTAAAAGAGCCAAAACATAGCCTTGAGTTAACTCGCGAACACATCATTTACTATCACAGACGTGGCAAATGGCGTATTTCATGGGAAAACATCCAGCGTATCGATGTGCCTCGAATCACCAAAGGCGTAGAGCAGATTGAACTAGAAATGATTGGCTTTAAACTGCGCAATGCAGATACTTTCCTTGATGAGATTTCACCGCGATTAATTACGTATTTATTGATGGAACAACGTCCATTGACTATGCAAAATCGTGATCCGAACTGTGCCTCAGGGCGATGTTATGGTGCCGATATGATTGAGGACGAAAAGTTTTTGCGTGCTAGCGGTGAAACAATTAAAGGTGTATCTGCAATGTTTGGTAACAGAATGGGAAAGCTGCGGAGTCAGTTAGGCTACGATATTTTTATCTCGACCAACGAAATTGATAGGGATGCGGCGAAGTTTATTTCCTTGCTAAAAGATTGCCAAGCAGCGTCGAAGTTATGACCAGTTTAATGTTGAGTATTTCTAGCGGTCAAGAAGCTCGCAGGAATATTATAAAGTCTCTTGGATAGTGCTTACAAGTGCTTCCGTGCTATCCATCTCTGCTTTTATATTGCGCCAATGTTCTAGAATAGCCTCGGCCTCCACAAGAAGGGTCGAGATTAATCCTTTCAATGCATCGTACTGCTGTCGTTTTAAATTACTTTCAGTTTCGTAGCATATTTTTTGAAAACTAGTGGCTCCGGTATATGCACTAGCGCCATGCAGTCTATGAATACACTGTTGCAATGATTCAAAATCTTGTTTTTGCCAGTGTAACAATATATCAACCATGCTCTGGGGCAATATAGCGATAAATCCTTCAAGAAAATCACGAGCACCTTCTTCGTTGCCATGTGCTTTGGTAATTGCAATTTGCCAATTTATTGAGACGTTTTCGGTTTCGCTAAACCCACCTCCTTGGCACCAGATTCTAATAGTGTTAACTAAGGTATCTAAATTAACCGGCTTGGGCAGGTAGTCGTCCATTCCCGAAGACATAAAGCGTTCTTTCTCTTCTGGTAATGCATGTGCCGTGATTGCAATAATAGGTGTTCCCATATTGAGTTCAGTTTGTCGAATATGCTTTGTTGCTTGAAGCCCATCCATGGTTGGCATTTGGATATCCATCAATATGAGGTCATATTCGTTTTGCTTACACAAACTGAGGGCGTCAGCACCACAAGAGGCTGTATCAAGTGTTATCGGCGAGTCTTTTAACCATGTATCCAGCAGTTTTAAATTTAAAGCCATATCGTCTACCGCTAAAATTCGTGCTGGCGGCAGTGACTTCACCCCTGACTTAACACTTTTTTCAGCGGACTCAATAGATGCTTTGTTTAGCTCGTTAATATTTTTTAAAGTTAATGGTGAGCGAATTACTGCAGGCTGATTAACTCCCAGGCGAATTTGGTGGTCCTCAGGCGGGGGGCCAGAAAATATAAGTGCAGTTTTGTGAGATTTAATTTTTAACAAACGATTAATAATGCTTGTCCTGTGCGCTATATATCGCATTGGCACAGAGGCGAAAATATAGTCAAATGACGTGTCCGTCTGTTCAAAAGCCGCTAATGAATCGAATGTGTAAGTGTCAAAACCGAGACTCTTAAGCAGTCTGCATGTCATTTTTCTACTTTGCGGGATAGGGTCATAAATACCAGCTTTTTTTGCTTCAAAGTGATTCTGTGCAGTTGGTATTTCTTGACAATCAAGTGCTTTAAACGGCAGGTTTATCTTAAATTTACTTCCTTTTGAGTAATGGCTCTCAACTTCAATACTGCCTCGCATTAAAAATGTAAGTTCTTGGCATATAACTAAACCTAAGCCAGTCCCTTGAAAGGATCTATTTAATTCGTCATCAAGTTGATTGAAGGGTTTAAATAATTTATTTTTGTCAGCATTACTGATACCTATGCCCGTATCCTCAACTTCAATATACAACATGTAATTGTCATCCCCAACTGGTAACGATTTGGCCCGCAAGATTATGTGTCCGTAGTTGGTGAATTTTAAAGCGTTATTTAATAGATTACATACCAACTGTTTTAGCTTAAAGCTGTCACCTATTAACATCGAAGGCAGTGTATCAATATCAAACATGAACTCTAATTGTTTCAAATGGGCAGGCTTCGCAATTAAGCTTGCAATATCTTCGAATATGTCGAGTGGCGAAAATGGCTTTTGATTAATAGTCAGTTTACCGGCTTCCATCTTAGAAAAGTCGAGGATGTCATTCACAATAGTCAATAAGTCAGACGCAGCGTTGTTGATAATGTGTATATGTTCATCGCGTTCGGTTTCATTGGTGCTGCTTTTCAGCTCTTGGCTAAAGCCAATAATGGCATTCAATGGTGTTCGAATTTCATGTGACATGTTTGCTAAAAACCGACTCTTAACATCGCTCGCCTTGACTGCCTCTCTGCGAGCGATATGCAAATGAACGTTTTGCTCTTCAATGAGCAGAAAATTGTTTTCGGCATCGTTTGATGCTTGACGGATTTCCAATTCGAGACTAAATCTAACTTTTAGAATGATGGCTAACACAAAACATAAGGTTTGTGCCAATAATGCAGCTTGAAATACGTAGGTTGTAAAATAGTTAACAGGTAACTTACCAACAATAAATAGTGAGCTGACAAGTGAGCCGAAGGCTAAAAAAAGCCAACCGGCCAATACTATTTTGGCAGGTGAAAATGCGTGGATTATATTTCTTATCGTGAACATTATGTTCGCAAGTAGCGCGAGAAACCCAACGATTAGAATAAGGATGGCTTGTTCAAATTCGCTAAACCAACCGAATAACACAATAATAAATGTCAGTGTAAGTATTAAAAATAGTAGTTTTAACCCTAAATAGCTTGCACTAAAGCTAGTCGGTTTAGGCAAAAATGTTAGTGTAAATAAACTCGCTGCCCCACAAACGATGGTTAGAAGCATGTCTGCGCTTTTAAAAAAGCTCAATGCATGCCATTGTTTCGGTAATAACTGCACATGTCCGCTCCATACCATTTGCCACAAAAATAATAGGCAAACAATAGTAAACAACACAATTGCACTCAGCTCTCTTTTATCGATCAGTACGCCTATGCAATAAAGAGCAGTGACCAGCAAGGCGCCATAGAAAATCCCCCAAATTAAATAATCTAAGAGAGTCTCATGCTGAAGCTGTTTCTCACTCATCAATCTTACCGGAGCAATCATGGGATTGCGTTTAGCTTTGACGAATAAGTAGATTTGATATGTCCGTTCATTCTCGAGCATCACCCTAAATGTTGGAGTGCGATAGAATTGACTGCCTTGCTCTCGACCACCACTGATTTTTTCCAGCACTTCCTTATTCGATACTAGGTAGAAATCGACTTGGTCCAGTTGAGAGAAGTTAATATTAATAATCCAGTTGCGGTCGTCGGATAAGTTAGTTACTTCGCCATACAACCAAACCCCCGTAGGATTAAAACCATAATTAGGGATGTCGTAATTCTCAGAAGAGAGATTAGTGCGGCTTAATTTGAACTCATCAAAGCTCAAGGCTCGGCCTTGTTGAGGGTATACAGCAATAACAGACGAAATATCCACTTCAGATGAATCGTTTGTTAGTTTGATAGTCTCAGTTGCTTGTGCATAAAATGCTAAGACTAGTAGCGTCAACGCCAATAAGGCGCGTGTTTTTATGAGTTTACACACAAGAATTGTTATGCTTAATGCAAAAATAATATACCATGATGCTAATATAGATTCTGCGCCATCATATGTACAGTCTGTTAGCCAGTCAATGGCATAGTAACGGAGCAGTTTTTTGATTTTATCCAATAAAAATAAATAAAAGTCGATTATGAGCAATGAAATAACCATTAATACTGACGGTATTGAACAACTACCGTTAAGTCGGTTTGCTGAAGACGCATACCTTAACTATTCCATGTATGTCATCATGGACAGAGCATTACCGCATGTCGGTGACGGGCTTAAACCTGTGCAAAGGCGAATTATATACGCTATGTCTGAGCTTGGCCTAAGTAACAACGCCAAATATAAAAAGTCAGCAAGAACGGTAGGTGATGTTTTAGGTAAGTTTCACCCACATGGTGATTCGGCGTGTTATGAAGCAATGGTGCTAATGGCGCAGCCGTTTTCATATCGATATCCATTAGTTGATGGCCAAGGTAACTGGGGCGCACCCGACGATCCTAAATCTTTTGCTGCCATGCGCTATACGGAATCGCGACTTAGCAAATTCAGTGAAATATTATTGACTGAATTAGGCCAAGGTACCGCAGACTGGCAGCCAAACTTTGACGGTACTCTAAACGAACCCAAGGTCTTACCAGCGCGGCTTCCGCATATTCTGCTTAATGGTATTACAGGTATTGCCGTTGGTATGGCGACCGATGTTCCTCCTCATAATGTGCGTGAAGTAGCCAATGCTTGTGCATTGCTACTCGATAATAGTCGTGCTGAACTGAGCGAATTGTTAGAGCATGTACAAGGTCCTGATTACCCAACTGACGCTGAAATTATTACCCCGCGCAGTGACATACAAAAAATTTATGAAACAGGCCGTGGTTCAATTAAAATGCGTGCCGTTTACCATGAAGAAAGTGGAGATATTATAGTTACCGCGCTTCCCCACCAGGTTTCTGGTGGTAAAGTGCTAGAGCAAATCGCGGGTCAAATGCAGGCTAAAAAATTGCCAATGGTTAGCGATTTACGTGACGAATCAGATCATGAAAATCCAACGCGTTTGTTAATTACACCACGTTCTAATCGCGTTGATATTCATCAGCTTATGCAGCACTTATTTGCAACAACCGATTTAGAAAAGAGCTACCGCGTAAACATCAACATGATAGGTCTTGATGGCCGTCCACAAGTTAAAGACCTGCGCTCTATTTTAACCGAATGGCTAGTATTCAGAAAAGATACTGTAACGCGCCGTTTGCAATATCGATTAGACAAAATACTTGCGCGCCTACACATTCTTGAAGGTTTGCTCATTGCATTTTTGAATATTGATGAAGTTATTCACATTATTCGTACAGAAGACAAACCCAAGCCTTTCTTGATGGAGAGGTTTACACTCACAGATACCCAAGCTGAAGCTATCCTTGAATTAAAACTCCGTCACTTAGCGAAGCTTGAAGAATTTAAGATAACGGGTGAGCAAGAAGAGTTAGCTAAAGAGCGAGACGGTTTACAGTTGTTATTGGGTTCTGAGCGTCGCTTAAAAACACTTATCAAGAAAGAACTTTTAGCAGATGCACAAACTTATGGTGATGACCGTCGCAGTCCTATTGTTGAGCGCGCAGAATCAAAAGCCATTTCTGAGAAAGAGCTTGTTCCATCTGAAGCTGTCACTGTCGTGGTTTCCGATAAAGGTTGGGCGCGCTGTGCAAAAGGCCATGACATTGATGTCGAAGGTCTAAGTTACAAATCGAGTGATAAATTCCTTTGCAGTGCCAAAGGCCGAAGTACGCAACTTGTCGCTTTTATTGACTCCTCAGGTCGAACATTTTCTTGTGACGCACACGCATTGCCTTCAGCTAGAAGTCAGGGTGAACCTTTAACCGGGCGCTTTAGCATTGTGGGTGGTGAAAATATAGAACATGTCGTCATGGCTGCCGATGATCAACAATACCTCTTTGGCTCCGATGCCGGTTATGGATTTGTTGGTAAGTTTTCTGACATGCTAAGTAAGGCTAAAGCAGGTAAAGCGTTTGTTTCATTGCCAAGCGCAGCAAAAGTTATTCGCCCGCAAGCGGTCACCAATGTGCAAACTGACTGGTGCTTATGCATTTCCAATGAAGGTAGAATGTTGCTGTTCCCACTCAAAGACTTACCGGTGTTAAGTAAAGGTAAAGGCAATAAGTTAATAAACATTCCGTCTGCTAAAGTCAAAACTAGGGAAGAGTATTTAACGGTATTAACCGTTGTACCTGACGGCGCTGATATTAAGGTGTTTGCAGGTAAGCGAGGAATGACCTTAACTGCTAATGACCTAACTCATTACCAAGGCGAACGTGGCCGCAGAGGGAACAAGTTACCACGGGGACTGCAACGGGTAGACTCAGTTGAAATAGAGTATTCAAAAGCAGCTGGTGGGCCAAAAAATTCCGACCAACAAGTTGAAGAAGCAAATAACGACGAACCTACTAATGACTAGTAGGGTTCGTCCCTTCATTACAGTGATGGCCTTATTTTTGCACCTTTAGGCATTGAGTGCTCTCAACTCGTGTTGCTCACTTTTTCGTATAGCCACCTTAATAAGTCACGCCAACTGACCACACCAATCGGCTGTTTTTTGCTATCCACAACAGGTAAGCAAGAAATTTTATTTTTATAAAACAGTTTGATTGCATCGCGTAATGACGTATTTTCAGGGATACAAATAACATCTCTCTTCACTATTTGATGCACTCGTTTGTTTAAAGTAGCAAGATCTTTAGTCGTTGCGGAGGGCATGTCGACATTAGGGTGAATAGCTTTGGTATAATCGCGATCAGAGATAACACCGACAAGTTCACCTCTGTCATTAATAACCATAAGATGATGAAATGAATTTTTTTCAAACAATTCTTTTACTTTTATTAACCTATCGTCGATGTGCACCGAAATAACATTTCTCGACATTAAATCTTCAATTTTCAAGTTTTTACTACCCATGTTTATCTTCACTAAGCGCAATGTCATCAATAATTTTTACTGACACTAATACTTTAGCCAGATTGACTTAAATAGACAATGTAATGTTTGTGAGTTGTTCAACACTTAATGCGTGGGTGGTGTTCTGCAAGTAATAATGAAGGCAAATCAAAAAGACGTGATATATTGATTTCATAGTTTCATAGTTTCATAGTTTAGTTATCGTAATCAGTCCTTTTTTCAAAATCTCATTTTAGGCATTTATGCAACTCATTAACATTAATAAAAAACGTTATCGCCGACATTTAAACTACATAATAGTAGCCTGTGTTATTTCCTTAACTATTGGCTGTTTAGCCATTTCTCAACTACTGATCGCGCTTTTTCCTGATGCAAGTGGCAGCCATTTTCATTGGAACTTGACTGGCGTTGTCATTACCAGTTTACTCATTGGATTGATGCTAAATAAATATAGGGCTCACGATTTTATGACCGAAGTTGCCTATATTTGGGATCTTAAACAAGTACTTAATAGAATTAACCGTAAAATGAGAAAACTCAAAACAGCAGCTGAAGATGGTAATGTTAAAGCTCTACTCGCTATTCACTACAGTTATGCGGGTTCGCGCCTCCTATGGCAGTTGGACGATAACTTAATCATCATGGATCAATTGGCTATTGACCAAGCCGAAATTGATAGTTTAGCGGCAAAGTATAATGTAACCCTCAATACTGAAGGCTACGATGAGGCAGTTTTAAAGGAGTTTTAGCCGCTCAACTGACGTTAACTCGGATATTTTTCTTTTATATCGTCGATAAAACGCTGCCAAGTCTTATTCGGTTGCCAAGTAGCATCTAGATCTTTCTTAGCTGCGGCTTCGGGCTCATTCAACTGGGTTACTCTATATAAATAGGTGAATACAGCACCTCGCCAATTAAGCTTGCAGTGAGTAAGTGTGACTCCTCCATTTTTTTCGAATTGCTGCATAGCAATTACGTATTCATCAAAATTTTCTAAGGTAGGATTGTCCCATTCGACCGCAATATTTTGATACTGCAATTCCATAGTACTCATCAGCTTTGATTCTTCACTTCTGTCCCCTGGGATCAGATCAATAACATTAAATACGCCGTTTGCTTTAAGCGCTTCAAACTGGGCCTGGTTTGGTAAGCCAGCGCTTACCATTGTTGGTGTGTTGACTTGAAAGTTTTTTAAGTTTTGCAAAGCAGGGTCATCACCTATAGTTTGAGCATCGGTATAAAAGCTTACTAACGCAAAAAAAATCGTGATTAGAGGTATTATGGTTATGGATTTCATTATCTATTAGCCTCTTCTTCTTTAATTCGGCCCAACTCTTCATTGTTAGCACCGCCATCGGCAAGTTTATCATTTATAACGTCGGCGTTGCCATTTTCGACTATAACAGTAGGAACTAGTTTACCAAACCCTTGTAGCTTTGTTTTCGGATTGAGCATGATTAAGCGCGTTAATAATATATTGTTAGGGTACATTATAATGTCGAGGTCTTCAGTTATGAGTTTTATATTAAAAAGATTCACTTCACTTATTGTACCTTCAACAAAATTATCGCCTTCCAATATTCTAATAAAGTTTCCGCGACTATATGACGGCTGAAATAACAGAATGAAGTACGCTGTAATATTACTAAGTAAAGACCAGTTTGCGAACAGAGCGACCCCAGTAATGGTAATAAGTGAAGTCGAAATGAGTAATAGACCAGAGAAGTCTATCCCCCATACGATAAGTAAAGTGGCAACTGTCATGGTACCAATAATAATACGCATGATGTTAAAGGCTTTTAGGGCGCTGTCTTCAGTAAGCTTACTTATTTTTACGCCCTTTCTTATTTTTGGTAATGTCCACTTTACAATGATCATATGCAAAAAAATGACTCCTCCAGACCATAATAGCGTTATGTAATATTTGTCAAACCATGTAATAAAATTTGAAATAATAGGTAAATCAGACATTTAGTTTTCCGAGTAAGGCGTTTAACGTTTTTATAAGAGGGCTGGGCCTTTCTTACGATTAGTGCATTCTAGTCTCATTGTCGAAAGCAAGTATTACCAAATAGAGTAAATAAAACAAATAAAACTATTCAAACCCAAATTTTAACGATATATAGTGGCGCTAAAATATATTGCGAAGGAATATTATGAAAATTGCCGTTTTGTCACGTAATCCAAGACTCTACTCAACCAGACGATTTGTTGAAGCTGGTGAAAAGTTAGGTCATCAAGTTGATGTCATCGATACGATGCATTGCTACATGGACGTGACCAGCAGCCGCCCTCAGGTCCGCTACAAAGGCAAAGCTTTACCTCGTTATGACGCTGTTATTCCAAGAATTGGCGCATCTGTTACTTTTTACGGGACTTCGGTTGTTCGTCAGTTCGAAATGATGGGAACCTATTCAATTAACGAATCTGTAGCTATTAGTCGTTCAAGAGATAAATTGCGTTCGTTACAATTGTTGTCTCGCAAGGGTATTGGTATGCCCAGAACTGGCTTTGCTAACCACCCCGACAGAATCGACGATTTAATTAAAAATGTAGGGGGTGCGCCAGTCGTTATTAAATTGCTTGAGGGAACACAAGGTATTGGCGTTGTATTAGCAGAGACGACCAAAGTCGCAGAGTCCATTATCGAAGCATTTATGGGGCTCAAAGCGAGTATTTTGGTTCAAGAATACATTGAAGAAGCCGGTGGAGCAGATATCCGATGCTTAGTTGTTGGCGGTAAAGTCATTGCAGCAATGAAACGCCAAGGCGGACCGGGCGAATTTCGCTCTAACTTACATCGAGGTGGCTCAGCAAGCCTTGTTCGTTTGTCTCCTGCTGAACGAAAAACAGCTGTGGATGCGGCTAAAACTATGGGTTTGAATATGTGTGGTGTTGATATTTTACGCTCAAAAACTGGACCTATGGTTATGGAAGTAAATTCGTCTCCCGGACTAGAAGGTATCGAAACTGCTACAGGCAAAGATATCGCCAGTATGATTATTGAGTTCATTGCAAACACCGCCACACCCAACAAAACAAAAACTATAGGTAAAGGTTAAACATGAAACGCGAAAATTTCACGATTGGTGGGGAAGTTATAAAACCAGGTGAACAGAAACGTTTGCAGTTACAAATGCCTCCATTGTATACCGACACGAGTATGGGTATTCCGGTCTTTGTGCAGCATGGTAAGCGCCCAGGACCGACGTTGTTCGTGAGTGCAGCCATTCATGGTGACGAATTAAATGGTATTGAAATTGTTAGTCGCTTAATTAAAACGCGTGCAATCAAAAATATCCGTGGCACATTAATCGCGATACCAATGGTAAATGTCTACGGAGTTCTCAATCAGAGCCGCTATTTACCTGATAGAAGAGATTTGAACCGTTGCTTTCCGGGCAGTAAAAAAGGCTCACTAGCTGGGCGCATTGCCCGTCTATTTCTAGATGAAATAGTTAGTAAGTGTGATTTTGGTATCGATCTACATACAGGCGCCATACATCGCTCCAATTTACCGCAAATACGTGCCAACCTAGACGATCCAACAACACTAGAAATGGCAGAGGCATTTGGTGTGCCTGTTTTGCTTAACGCTGACATCCGAGATGGTTCGTTGCGGCAAGCTGCGGCAGATGAGGGAGCTAAGGTACTCTTGTACGAAGCGGGACAAGCCTTACGCTACGACGAGTTTTCAATTTCAGCAGGTGTGAAGGGCATAATTAAAGTAATGCGACACGTGGGCATGCTAAACAGAACTAAGTCAGTAGGGCACCGCATCAAGCCATTTGTTGCGAGACAAAGTGGTTGGGTTAGGGCAAACGAAAGTGGTTTTGTGATGCATAAGGCACAACTGGGGGATCATGTGGTTAAAGGGGACGTACTTGCTATTATTTCCAACCCATTCGGTGAGCTATTAGGTACAATCGATTCTCCAAGCACCGGTGTTGTTATTGGCAAACAAAATATACCATTGGCGCAGGAGGGGGAAGCCATATATCACATTGCTTACTTTAAAAAACCTGACGAAGTAGCAGAGCACGTTGAGATGTTGCAAGACAATTTGGTTGTAATTGATTAAGCCAAGGATATGAGCGTCTAATTTTTACCATTGAGAAGTCTAAAATGAATGAAAAATTAACTGTTGGTAATTTAGAGTTATGTGATCTACCTGAATTAGGTATCAAAGGACTGCATGTTCGAGTTGATACAGGTGCAGCAACGTCATCTTTACATGTTGATAATATTGAAGAAATTGATATTGGCGACGACACATGGATAAAATTTGATATTCATCCTGACTTTCATGACGTAAAAAAGTTAATTCGCTGCGAGGCTAAAATAGCAGGTCAACGAAAGGTAAAAAGTTCTACAGCGACAAGTCAGCGGCGTTACGTTATTGAAACAGATATCGTGATGGCAGATCAGCGTTGGAAAATTCAGTTAACCCTAACGGATCGCTCTGAAATGACCTACTTGATGTTATTTGGACGCGAGGCCATGGCGGGTAGGTTTATTGTTGACCCTGAGCTTGAGTATTTGCTGAATAAGACATAAATTATTATCAGGCAGATAGAAAAGATTGCGATTAAAACAGCAAAGCCAGACTCATTTTGACGTAAATGAGTCTGGCCAGTGCTAGTTATTGTGCATTCGTACTTTCAAAAATCTTGTCAGCTGAAGCGGCAACAAAGCCCTGATAATATTCGCCATTTACCATTCTATAACGCTGAGCAAATTCATAAAAACAGCTAGGAATAGACACTGTAGAATCAGCAAAAACAACCTCTGACGAATCAGCCATAGTTGAAGACTGCGCTAGCCAAACATCTTCTCCGCCCTTTATCTCGCCACCAGATGTATTTAGCTTAAATCCAGCTTGTTTTAAAATATTATTCACTTCAGTTAAGTCATCAATTTTAGTTAAGTGATTAACACTAACAGCGAAGTGATTAACACTGACAGTGAAGTGATTGGCGCGATAGCCCCAAGCAGCCATCCAGGCTGCATATTCAGATTCGGCCAATAGCGTTTTATAGTCGTCGTGTGAAACAGCCCAATGTGTTCCTGAATACAGAAAATTGTCGGCTTCAACGGCCTGAGGAGTAACGCAGGAAACCATTTTGTTAATAATTTCCTGCGCTGCTTCACTGAGTTCGTCTACTCTCAACTCACTAATAAATACTTTCGGTTGCTTAGCATCTGGATGTTCAAAGTGTTGTGCACTTAGCTTTTTCGTCGCAAAGTCGTAATCGCCTTTTCGTTCGTAACCAAGTGCAAGAAAGTGCGCTGCCAGCTTATTCAAATTGACACTTTCAAGGTTGAAAGTGCGCAAAGCAATATGATCATTAATAATATCAGGCAGACCAGTTTTGGCTTCTAGCAATTGATGTATCTTGCTCGCAGACGGTGTAATTTTAATATAGTCATTCCAAAGTCCTTGGAATAACTTATTGATATCTTGATGCATTTCTTTCCTTAAAAATTAAGACCGGGACTAAGCGAGGATGGTAACGTAACGACATCTAGTTCCACTGACGCAACCGGGTAAGCACAGTAATCAGCAGCATAGTATGCACTTGCTCTATGGTTTCCACTTTCACCAATGCCACCAAAAGGTGCGGCACTGCTAGCTCCAGTAATAGGACGGTTCCAGTTAACAATACCGGCTCTAATGCGTGCCAAGAAATAGTCGTAATCATCTTTTGAATCGCTTAACAAACCTGCAGATAAACCAAAACTGGTATTATTAGCCTGCGTAATTGCATCATCGAAAGAACTATATCTGATCACTTTTAAAAGTGGTCCAAAATGTTCCTCATCAGGCATTTCATTGACTATTGCAGTAACGTCGATAATACCAGGGGTAACAAAACCGGTATCTTTATCTGTGTGCTCAAGTGCCAATAATATTGTTGCACCCAAACCTAACAGCTGCTGTTGAGCGTTTGCCATTCCAGCAGCGGCAGCCGAGCTTATCATGGCCCCCATGAAAGGTTGCTCTTGTGCATCATAATGACCGACTTGAATATTTTTTGTTACTTCTAACAATCGTGCGAGCAAAGCATCTCCCTGCGCATTGTCTTGAATAAACAAACGTCGCGCACATGTGCATCGCTGTCCACTAGTGACAAACGCGGACTGCACAATGTCATGCACTGCAGCATCAATGTCAGCAACGTCTTTCACTATTAACGGATTATTGCCGCCCATTTCAAGCGCTAGTATTTTACCTGGGTGGCCAGCAAACTGCTCATGCAATATCCTGCCTGTGCGAGAGCTACCGGTGAAAAACAAGCCATCAATATTAGGGTGACTGGCAAGCGCTTTTCCTGTTTGAACTTGACCTTGAGTCAGGTTTAAGACGCCATTTGGCAATCCCGCTTTTTGCCATAATTGAACTGTGAATTCGGCAACCATTGGGGTTAAATCACTGGGTTTAAATACAATAGTATTTCCTGCGATTAGTGCAGGCACGATGTGCCCATTGGGCAAATGGCCAGGGAAATTATAAGGCCCAAAAACAGCGACAACACCATGTGGTTTATGTCTAATAATCGCATGACCTATGGGCATTGCATTTTCAACAGTGCCGGTACGTTCGTTGTAAGCCTTTTCCGAAATCGCAATTTTTCCTATCATGGCACCAACTTCTGTAGCTGTTTCCCATTCAGGTTTACCGGTCTCTTTAGCAATGATTTTAGTTAATTCAGCCTTGTTTTCACCTAGCAGTTCAGCAAATTTCTTAATGATAGTTAAGCGCTCTTCTACCGACTTTAAAGACCATGCAGGAAATGCGTTGCGAGCGGCCAAAACAGCTTGGTCGACTTGCGCTTCAGATGCTGATTTTGCAGACCAAATAACGATATTTTTAGCAGGATCGACCGAGTTGATAGCGTGACCTAGCCCCTCTATCCATTGACCATTGATAAAGTGTGTTGAATTTGTCATATGTGCTCCTAATGCTTTGTGTTAGCAGGTGAGAAACGAATTGAATCGCCATCTTTAATGCCTAATGCCTCAGCACTAACTCGTTCAATTGCAACCCGATTACCGTCAACGTATGCGATTTCGGCGATACAAGCTCTTAAGTTATGTACAGACGTATTAATAGCAAAACAGGTTTCACCGTCGGTTTGCGCGAGGGTGTCGTTTATAACAACGGATGCCTTGCGACTTGCCTGCACTGTTGCGATGCTTTTTACATCTGCTTCAACGGTCGGTCCTGCGTCAAAAATGTCGACGTAGCCACGGCACTTAAATCCTTCTTGCTCAAGTAGGCAAAGAGCCGGCTTAGTTTTTTCATGTACCTTACCGATACAGTCTTGCGCAGCTTTACTGAGTAAATTAACGTAGATAGGATACTTAGGCATCAATTCCGCGATAAATACTTTGTTGCCGATACCAGTCAAGTAGTCAGCCGTAGGAAAATCCATAGAGAAGAAGTTTTCTTCAAGCCAAGCCCAAAATGGCGACCGGCCTTTGTCATCGCTCACTCCACGCATTTCTGCAATAACGACATCAGCGAAACGCTCGGTGTGCTCAGCCATGAAAAGGAACCGCATTTTGGATAGAAAACGACCATTAAGACCTTTTCTCGCATTTTCTCTTAAAAACAACGTACATATTTCACTTACACCAGTGTAATCGTTACAAAAATGCAGTATATCAACCGTGTTATGCACATTTAATTCACGCGATGCATGTACTACCTTACTTATATGGTAATGATAAAATGCGTCCTGCAGGCCAACCGTCGCCTCAATACCAGTGGTACCGACTACTTCACCTGTTTCTGTATCTTCCATCACAAATAAATAGCTTTGCATGCCAGGCTCTGTAGGCGTCGACTGAGCAGCTGCCTCAGCGTTTGTAATCTTACGTCGCAACAACTCTTCATTCACTGGAAGTGATGTGAAACCGATACCAGATTCTTTCGCTATCTCGTAAAGCGTCTGATAATCGGACGCTTTGATAGGACGAATAATTTTCATCAAATGATCCCTATGATTGTCAATGACAATCTAAAAAAGTCTAACCAGCCACGACTGAGGCAACAGCCTTCTCGAACCGAGCTAAGCCTTCAATGATGTCTTCATCTGGGATAACTAAAGACGGAGCAAAACGAATGACGTTCATACCAGCAATTAAACACATAAGATGCTGTTCATTAGCCGCGACCATGAAGTCACGTGCACGCCCTGCGTATTTTTCATTTAACGCACAACCTAACAACATGCCTTTGCCACGTATTTCACTAAATACCTGATATTTATCGTTAATTTTACCTAATATTTCACGGTATAAAGCTTCTTTGTTAAGCACGCCAGCGAGAACTTCAGGCGTGTTGATAACGTCCAATACTCTCTCCGCTACCGCGCACGCTAGTGGATTACCACCATATGTGCTGCCGTGAGTACCGGGTTTGAGGCTACTTGCTATGAGATCGGTGGTAAGCATTGCACCAATTGGAAAGCCGCCGCCTAAGGACTTAGCTGTAGTCAAAATATCAGGGGTAACATCAACACCCATATAAGCATATAGGTACCCTGTTCGGCCAACACCACTTTGTACTTCATCAAAAATCAATAGCGCATTATGTTTATCACAAAGCTCTCTCACACCTCTTACGAATGCAGGGTCGGGAACGATAATTCCACCTTCACCCTGTAGGGGCTCCATCATAATGGCGCAAGTGTGTTCTGACATCATGCCAGCCAACATTTCTAGGTTATTGTATTCGCAATGCTCAATGCCGCCCGGCTTTGGGCCGAATCCATCGGAATACGCTGGTTGGCCGCCGACAGTAACGGTGAAAAAAGTACGACCGTGAAAGCCCTGCTTAAACGCAATAATTTGATCTTTACTTTCGTTGTGATGATCAATCGCGAATCTGCGCGCTAATTTTAACGCTGCTTCATTAGCTTCCGCGCCAGAGTTAGCGAAATACACCTTATCGGCAAATGTGGAATCACATAACTTCTTGGCTAATCTGATCGCGGGTTCGTTAGTAAATACATTACTCAAATGCCATAGTTTGTTGCTTTGTTCTTGTAAAACACTTACCAGTTCAGGATGGCAATGGCCAAGTACATTGACCGCTATACCGCCTGCAAAGTCGATGTATTCGATGCCTTCTTGATCCCAAACGCGAGACCCTTCACCACGTACCGGCACCATTTGTGCTGGGTTATAGTTAGGTACCATTACATCATCAAACGTTGAACGAGTCACTTGCATGTTATACACCTCTTTGCTTAACTTTATCGCACTCACATGAGATTGGACGTGTGAGTAAATTGGCTTCGTATTATGCCAGAAGGTATAGCTAAAGCAATCAACTTATTCGTCGCAAGGCCAGTAAAAATGAGGGGTGTGAACATATTTGCAGAATTAGTGAATATTTATATTGGCGATAGCATGATAAATAAAATGTAGGATTGTGAGTTGCTCGTATTGGCGGCAATGGCTTGCAGACAAGCTCTATATTCTCCTGTGCGTTTAATTGGGGCGCGATAGTTGATTCAAATGCAGCGTGTTTAGGCATATTCATGCAAAAAATATAATGATAAAAAACTATATTTATTATTTAAATAAGGCTGCTAGACGTTTAGTACTTCAGCGCTTTTGGCACTTGAGGGATTTCCGGTATTTTAATTTCGATACCAGTTAAATTTGTATTCATTAACAATATAACATCGTCTGAGACAATACCAAAATTGCGCAGGTACAGCATAGAGGCCTCTTTTGATATTAAGTTATTTGCTTTCATCATTTTAAATTGTAAGAAGCCTTGGCATCGAAAAAGCAAACTTGTGAGAGGGTGTAAATTATTCGCTTTGACATGCGCAAAACTTATTTCTTTGATGCGAGTATAATCTTCAAACCCGATCCCAACCATCAACCAGCGGCATTTCAAGCTAGCGACTAGGTCGTTGGTAAGGTGATCCGCATAGGTATGCCACATTGAAATAAGATATTTATGCGATGGCACTAATGTATTCAGTGCTTCAGCTTCAGATGGATCTTTTTTCTTTTGAGCTTGTATGAGTTTCTCTCGTAATTTGCCGTCGAACGCCTTTAAGTACATGGTGGTAACGGCACTACGGCCTATCGTGCTCAGCAACCCGATGTTATAACCCAAGTACCATTTCATTCCTTCTTTTTCCGCAATGGCTCGACAGGCTTTTCCTGTTCCTAGAGTGTATTCCCAGATATTTTTGTGTAATTCGGGAAACAGCACTGATTTAGGCGGTATGCTGCGCTTGGCTATTAAAGCAGGAAGTAAGATACGTAAACTTTCTACGCCAACGAAACTAAGAGCGCTGCGCAAACTATGAATGACAATTAGCTTACCTTTTGAATCGAAACGCCTATACTCTGGTTTTTTAGCAAAATTAATAGTTGCATCAGATAACCAATCTAATTCTTTGATGAGAACTTCTAAACGAGATATTGAACATGACTCGGTGTATAAAACATCTAAAATTTTGCCTATAGATAGGTCAAAGCCAAGCACTTTCTCTAGTATGAACTCGGTATTTTTAAAACGTTCAGAAAGGTCGTTGATAAGACTAACATGGAATTCAGCTTCGACTTGTTGGATAAATAAATTTCGTTTTTGACTTATTTCTTCGCGATTTTTTATCGCAACTTCTTCTACGAACAACAATTCGCGACGAGCATCAGCTTGCTCTGAGTCTTCCATAATGCGCTGTTTTTCAGTTTTTTTACCAGATAGAATAACAGCTTCATCCAAACTAACGAGAAGGTGCTCGAATCTCTGATTCATTGTCGAGGCTAACTGAGAGACGCTTAACTTCATTTTTTTTCTAAATCCGTATTCTATTTTTTAAAAAATTATTCAAAATCTTATGGCCTTCCTGAGTTAACAAAGACTCAGGATGAAACTGAACACCAAATATTGGCATTGTTTTGTGCTGAATACCCATTATCTCTGTATCGTCACTTTCAGTACAAACTGCAGTAATCTGCAGCAACTCTGGGAGTGTTTCCAACTCTAACAACAAAGAGTGATACCTTGTTGCTGTAAATGTGTCTGCAACTTCCTCAAATATACCATGGGCTTGCTTCACTTGTATCTCAGAAGTTTTACCATGTTTGATATTTTTTGCACGTATTACTTTAGCACCAAATACCTGACCTATCGCCTGATGTCCTAAACATACGCCTAAAAGCGGCACTTTGCCCGCAAATTCTGCAATTGCATCAAGGCAAATACCCGCTTCATTTGGGCTGCAAGGACCAGGTGAGATAACTAAATGCGTAAACTCAAGCTCCTGCAGCTCTAGGAGACTTAACGCATCATTTTTGACGACTTTTACCTGCGCGCCGAGTTCTTCAAAATAGCGAGCTAAATTGAAGGTAAAGGAGTCATAATTATCAATGATCAAAACCATTTTAATGACCCCAATGGCAAAGAAAGCTTAGCAAGTAAGTCATATTCGTTTATAGCCAAAAACGTCCAATCTCTTCCATTATTGCGGAACAAACCCGAGCGCTTCATACGTTTTAGCGAGTGTCACAGACGCCTTTTCTCTTGCTTTTAGAGCACTGGCTTGTAAAACAGCATGTAAATAATTTTTGTCAGAACGAATGCGATTATATTCAGCCTGAATAGGGGTAAGCATTGCGACGACCGCCTCAGCAACATCGCCTTTTAAGTGGCCGTACATTTTGTTTTCATATTTCGGGATTAAGCTCTCAACGGACTGCCCTGTTGTGCACGAGAGCAAAGATAGTAAATTTGATACGCCCGGCTTTTCAGCAACGTCAAAGTAAATGCGCGCTTGCTCATCACTATCAGTGACCGCGCGTTTAATTTTCTTCGTTAATTTTTTCGGATCGTCCAATAAGCCAATCACATTATTTGGGTTGTCATCTGATTTAGACATTTTTTTAAGTGGGTCTTGCAAGCTCATTACGCGAGCGCCCGATTCAGGAATAAATGGGTCAGGGATAGTAAATACCTCACCGTAGATATTATTGAAGCGAGTTGCAATGTCCCGAGTTAGTTCTAAATGCTGCTTTTGATCTTCACCTACAGGCACTTTGTTTGCTTGATAAACCAGTATGTCTGCAGCTTGCAAAACAGGATAGCTGTAAAGTCCAACATTGATATTGGAGGCATTTTTTTGTGATTTATCCTTGAACTGTGTCATGCGGTTGAGCTCGCCCATTTGGGTATAGCAATTGAGCACCCAGCTCAATTGTGCATGCTCAGGCACATGGGACTGCAAGAAAATACTACTTTTTTTGGGGTCAATACCGCAAGCCAGATACAATGCTAAGCCATCAAGGCAAGCTTGATTTAGGGCTTTAGGATCTTGTCTTACCGTGATGGCATGCAAATCAACAATCATATAAAGGCAATCGTTGTGGTCTTGCATATCAACCCATTGGCGCAGAGCTCCCATATAGTTGCCCATGGTAAGTTGGCCTGAAGGTTGGCAACCACTTAAAACGATCGGTTTTTGCAAGCTCATTTTGTTTACGACTTCCTAGTGTTATTTAAATTGATTTTTCATTGCCGCAATAGTGTCGGCGTAATTATCGGTATTGAATATGGCAGAACCTGCAACAAACATATCTGCACCTGCATCCCAAACCGATTTGATATTGTCGACTTTTATCCCGCCATCGACTTCTATTCTAATATTAAGTTCTTTTGCATCTATCATCTTCTTCAACTCTGTTATTTTAGCGAGTGTACTTTTAATAAAAGATTGACCGCCAAATCCAGGATTAACTGACATTAACAAAACATAATCAAGCTTTTCAAGCACACAATCTAAAACATGCAACGGCGTTCCGGGGTTTAATGCCAGTCCGGCTTTGCAACCGCTGTCTTTAATTAACTGAATACTGCGGTCGAGGTGCATCGTTGCTTCAGGATGAAAACTAATCATACTGGCGCCAGCTTTTGCAAATGCTTGGATCATTGTATCTACGGGTTGAACCATTAAATGCACGTCAATGTCCGCTTTGATTCCATATTTACGTAACGCGTCACAAATCATCGGGCCAAAAGAAAGGTTTGGGACATAGTGATTGTCCATAACGTCAAAGTGAACTATATCTGCGCCACAATCGAGCACGTTTTGAACATCTTGTCCTAAACAAGCAAAGTCAGCAGACAAAATTGATGGTGCAATTATTGGTGTATGCATTGTTTTGTTCCAAATTTGATAAGTTTACCGAACTTTTGTGATTGAAAAAAGGCTTAACCTTGCTCTTAATTGGTGAGCACGCCTTAATATGGTGCATTTTTATTTAATTAATATACTTAACAGTTGCTACACTTTTATAATTTAAAATGTATAACTTAAAAAACGCTATATAATTCAATCGGATAAGTTTTTTTATCACGGTTTTTATATTTAGGCATTACTTTTGCTGTACATGATTAATACCTTCATTGTGTTGATAGAATTAATATACGGTGTGTTAATAACGTAAATAAATTACCAGTTAAAGACTCAACAGCACAAGAAAACTAATAATAATAATAATAAGATAAGAATAAATCGCTTTAACAACTTGGAACCTCACGGAGAACATACATGAAAAAATTTAAACGCGCAGCAATAGCTGCAACAATATTGACAGCAACACTGGCAAGCCAATCTGCAATAGCAGGTTGGTCAGCAAACATTGGTGTAGTTTCTGATTATCATTTTCGTGGTATTCAGCAAACTGAATCTGCATCAACTAGCGCTGGAGTCGATTATGCCGCTGATTCTGGCTTTTATGTCGGTGCTTGGACTGCGGAAGTAGAGGATGGACTTGAAGTTGACTTGTACGGCGGTTACGGCGTTGAGCTAGAAAGCGGTGTTACATTGGATGCTAATTTTGTTAGCTATCAATACACGGGCGACTTTGACAGTGCTTACAACGAGATCGGCGTGAGTGCTGGTTACGGTTTGTTTTCTGTTGGCTATGTACAAGGCAAGTGGGATGGCGTTGTAGGTAATGAAGATGCGACTGAAGGCGATTATTCTTTAGTTACGCTGAGTGTTGAAAAAGACGGTTGGTCTGCAACCATCGGTAGTTACGGCAAGGAATCAGTTGGCGAGTATGGTGAAATAGCATACGGTACCGAAATTGGCGGATTTGATGTTGGTGTTGGTCTGGTAATCAGTGGTTCTGACTTAGATGACAGTGAGTCATTGTATTTCTCACTTAGTAAGTCATTTGAGCTTTAATATAAATTAATAAGCTGATTTTGATATAAAAACCCGCTAGCCTTTAAGCTTGCGGGTTTTTTTGTTAGTGATTTAATAAGGTGCATTTTGACTTTTGCACTATACTCTTAAAAGCGTTATATTGATGTTTGTGATTAGCTTAACAATTGGTGTTTAGTAGAATCAGATTTTGCATTCTTGGTCATCCATTGCTTCTCTTATTGAATCGGTAATTCAAAGAGAACATTTTTATAATAGTGAAACGACAAATATGAATAGTCCGGTAAATAGCCAAAACTTAAAGAAGGCAACATTGGTAAAATCAATGTCAGTGTTTTTCGTTCTAACGCTTGCTGTTTATTTTACCGTTTTTTCTGTTCAGTCATCTGTTGATGTATGCAGCAAAAGTGCTTTGACGTTACAAACAGACGAAAATAATTTACCTTCAAGTATTCACTGTTCGCAAAAAGGCAACGAAGTAAGTTGGCTAGCGTGGATCACGAACAAATCAACTTCTAATCAGTTTCATTTTCTTGATTTGTTAGAGTTACTCACGCAAGTTGGATCTAATGAAAAATAGGTGTCTTTAGTGTTTAGTAAATGGTTTCGGTTTGTGAAAAGCGTGTCTGCAAGTATGTTAGGTATTCAGTCTCAAAAGAGTTACGAAGAAGATTTTGCAGAGCAATCTGTTCTCCCCTTTATAGTCACAGGCATTATTTTAGTCGTTTTGTTTATACTCAGCCTTATTTTATTAGTTAATTTTTTAGTTTAACCACTATTTGCTGTTTACGAGTCTGAATTACTCAATCTAACTGAATTTTTCCGCTGAGCTGAATTTAAGCTCACCGTCTAATTCATTCTATACTTCTATTCTTTTGCAAGAATATGACTAGCTCTTCATGAATTATGGGTTTAGAAATTACATATCCTTGAATAAAGTCACAACCTAATTTTCTTAGTTGCTCAAATTGCTCTTCTGTTTCAGCCCCTTCAGCAACGATAGGAACAGACAAACTGTGTATCATCCGAGTCAATGAACCAACGATCCTTTGCTGTCGTGTATCTATGTCAATTTTGTCGAGAAGGGAGCGGTCTAGTTTGACTGTATTATAATTAAACGAAGCCAAGTAAGATAATGAAGAATATCCTGCACCAAAGTCGTCTATAGCAACCCTAAACCCAATATCAGCCGCCATTTCAATCCAAGCTTTAGCTTGTTTAAAGTTAGTGATTAGGGTTGTTTCTGTTATCTCAAGTTCAATCCGGTTTGGACTGATCTTGTGAGCTTCTAGTTGGTTTTTAAGTAACTCAATTGCTCTATCATCAACTAATTGGGACGGACTTAAGTTGACGGAAATAATAACATCCTGTAAGCCAATACTAGATAAATATGTCGCTTCATGCACCACGTTGCCAACAATCCACTCGAACAACTTGTTCATGTTTTCACTTTCTTCAAGCACATCTATAAATATTGGCGGTGGAATGAAACCGAGCTGTGGATGCATCCAACGGCACAGTGCTTCAATTTTAGTTACTTTTCTGGTGTGACTGTCAACAATGGGTTGATATACTAAAAACAGCTGCCCGCTTGCAAGCGATGCAATAAAATCATTTTTGATGGTGAACTTTTGCTGTGTTTTAGCCCTCATCGACTCATCAAAAAACTTATATCTGTTTTTTCCATCTTCTTTTGCCTGATACATCGCGATATCAGCAAATCTTAGCAATTGATCTGCATCTATCGCCTGGGCTTCTTGCAGCGCAATACCAATGCTGGCACTAATCGCGATATTCGTCTCGTATATATGAAATGGAGCTGCAAATAATTGTACAATTGATTCACCCATTTGATACAAGTCTTTTTCATCACTGTAATCGGTATAGCAGATGACAAATTCGTCACCACCTATACGATAAACTTTGATGAATTTACTGGAAACCCCTTTTAAGCGATAGCCAATTTTCTTCAGCATGATATCGCCGGCTTCATGACCTAAATTATCATTAACTGGTTTGAACCCATCCAAGTCTAAGAAGAAGATAGCAACATTAATAGAATTATCTGTGTTGCGTATACGCAAAAGATCTTCGACCAAGACGTTGCGTGTAAACAAACCCGTTGTAGTATCAATAGTAGCCTGACGTAGCAACCTTTTCTGCGAAACATCAAGTTTATGCTCAGAAGATTCAAGCATATCAATTGCATTTCTACATTCGTCCTCAAGGTCATAAAGTTCGTCGTTAAACTTGGGTTTGCGAGGTTTTCCAAGACGAAATCGTGCGGTGTTATATTCGTTGTTTGCTATAAGCTTTATGGTCCTGCGCAGCTTGTTAATCTGGGAAATAGGGATTATTGAAAAAGTAATCAGGGTCAACAAAATTCCCCATGTTACCGTCATGAAAATAATGATAATTTGCTCTTTCTGCTGATTCTGTTCTGAGATAACAGATGTAATATCACGTACAAAAATGACCTTCATGTCCTGACCAATAGTCCTGAAGGTTTCAAACCAGATAAAAAATTCTCGTCCTTCAAATGATTTTTCTATCCCCTCTGTTTCAGCTTGTATTAATTCTTCTAGTGACAATTGCGCATTTAACAAGTCATCAATTTCACCAAGCCCTGTCATTATTCCTGTTACATGACGTTTGAGATTGAGTTGATTTGCAATAGGCTCTTCATTAGGCACCAACACCCCAATATTACTACCAACAATTTGATATAAAAATTCAATCGACGGTGCAATATCAGCCAAGATAGTAAGAGACCACATTTCACGTCCGAACTTTATCGGAACCGAAGCGGCTAGTTCGCAAACGTGATGGCATATTATGGCTGATTTTGGTTGGGTACTATCGAACACGCTCTGTTGTAACGAATCAGTTTCTTGTCTAGGAAATTCGCCAAACTCGAAGGTTTGTTCAGAGTTCGAAATAGACATAGAGTTTAATGCAAAACTGAACTGAATTTTTGGCCAAATCGTTTCAAAAAACGAAGCTGCTTCTGCTGCTGTTTTATTGGTTACACTACCAAGTGTAAAAAGTTTTTCAGCCGTTAATACATGCTCTTTTAGCTGCTGCTGAAATAGTAATTGAGTTGCATGCAGATGGGATTGTTTAATGATATTTACGTTTTCTTCAAAACGCTTTGATTGTTGCGCTGTAACGAATCCATAAGACGCAGATAGTGATGCAATGGCTATAAAAATAACCAATAGGAGAGTTTTAAATAATAAACCGCGGATTCGAATCATGAATTAAAATTTGTAAATCCATTCCGTTGAAAACAAAGTCCAATGCCTTTTTTCAAATGCTTCGGGCTGCAATATAGCAAAGGGTCGTCATCAAGGCGAACCTCTAAGCTGTTGCGCTTTTTTAAAACGACCATTGTGTACATTTTAATATAAATTATCATATCAAACGATCAGCGTCACTGCATTATCGAAGTCATATATTATTTGAACATAATATTCTTCTTTTTGTAAATGTTTCAGCCGCTTTTGTACTTGATCGCCGGCTCACTTCGTTTCTTTTGAAAAAATAGCAATGAGTTCTTTTACCGGTTTTCGGTTGAGCGCATTTTGACTGATCAGTCGTCGCGCAGAAAAACTCTTGAATTTGGCACCCTGATATAAATGGCGGGAGAGAGGAGTGTCGTGATTACTTATGACGACAGTAATAGGACGTTTCGCGACGACTTTCTGTACTGTTTCAGCCAATTTTTCTTGAGCTTCTAAGCTGAATCCGTTTGTTGCATACTGCGTAAATGAGGCTGTTTTGCTGATCGGAATATAAGGTGGATCACAGTAAATAACACTGTTATCAGGTGCGTTTCTTATAACATCAACATAATCCAGATTGGTGAATTCAGCTGTTGCAAAACGCTCAGCAAAATAACGAATTTCGATTGAGGGCATTTTTGGTTTTACATAGCGGCCAAAGGGAACATTGAAACCACCTTTTCGGTTATAACGACACAGCCCATTATAACCATGGCGATTTAGGTAGACAAACAACAACGCTTTGCGAAATGCATCATCCGTATTATTAAATTCTTCTCGACGCTGATAATAGAAATCTGAAGTATTAGACTCTGGCGTGAATAAGGGGGCTAAGTCGGCTACCACCTGCTTTGATGAATGTTGAACTAATTTATACAAATTAACCAAATCGGTATTAATGTCGTTAAGCTGGTAGTTATCGTACGCTGCATTTAAAGCGACGGAACCGGCGCCAAAGAAAGGTTCGATGAATCTTGGCGATTGCGGCAAGTGAGGGAGAATATGCTCTAGCAGAGAGTATTTGCCGCCGGCCCATTTCAAAAAGGCCCTGTTCTTATTATTTTTATTCACGACGCTTATTTAAACTGCAAAATTTTCTCAGAAGTGGTGCTAGACTACCATAAAATCTAACGATTTCGTATTTCTAGCTTTATTTGTCTCAAGTCTTTCGCAAATGGTTCAGTTGAGCGCACTGGCGAAGGCAATAATTCGACCGCTTGGCGTGCTTCATTCACCGAGTCAAAACGCTGATTAAATAAAACGACATGCCAAGGGCCACCATATCTTGTGGTTTGGTAGATCCAAACCACATCTTGCAGCTGATTATCGGCAATATATTCATCCAGCACGGTCCTATTCTGAATGCCGGATAATTGTAATAAAATTGCTGGTTCTGGCAATGCCAATAATGTTTCTTCAGCAAACTCGTAAAAACGTTCATTAGTGCGTTCTTGTGTTATTGGAGTCGCTGCTTGTTTAGGCGCATTTAATAGCGAGTCTTCATCGCCTCTGTCTGCAGACTCGAGGGTGTCTGCGGCTATTGGCTCTTCTTGTGAGGGAGCTAATAGATCCTTACCTAGGGTCGCATCGAGCTGTTCAACGCTAATGATGTCTGGAACAGCAAAATCACCATCGGCCTCAGCTAAATAATCTTCTGTGACTTCAATGCTTAGCACTTCCCGCGTCAATGCCGGCTCTTCTAAGTTGGTTAGTAGAGCTGCATCCTGCTCTTTAGCCACCCGCTGATCATTCATATTCTCTTTTAGGGAGTCCATTTTATCGCTGCTAGCTTGCTTGGCCGCATCCCATGATGTAACTAGGTCAGTATTATCCTCAGTTGAATCCGACGTTGAGCTGGTTTGTATTTTATCTGGGTTAGATAATTGGTCAGCTTCTGCTGTGCTTTGCGCTAGGTTAGTCGTATCCTCCTTCATTTGTAATTGCCTATCTAACTGCTCGTTTAACAACGCTAACTGGTCTACATTGAGAGCTGCATCAGGTGGTAATTTCCCAGTCTGCAATAGAGACTTAACGTGTTCAGGGTACTGCCAGGTCATTAGACCTAAAAAAACAGCCAGAAGTAAAATTAATACGCCGACAATAAACCATTTTTGTGTCACAACCGGGGGAGAAAATTCGTTGCGTCTAAACAAGTCGAGAGAAAATGCAGGTCTTTCCTCTGCCATGAGTGTTTCTAGAGCATTTACGTCAAATTTTGTTGACTCCACCGATTGAGTCGATAAGAGTATTGGTCGATTACTATTTCGTTTAGGAAGCCACTTCTTAGCCTTTTCTGCCCATGCTGTTTCGCCAAAAAGTATGACATTTACATGATGATTTAGCGACTGCATTTTACTTTCTGTTACCCAATCCCACAGCTCTTGTAAGAATGCATTTGGAAGGGTTTGAGCTTGCTTAATGCAAAGCAAAAAAGGGCCAGGTTGTTCGTGCAAATCTTTGAGGAGTTCTTTTAATGGTCGAACAAAGCTACCAACTTTCTGACCTAAAAGTTGACGGCAAATAATACGCCTAAAGTCAGGAGACTCCATGGTGATTTCAGAAGTAAAATAGGAAATTTCAGTATTTTCTTTTTGCATCGACAAAAAATCTTCGAGCGTCCTTTGCTGTTGGGCAATACTATCCCCGCTCACGAATATAAGCTGAGAAGAATAATTAACTAAGTGTTCCAATCGTTCTTGCAATTCTGACAAACGGTCATGTCCTTTTAAATTTGGCCTTACAAATTCTCGCTAGTTCAATATTGTTGTTAATTCTTCATTTTTAACATCATCTATCACTTTAGCGCTGCCTATAGATGTCGGAACGATGAATCGTATTTTACCAGAAAGTACCTTTTTATCATGTTGCATATGTGCAATATAGCGGTCTGCAGACATATCCGCAGGCCCGGTAATCGGTAAATTAAATAACGCTAAGAGCCGTTGTATGCGACTGCATTCTGACGCTGTTATCCAATTACGTAGCACTGCAAGTTTTGTAGCAAGCACCATGCCAGCTGCAACCGCCTCACCATGCAACCATACACCGTAGCCTTTCTCCGCCTCTATTGCATGACCAAATGTGTGACCCAAGTTCAACAACGCTCTAACGCCATGCTCTTTCTCATCCAAATTTACGATTTGAGCCTTTATAGTGCAACATTTTGTAATTAAATATCGCAGCGCGTCGGCATCACGATTTTTTATTGCTGTAGTTTGGTTTTCAATCCAAGTAAAGAAGTCGCCGTCGTACATTATCCCATATTTTATTACTTCGGCCATTCCGGCACAGAACTCTCTATCTGGCAATGTAGATAGGGAATTTGTATCAATAAATACGGCTTTGGGTTGATAAAAAGCGCCAATCATATTTTTTCCAAGTGGATGATTTACTGCAGTTTTTCCGCCAACAGATGAGTCCACTTGTGACAGTAGCGTTGTCGGTACCTGAATGAAGGGAATTCCGCGCTGATAGCAAGCCGCTGCAAAACCGCCCATATCGCCAATGACACCACCCCCTAGAGCAATAAGTGTTGTGTCTCTAGCCGCTTTATTTTCTAGTAGCTCAGTTAACACAACATTAAAATATTCAATTGTTTTATACTGTTCACCATCCGGCAAAATGATCTCAAATGTACTAATCCGGGCTTCGTTCAATGGCTTTTTAATGCTGTTTAAAAAAAGAGGAGCAACAGTTTCGTTGGTTACAATAGCGCATTGCTTTCCTTGAATAGCAGAAAGCAAAAAACCGGATTGACTAAACAAACCGGTTTCAATATAGATAGGGTAGCTACGCTCTCCCAAATCAACGTTTAATGTGGGCATAGCGCAATATCCTTTAAAAAAATTCCCGAAAATTAACCTGTTACAAACCGATTTTACTGATAATTTGGTTTGCTACTGCTCGTGCGCTTTGGTCATCCGTTTCAACTACATAATCAGCAACCTCAGTATATAAAGGGTTACGTTCGTCAGCTAAATCTCTTAAAACTTGCTCTGGATCACTATTCTGAAGCAGAGGACGACGCTTATCACGCTGAGTTCTGGCAACTTGTTTATCGATAGTTGTTTGTAAGTAAACGACAATCCCCCGTGCTGAAAGTCTATTTCTCACATTTTTTGAGACAATTGAACCACCACCAGTTGCTAGAACGATACCTTGTTTATCCGTCAGGTCGTTTATGATGTCTTCTTCACGTTTGCGAAAACCGTCTTCACCTTCTAGATCAAAAATCCAAGCGATATCAGCGCCAGTGCGCTTCTCTATTTCTTGATCGGAGTCGTAAAAATCGAGGTGGAGTTCGTCTGCAAGGTGTCTACCAATAGTGCTCTTTCCTGCTCCCATTGGGCCAACAAGAAATATATTACGTTTTTCAGCCATGTCTGATTAATTCACATTCTTTATAAACGATTGAAGTCGGCTTGGTGTATTCGTGACAACCAACTTTAACTACCACATTAACGCGTTTTATAATTTTTTAACGTCAATGCGAGCGAATAATTTCCTCATTGGAAAATCTATGCGGGGATTATCTCAATTAACTAGCATGATATGCAAGCATTCTTATCAAAGGAAAATGTAAAATACTGTGCTTTAGAACTGCAAAAGAGCAAAGGCTATGCCTTCACTCTTCTTGCGAGCTGATCATAGTAGTGCAATATAACTAATATGTCAGCAACTAAAAGCCTTCTTCGATGATTTTTGGTGTTACAAATATAAGCAACTCACGTTTTTGCTCGATCGTTGACGTTGTTTTGAATAAATTACCGAAGTAAGGAATGTCGCCCAGCAATGGTACTTTAGAAACGTCGTTTGTACTAACTTGCTGAAAGATACCACCAAGCACGATTGTTTCACCATTTTCCACCAACACTTGAGTACTTATTTCTTGCGTATCTATTGCAACGGCAGGACCGGTAGAAGTAGAGACTGTGTCGCCGCGCGTATCTTGTGTGACTACCAGATTTAAAATAATTCTATTATCTGGTGTTATATGTGGTGTTACTTTTAAGCTTAATACGGCTTTTTTGAATTCGACTGACGTTGCACCACTTGAGGTTGCTTGTACAAACGGAATTTCAGTCCCTTGTTCAATATAAGCTTCTTGTTGATTTGCTACAGTAATTCGAGGGCTTGCAATAATTTCGCCCTTATTCTCAGCCTCTAAAGCACTTAATTCAAGGTCTAGGATGTTACCGTCAAGTAGGTTAGCAATTTGAAAGCCGATACTGCCAGCTGCGCTTGATACAGGCAGGTTAACGTTTAATCTGTCGCCGATATCAGGAACAGTGCCCTGGCCAGCGGTATCCGCACCTATAAGTGAACCCGAAACTGAATTATCGCCACTCGCGCCAGTGAATCCCCAACGGACGCCTAACTGTTCGTCGACGTTATCGCGAACGGTGACCATACGAGACTCAATAAGCACTTGCTTAACAGGGATATCTAATGCATTTATAACTCGGCGTGCTTCGTCGATACTTTCTAAAGTATCGCGTATCAGTATAGTGTTTGTACGTGCATCAACTGTAACGTTGCCGCGACTAGATAGTATTCCGCCATCACTCGTCTTCAGGATAGTCGCAATTTCGTCTGCTTTAGCATAGTTTATTTCGATGTGCGCTGACTTTAATTCAGCAAGGTTTTGTACTTGTTGCTTTGACTGAAGTTGTTGCGTTTCACGAGCAGACAATTCTTCTGTCGGAGCAATCAGCAAAATATTACCTTCTAATCGCTTATCTAAACCTCTAATTTTCAATATCATATCAAGGGCTTGGTCCCATGGAACACCAGACAAACTTATAGTGACATTGCCATTAACGGTGTCGGTCGTTACTAAGTTAAAACCATTAACTTGTGCAATAATCTGAAGTACTTGGCGTACTGGTACATCTTGGAAATCCAAAGAGATTGGCTTACCTTCATAAGTCGTATTGTTAGATTTTTGAACTTCTTCTAGTGTAAGCGGTGTTACTGCAACAGTGACAACACCATTTTCTTCTATCTTTTTAATTTTGACTGAGCCGTTGTAACGTATCTCGACTTTTGCTTTGTTTTCATCTTGAAATGTTTCAATACTTTGCACTGCAGTGCCAAATTGACTAACGTCAACTTCAACGTATTGGTCTTCTGCTAACATGGTGTCTTTCATTGTTAAGGTAACTAAACCTTTGGCTTCTACAACCGAGACTGATGCGGCTTTACCTTCAAAACCAATCAACACATTCCCTGTTTTTGCAGAACGATTAAAATCAATGCTATTTAAGGTGGCAGAGTTCTCGGAAGCCGCTTCCCCCCGAGGATTAACCAAATCAATTAAGTTTTCAGACTCTTGAGCAACAGCGCCCAAGCTGACAATGGCTAAAACGAACGCAATTATTAAGACCCAATAGGGTCTGTTGCTGTTTAAGCGCTTGTTAAAAATATATTTATCAGACATTATCATTTTCTCCAGCTACTGATGACATGGTTAATGTGGCAGTTTTGGTTTTCCAGCAACCAGCACCGTCAGGTATCATTTCTTCAATAACCACTTCTTTATCCGTTATGTTAATAATTTTACCGAAAAATAGGCCAATGTACTGGCCTCGTTTCGCCTTGTGTAAACTGCCATCATTGGCTTTAATAAGAACCCACTTGTGTCCGCCAGTGCTAAATACGCCTGCCATCTGCAATGCATCGATACCATATGATTCCAATTTGTCTTTTGCGCGCTGTCGGTTTGGTTGACTACAGTTAGCCGTTTGAACAGTCACGTTTTTTGTTACTTCATTTCCTTGTTGCAACCTTTGAAATGGGCTGCGCATATTGCTAGCTGTATAATTGACTGGCTGCAACTGCTTGAACTCAGGATAATCTTCAATGCTGATATTCGTGCTTGCTTTAACGTTATCGGTGTAGGCAATTAGATCATCAATTTGCGCGCTGCAAGCTGATAAGCCAACGCAGGTCGCAAGCACAAGATAATTTCTTAATATTCTTGTCATTACTCTTGCCCCTTATTAATCATATCGGCTTGAGTTATCGCAGCACGATAAGTTTTTGCTTGCATCTTTAAACTAAGAGTACCTTTGTTGTTTGTGATATCAAAGTCGTGCAATGTTACAATTCTAGGAAGATTGGCGATGTTCGACGTAAATAAGCCAAATTCGTGGTAAGTTCCCGCAACTTCTAGTTGAATAGGTAACTCGGTATAAAATTCTTTCGGTTTTTCTTGTTGCCAATTAAGTACCTTAAATGACAGACCAGCATCGGTTCCCACATAAGTAATGTCGTCCAACAATCCTGGTGTTTCATTGCTGGTTGGCAACGTTTTGAGCATCGATGAAAAATCACTTTGCATTCTTACTAGCTGTTTTTCATAAGCTTGCAGATTTACAGCCATCCTATACTTCGATTCAAATGTCGACCTAAGTGAAATTTCTTTGCTTTTCGAACTGTCCAGCAATGGCAACTTGCTGCTGATAATAGCGTAATAGCAAACAGCACCGACTACAGCCACACAAAATATAGCGACAACGGTTTTGATTTCCTTTGGCCAAATCGCTACTTGTTCGAAATCAAGATCGTTTATTTCCTTTAGTTTAGAAAAATCAAAAGCCATTATTGACTCCCCTCTTTAAGCATTTCTGTATTTTGAACTGGTGCAACTTTCGACGTAATAGAGAACGTTAATTTAAAGTCGCTCACTGCATTGGAGGTACTAACGTCAGCAGTGATCGAAGATAATTCACCACTAGTAAATACATCTGACTGCTCAAGGTTTCGCATGAATGCAGACAGACGGTTGTTCGATTCGCTGATTCCCACAATCTCTATCAAGTTGCCGCTACGAGACATTTTCTCAAATGAAACACCTGCTGGAACAATCCGTGCTAATTCGTCAAATACAATGGGTGATACATTTTTGCTTACTTGCAGTTGCTCAATAAGCGCCATGCGTTGAGCTATTTCTGCCTTTGAGCTACGAATGTCTTTAATGCGCTCAATTTGTGTGTCGATAACACCAATTTGCTGTTCAAGATAATTATTTCGTGAATTCTGATTGCGAATTTGTTGATCAATGACCTCGCCTAATAGCCAAAATACGGCGAGTACAGCAATTGAAATAATAACCAATGAAGTAATATACTGTTTTTTATGACGCTGACGCTGAGATTCGCGCCACGGTAATAAGTTTACATGTGCCATTGCGAATAACTCCTACTTGCTAAGCCCACTGCAATTGCCAGTTGCGCAGCAAACTTGTTCAACCTTTCAACATCAACGTTTTCACCGATGATTAAATTTGAAAACGGATTAAAAGCTTCAACTTTAATGCCTAGGTCTTTTGATAACTCCTCTACTAACGTCGGCAGTGAACCGGCACCACCAGAAATTAATATTTTTTCAGGCTGTTGTTTGTGCGTTGTAGATGCGTACATTTGCAAAGCACGTTGTATTTGTTGTTGCAATGCAGATAAAAACATTGGCAACGTGTCTTTAAACCATGACTCGGGTGCTGAACCGTCAGCTATTTGATTCTCTACCTCTTGAATGTCTAACGAGTGAATAACCGCTAAATCTTGTATGAATTTATTCATACCGAAGTTGTGTTCTTTACTATAAATAACTTCGCCATCTTCCACGAAGCACACTTGCAGTAAACTCGCGCCTACGTTAATGCAGCAAGTGGGGCAATCTTTTCTGTGAGTTGCAAAGTGGATAAGGGCATTGCCTAATGCGTATCCTTCGATGTCCATGATTACTGGGTCGAAAGGCGCTTCTCTTACTAATGTAATGCGGCTATCAATCATGTCTTTATGCGCAGCGCTTAGTAAAACTTCTACTTTTCCGCCGTGTGTTTTGCTTTCACCCAATTCTTCAAAATCCAAATAAACTTCTTCTAACGGATAGGGTATTAAGCTATCAGCTTCTATTTCAATCTGGCTTTCTAATTCAAAGTCAGTTTGATTCGGCTCCATGAACACCACTTTACTCAAGACGGATGAGCCTGCAACAGCTATCGCAACATTCTTATTTTTGGTCTTCAAGTTGTGCTTAATTTTCGCTAATGCTTTGCTGACAGCGTCAAAGTCTTTTATTTCACGCTCATTAAATGCGGCACCAATGATAGGCTCGCAAGCGAAAGCATTTACTTTAGCTACAGAACCGCTAACATCTAGGCATACTGCCTTTACGTACTTGGTTCCTATGTCTAACCCGATTATACTTTGGGCTTTTTTCTTAAAAAGCGATTTCATTCAATAGTAGCTCTGTCATAGTTCTAGTATCATAGGTATAAATGATACTGATTTTTTTAAACTGTATGGTTCTGTTAACGACACCTAAGTATAAAAATTGAGTATTTAATCCCAACAATTAAAAGTGAAAACAGCACAGTGAAGTTAATAAAGAAGCTCATGTTACTGACCATATTAGGTTTTTTCCTAGCGGTCATTAGCATCATAGGTATGTATTTTTATCTCAAACCAGGGCTGCCGAGTGTAGAAATCTTGAGAGAGGTTAAACTGCAAACTCCTATGCGTATATTTACCCAAGACGGCAAATTAATATCTCAATATGGGGTTAAAAGAAGGATACCCGTTTCTCTTGATGAAGTCCCCGAGACCTTGGTACAGGCTTTAATCGCAACAGAGGATAGCCGTTTCTACAGTCATATTGGTGTCGATCCTATTGGTGTCGGTCGTGCCTTCTTAAATTTGATTACAACTGGAGAAAGAGGGCAGGGAGCTAGTACATTAACCATGCAAATGGCGCGTGGTTTCTTTTTGTCCAGAGAAAAGAAATTTAGTCGTAAAATTAGGGAATTGTTTATTGCATTACACATGGAACAGGAATTAAGCAAAGACGAAATTCTTGAACTATATCTTAACAAAGTTGAGTTAGGGCATCGGGCTTTTGGGTTTGGTGCAGCAGCCCAAGTGTATTACGGAAAAAATTTAAATGAATTGAATCTGGCTCAGCTTGCTACTCTGGCTGGATTGCCACAAGCACCATCGACACTTAACCCAATAAGCAGACCTGAACGCTCAAAAGAGCGCCGGCGTATCGTTCTTTTGCGCATGTTAGATGAGGGTTATATTAATCGACAACAATTCGATGAAGCATCGCAAGCGCCGATAACAGCTAAAAAACACGGTGCAGAACTCGCGCTTGATGCACCTTATTTAGCTGATCTTATTTATAACGAAATGGTTGACATCTACGGTAAGGAAATTGCAGAAACCAGTGGCTTTAATGTCTATGCAACAGCAACTTATGATATGCAAAAAGCCGCACAAGAAGCCGTGATACAAAACTTACACGATTATGATGAAAGGCACGGCTTTAGGGGAGCTTTGGAGCAACTTTGGGAGCCTCTTGTGCGCACAGGTGTTAAACCCGAGCTGAAGGTTGATAGTTTAGAAGAAGCTCATGTCATACAAGAAGAAATAGCGACCCTTATCAATAAAAATGCTTGGTCTATTGAGAAAGTGACCGCATATCTGCATAGTGTTGATGAGATAGATCCATTGCGGCCAGCTGTGGTTATGACGGTGCGAGACAAAACGGCAGACGTTATTATGGCTGATGGTCGAATGCTCACATTAGTCTGGGATGGTCTCGACTGGGCAAGACCTTACATAGATGATCAGACACAAGGTGACGATCCAGAATTTGCGGCTGAGATTCTTCAAGAAGGTATGTTGATATATATCCGAAAACGACCTCAAGATGATGTTTGGCAACTTGGGCAACTTCCTGACGCAGCTGGAGCTTTGGTTGCACTCGACCCAAATAACGGAGCTGTGAAGGCTGTGGTAGGTGGTTACAGCTTTTATAAAAGCCAATTCAACCGAGCGACGCAAGCAAAACGTCAAGTAGGCTCAAACATAAAGCCCTTTGTCTATGCTGGTGCTATTGCAAGTGGCTACACGCTAGCCAGCATTATCAACGATGCGCCTATTAATCAGTGGGATAGCTCTTCTGGTGTCGCATGGCGACCGCAAAACTCACCTGCAGTTTATGAAGGGCCAATACGCTTGCGTGTTGCGATGGGCATGTCAAAAAACGTTGTGTCGGTGCGTTTGCTGCGCGGTGTTGGTTTAGATAATACGGTGGATTATATTTCGCGCTTTGGATTTGAAAAAGACGACATACCTCGGGATGAAACTCTGTCCTTAGGCTCAGGTTCGCATACGCCTTTAGAGGTTGTGTCCGGGATTGCAGTGCTGGCCAATGGTGGTTTTGCTGTACGTCCCTTCTTTATAGAACGAATCGAGAATGATCTCGGTGAGTTAATATGGCAAGCGGAACCTGTTTATGCATGCAATCCATGCAATGTTGAAGCTCAACAACAAAAGCAGTCCGTCGACGAGGCTGATATTGAAGCCATGTTAGCTGCAGAGTTTAGTCAAGTAGCAGTAAAGGGCAGTCAGAAAAATAACTTCAAACAATCTGCAGAGCGAGTTATCAGTCCGCAAACCGCATTTTTGGTCACGGAAATGATGCGCACAGCTGTTAAAGCGAACGGTAATTGGAATAATAAAACCTATTGGTTAGGCACTGGATGGCGTGCAAAAAACTTGCTGCAACGTGATGATATTGGCGGTAAAACAGGGACGACAAATGATTCAAAAGATACTTGGTTTAGTGGCTTCGCTGGCAACTTAGTCGCAACAGCGTGGGTCGGATTTGATGATGCATCTCGTCAATTAGGTCGAGTTTCACGAAACCAAAATCTAGTAAACAAAAATCCAGACAAATTTAATTGGATTGGTAACGCGGTAATTGGTGTTGAAGACGGTGCCAAAGGGGCTCAACCGGCCTGGATTCGATTTATGGACGTTGTGCTTAAAGACCAGTCTGAAGTGCAAAAAAAAATACCAGAAGGTATTGTTCGAGTTAGAATTGACAGCAAAACAGGCAAATTAACGCGGCGAACAGATTCTACTGCAATGTTCGAATATTTCAAAGTTGGAACTGAACCAACCACTTATGTAGTAGATGATGAGTTATCATTACCAATAGATGAAGATAAACCTAAACCACCCGAAATTGACGATATATTTTAGTCACTTTGGTTTGTAGCGGTTTTTCTGAATAATATGCTCTACTGAGGCGTCTGACTCTTTATTAATATTATTTATTGGTGAAGATTAAGAAGCCCAGAGTAGTAAATAGTACAACAATTAATCACTGATACATCAGACAGAAAAGAGAATTTACGAATGAGTGACAAGAGTCAGCACAATCACCTATATATTCCGCATTCAGGACCTTCTTTACTGGAAACGCCTTTATTGAATAAAGGCAGTGCATTTACCGAAAAAGAACGTAAAAATTTCAATTTACTTGGGTTACTACCTCCTCGATACGAAACTATAGAAGAGCAAGTCAGCAGGGCTTACAAGCAATACAAAGGCTTCGAGGATCCGTTGAATAAGCATATCTACTTGCGCGCAATTCAAGACAATAACGAAACGCTATTTTACCGACTCCTACAAGCGCACATTGAAGAGATGATGCCTATTATTTATACGCCTACGGTTGGTGATGCATGTGAGAGTTTCTCTGATATCTATCGCAGTTCGCGTGGTTTGTTTATCAGTTATGCAGAACGTTTTTCAATGGATGATATTTTACGCAACGCTACCAAGCGCAAAGTGAAGGTCATCGTGGTGACTGATGGAGAGCGTATACTTGGCTTAGGCGATCAAGGTATCGGAGGCATGGGTATTCCAATTGGTAAGTTATCATTATACACCGCGTGCGGTGGCATTAGTCCAGCATATACGTTACCTGTAATGTTAGACGTCGGGACCAATAACGCGAAACTGCTTAATGATCCGATGTACATGGGCGCGCGACATGAAAGAATAAATCAAGAGCAATACTATGAGTTTGTAGATATGTTTATCTGTGCTGCTCGAAGACGTTGGCCTGAGGTCATGATTCAGTTTGAAGATTTTGCACAACCAAATGCAATGCCTTTATTACAAAAGTATCGTGAAGAAGTATGTTGCTTCAACGATGACATTCAAGGCACTGCGGCAGTGACTTTGGGTACTATTTTAGCTGCTTGCCGAGTTCGTGGTGCTAAGTTATCCGAGATGAATATCGCTTTTGTTGGCTCTGGTTCGGCAGGCTGTGGTATTGCTGAAATGCTTATTCAGCAAATGATATTTGAAGGTTTGAGCGATAAACAAGCACGGACACATGTGTTTATGATTGACCGTTTTGGCTTGCTGACAGAAGGGATGCAGGAACTACGAGATTTTCAGCAGGTATTGCAGCAGCCCAGAGAAGTTCTCGAAGATTGGTCTTATAGTGGAGAGTATGCGTCTTTATTAGATGTCATCCACTGCGCCAAACCCGATGTGTTGATTGGTGTTTCAGGTCAGCCTGGTTTGTTTAATGAACAGGTGATAAGGGCGATGGCACAAAATAGTGAAAAGCCTATTATTTTTCCATTAAGTAACCCGTCTCGTCAAGTTGAAGCAAGACCGGAGCAAGTCATTGAATGGACTGATGGTAACGTAGTAATTGCAACAGGAAGTCCGTTCAAGTCTGTAGAGTACAAAGATAGGATTTACCCAATTGCTCAGTGCAACAACAGTTATATATTCCCTGGCATAGGTCTGGGTGTTATTGCTGCTAAAGCCCGCCTCATCAGTGATGAAATGCTAATGGCAGCCAGCAATGCACTTGCAGATGCTTCACCGATGGTCAATGATCCGAATGGTGAATTGTTGCCACCTCTAACAGAAATCGGGAATCTGAGTCGTAAAATCGCATTTGCAGTAGCAAAAATAGCTATGGCACAAGGACTAGCATTACCTATTCCGGATGAGATGTTAGAGCAACGTATTGAAAGTAATTTTTGGAAACCTGAATATCGGACATATAAGCGTGTAAGCATTTAATTAATTTTTACATTTATAAAATGCCTGTGTGTTAATCGCAAACAGGCATTTTTGTTTAAAATGAGTCTTATTTTTTTTTCATCCATTAATGATGAGCTAAATTGTCGATTTTGGTTCTTTTCTATATTTACCGTTAGTTACGTAACCATTAATTTCAACTACTTCGGTACCAAATTGCTCAACGAATGCAATAAAGCTGAGGTCATTACATTTAACTTCTTCGGTGACAAAATCCTTAGATAGATGCGCTGTTTTCATTTCTCTAGCTAATTTTGCTTTATTACCTTGCGCTGCTGCTGCGCACAATTTAGACGTTATATAATTGTCTGTAGGTACTACGACTGATTCGGCTCTAGCAATACCAAATGCACTAAATGTTAAAATGCTAATTGCCGTAATTTTAGTTAATAATTTCATTTTTTGATTCCTTAATATTGATTGAGTAATATGTATAGGCTGCTCTCAACACGCCTAGTTAACATTTAGCAATGCGAATGCCAATATTATTTTTCTTTTATATTTCAATATATTAAGATTTTTTTAGGAGGCGTGCCTCATTCTTAAGATACGATATTGACACAAAAATTCAATTATTTACTACTTTTTAGTATTTTTGACCACTATGTTTAATTCTTTAATTCTCTGATGAATTATTGAACATTATTTTAGGCGGGTTGACTGATGCACAAAAGGGTAGGGCAAACCTGTCGCACATATTTATGTGCGACAGGTTCAGGTTTAGTTACGTTTAGTGTAAAACCTGATTAAGATCTTGAGGGATTCCTAATGACGGGTTAATTCATAAATAACGACAACATGAAAACTTTACTATTGCGCGTAAAGTTATACATCTCTTGTTTAGAGGATGGTAATGCTTCAATTGTTTTCTCTTCAAAGCCTTGCTCTAAAAACCAATGACCAGTGACTGTTGTTAGAACAAAAATACGCTCAAGACCACTCAAAATAGCTTTTTTACGAATTTCATCAAGTAGTCTCTCACCTCTGTTCCCCCCTCGATAATCGTGATGTGTTGCAACGCAGGCTAACTCTCCACACGCGTCGCTTCTGTACATATATAAAGCAGCACAGGCTATAATCATTCCATCGCGAACAATTACAGTAAACAAGCCAATCTCATTTTCTAATCGCTCTCGTGAGCGCTTTACCAGAGCCCCACTTTCTTCCAATGGTTTTATTAGCTTTAAAATTCCGCCAACGTCGTCTATTGTCGCCGTTCTAAGCTGTTCATAGTGATTTTGTAATACTAGTGAGCCGGCACCATCTCGCGTAAATAATTCTCTCAGTAACGAGCCATCGGTATGATAATTAACACAATGCGCACGTGTAACTCCGGCTTCGACAGAAGATATCATAGCTGTTAAACAGGTTTTTTCAGCGTCAATATTATCAGCGGCTAACTCTTTCTTCAGTAGATTTAATTCGGTAGTTCGCAGTAACTTTCCGGACTTATCAAAAATACCATCTCGCTCTGAGAGCGTAATAATTTTGTCCGCCTTCATCGCTATTGCAGCTTGTGTAGCGACGTCTTCATGCGACAAATTAAAAATTTCGCCGGTAGGTGAATAGCCCATTGGCGACAACAATACAATTGAGCCATCCGAGAGGTGATCGTTTATACCTTGCACATCGATACGACGCACCAAGCCGGTATTTTCATAGTCGACGCCCTCTTTCACACCTAAAGGTCTAGCGACCACTAAGTTGCCCGAGCAGACTCTAATTTGCGAGCCATGCATAGGTGAGTTAGGTAAACCCATTGTAAGCAAAGCTTCAATTTGGCTGCGCAGGGAGCCTGCGGCGTCCTTTACACACTCTAAGCTTTCTTTGTCGGTGATCCTGATGCGGTTCTTAAACTTCGATTTCTTATGACGAAGTTTAAGACGTTGATCAATTTGCGGTCGAGCACCATGTACAAGAATAAGCCGCACACCAAGGCTATTGAGTAGTGCTATATCTTGAATTATCCTAGGAAAATTAGGATCTTCAATAGCTTCACCTCCAAACATTATTACGAAGGTCTTACCGCGATGTGCATTTATATAAGGAGCTGAACTCCTAAATAGACGTATGCTTTCCGTATCGGACAATGCCATCTTAATTTCTCTTTACATCAACAGTAAGTAGGCTCATTGGCTACCCTGTAAGTTGGTCGAGCTTTTCCAGTTCGACATACAATGCTTTGGTAACTAACTCTTTGTTGGTTCCACCAAGCACATTACGTTTATTCAAAACTGACTCTAGTTCCAGTGTAGGGTAGACGTCGTCTTCAATTTTAGCGTTTATTGTCTGTAACTCCGCAATACTTAAATCTTCAAGTGCTTTGCCTTTTGAGATTGCCATTACCACGGCTTGTCCAGAAATATCATGGGCAGTTCTAAACGGAATACCTTTCGCCACTAGATAATCGGCTAATTCTGTTGCGTTCGCGTAGCCTTGCTGCGCCGCCGCACGACACCTTTCTTCGTTTAGTGACAAAGTATCCAGCACTTCCACTGCAATACATAAACAGATATGCCACTGGTTGACACTGTCTATTGCACCTTCTTTATCCTCTTGCATGTCTTTGTTGTATGCAAGCGGCAAGCCTTTCATGGTAACTAGCAAACCTTGTAAGTTGCCAAACACACGGCCACACTTTCCGCGCATCAATTCAAGTGCATCTGGATTCTTCTTTTGTGGCATAAGTGATGAGCCAGACGTAACTGAATCGCCCAATTGTAAAAAACCAGCTTCGCCACTATTATAAAAAATTAAGTCTTCGGCCATACGTGACAAATGCATCATGCTGGTGCTGGCATTGAACAGCAGTTCAAGCACAAAATCTCGGTCTGAAACAGCATCCAAACTATTTAAACAAGGAGAGTCAAAACCTAATTCTGCTGCAATCTTGTGGCGATCAACTGGGAAGGTGGTTCCTGCTAATGCACCAGAGCCCAGAGGACATTGATTTAAACGCTTTTGTAAGTCTTCAATTCGGCTCACATCCCGTTTCAACATTTCAACATAAGCCAAACACCAATGCGCAAAGTAAACAGGCTGGGCGCGTTGCAGGTGTGTATAGCCCGGCAGAATCGCATCTTGGTGACGAGTTGCTGCTTTTAATAAAGCACCTATGACATTTAGACAATCGTCTCTAAGTGAAGATAAGTGAGAGCGACACCATAGGCGAAAATCGGTTGCGACTTGATCATTTCTACTGCGCCCGGTATGCAATTTTCTGGCAATATCACCCAATTGGGCGGTTAATGTCGCCTCCACAAAGCTATGAATATCTTCTTCTGGCGAGTTGGCAAAATCAAGAGTGCCTTCTTCCGCTTGCTTTTTTAGCGCATCGAGCGAATTCTCAAGTTGAAGCTGTTCGTTTTCACTTAATACTCCAGCTTCTTTCAGTGCACGAGACCAAACGATTGATCCCCAAATATCTTCAACTGCCATTACATAATCGAATGGCAATGAATCATTAACCTGCTTGAACATATCGCTACTGCCGGACTGAAAGCGCCCACCCCATAATGCCATGATGCTTCCTTATTTTTGTTTTAATGCTTTAATTCTGCTAGATAAACTAAACAATCTGATAAAACCTTCAGCATGACTTTGGTTATACACGTCATCTGCGCCAAAGGTGGCGAAGTCCTCGGAATACAGACTATTAGGTGATTGACGCTGCACGACTGTAGCTTGACCTTTGTATAACTTGACTACAATTTCGCCCGTAACCATTTTTGCGAAGCTAGCTGCGCTCGCTAGTAAGGCATCATTTAGAGCGGTGAACCAGCGTCCATCATACATAACATGAGCAAACTCAAGGGCAACTTGCTCTCTGAATTTCAATGCTGACTTGTCTAAAACCAGACATTCTAGTGCTTTATAAGCTTTCATCAATACCGTGCCACCAGGAGTTTCATAGCAACCACGCGATTTCATACCAACCAGTCTGTTTTCAACAATATCGATACGACCAACACCATGCGGTGCTGCCAACTGGTTAAGCGTTACTAATGCTTGATAAGGTGACAATGCATTACCATTAACATGGGTTAATCGACCTTGATCAAATTCAAGAGAGATACGCTCTGCTTTATCTGGTGCATCCTCAGGATCAGTTGTCATTGTCCATACTTGTTTACTTGGCTCACACCATGGGTCTTCAAGCTCACCGCCCTCGTGAGAGATATGCCAGGCGTTTGCATCACGGCTATATATTTTTGTGGCGGATGACGACGTTTGAATATTTCGACTAGCTAAGTAATCGAGTAAATCTTCACGCGAGACCATGTCCCATTCACGCCAAGGAGCAATCACCTGCAAATCAGGCGCTAGTGCAGCGAAAGCACCTTCAAATCTAACTTGGTCGTTACCTTTGCCGGTGCAACCATGGCTCAATGCATCAGCACCTACTTTGCGGGCAATATCGACTTGTGCTTTGGCTATAACAGGGCGAGCCATTGAAGTGCCTAATAAATATTCGCCCTCATAAACCGCGCCTGTCGTAATAGTAGGGTAGATAAAATCACGAACAAATTCTTCTTTTAGATCGACTATATGACATTCGCTCGCACCTGATGCCATAGCTTTGTCATATAATCCTTCAAGTTCTTCTTCACCTTGGCCAACATCGGCTGCAAAAGCGACAACTTCACAATCATAGTTTTCTTTAAGCCAAGGCATAATTGCCGATGTGTCGAGTCCGCCTGAATAGGCTAGTACGACTTTCTTTATTTCGTGTTTGTTGTCTGTTAATGCCATTCTTAAATCCTTAATTACTGATAAGCCGATGGTTATTCGATCCGCTGTATAAAATAGGTAGTTGTATTTGTCAATTCAGTGCAGTTAGTAATATCAATCTATTGTGACATTACCCACGAGCATGGCCAAGATTGCGTTTTGCGCATGCATGCGGTTTTCAGCTTGCAACATCAGCAATGATTGGTCGCTGTCCATCAAGCTACCTGTAATTTCTAAATCACGGTGAGCGGGCTGACAGTGCATTACATAACTTGCGCCCGACTTCTGCATTAATGCTTCATTCACCTGATACGATGCAAACTTTTCTTTTATCTCTGCTAAGGGGGTATTGTCGCCCATTGAAAGCCATGTGTCTGTGTAAAGAATATCTGCTTGGCCTAATTCGCCTATATCATTTGCAATAGTTAGCCTGACATTGTTTTCATATGCTAATTTCGCGGCATGTTTAGCGATATTAGCATTAATTTCGAAGCCCTTTGGCGTAATTACAGTTTGGTGACAACCTAATAATGCACCCACAATGAGTAATGAATGCGTCACATTATTACCGTCGCCAATGTAGGCCATCGTTTTACCTTTTACCTCACCTAATCTCTCAAACATAGCCAAATAGTCTGCTAACGCTTGACAAGGATGATATAAGTCACATAGAGCATTAATGACAGGAATGTCAGCTCCTGCGGCTAGATCGACTAATGTTTTATGCTCATAAACTCTGGACACGATGGCGTCGGCCCAGCAAGCGAGATTAGCGCCGACATCAATTGGGTCTTCCCTATCCTTTAGCGGGGAACCTTGGCTGTCCACATAAACCATGTGTCCGCCTAACTTATTAATGCCAATATCAAAGCTTACTCGCGTGCGCAGGGAAGGCTTTTCAAAAATCGCAACAATCGATTTGCCCTCTAATGGTTTACCAAATTTTTCAGGGGTTTGTTTGAGCTCTAAAGCAAGCTTCAATAACGAATGCATTGAAGTTGAGTTCCAATCTCTAAAGCTGAGTAAGTCCTGCATTTCCTATTCCTTTTACTTTTTGTATTCTTTGCTACGCTGGGATAGTGGCCGAAACGATGGTCGTACCCATATTTTTTAGGGGTTCGTTGACCAATGTTCCTACGTCATTCCAACTGCCTATTTTAACTGCTTTGCCAAGTGTCTTAGATGCTTCTTGAGCTGCTTTCACTTTAACTATCATGCCGTCAGTAATCACACCAGCATGAACTAAATGGGCTATCTTACTGTCATTCAACTGCGCGATAAGTTGCTTATTTTCGTCTAATACGCCGCTAACGTCTGATAATAGATACAAATCAGCATATAACAATAATGATATACAAGTAGCCGCTTGGTCCGCATTAACATTGTATAATCGACCATTTAGATCACTACCAATTGAACATATTATAGGCGTTAGATTGGCATGCATAAGCTGATGTAATAATTTCGCACTACGCGGATGTGGATACCCAACGGCGCCTAATATTGGTGAAACTTCATCGCATACAGCTAAATTACCATCAGCTAACGAAATACCAACACCTGTTAGTCCTGCTTTTGCCGCCAAACACACCATTTTTTTATTTAGTGTGCCCGCTAATACGCCGGTGACAATTGGCATCTGCTCATCCGGGGATATGCGCAATCCCTCATGCTTTTCACTTTTAAATCCAAGTGCTGTTAGTTGAGTTTGTAATTGTGAACCACCGCCATGCACTACAGCAACATTGTGACCTTGATTTTTAAGCGTCGCAACAGAAGCAAAAAAACTAGCTTGTGCTTGTTCGTCTTCAAAAAAATTGCCGCCAACTTTTAATACAATGTTACTTATATGGTGTGTAGCTAATTTTGCAGTGTTATTCATGTTTACAATAATCCAGTCTCTGTTGGCTGATTAAATACCAAATTTGCACATTGAATTGCTTGCGACGCGGCGCCTTTCAATAAATTATCTATAGCTGAACTTACAATTAAATAACGGCTATCTTCATCGAACTTCCAGTAAATGTCACAAAATGGGGTATTTGCAACATCGTCAATTTTAGGCCATGAATCACGTAAACGAACCATCGGTTGAGTTGCATAAGCTTGTTCGAACCTCTGCTTTACATCTGCTGCATTCACTCCTTTACGTATGCGCATAGTAATTGTCGCTAAAATCCCTCTTTTGAATTGACCAAGATGAGGTGTGAAGATAACTTGAGTGCCACAATAATCTTCGATTTCGGGTGTATGACGATGTCCTAAGACACTATAGGCTTGTAAGCTCACTTCATAATAACTGGTGGTCATAGAAGGCTTTCGGCCAGCACCACTAACGCCCGAGATTGCGTTAACAATAGGTCTGACACTTGGGTCAAGAAACCCCGCCTCTGTTATTGGCTTTATTGCTAGTAGGGATGCAGTAGGGTAACAACCTGGTACGGCCACAAAATTCGCCGTTTTAATTGCATCAGCGTTCCACTCTGCTAATCCGTATACTGCGCTTCTGAGTATGTCGGTATGCTCATGTTTGAAACCATAAAAGGACTCAAATACTTGTGTATTTTGGAGCCTGAATGCGCCAGATAAATCAAATATTTTAGCATTTTTACCGCTCAATGCTTGCGCCCAATTGTGGCTAGCTTCGTGCGGTGTCGCTAAAAAAATAGCATCAAATTTATCCGCCATTGAACCCAAATTATCTTGGTTTAGGGCGATGGTCACTAGATCCGTTAGACCAAAGAGTTTCGGATGAATTGAGCCAATTGGTCTATCACAATCGGCGCTGCCACTAGACACATAACAGGCGTCCAATGAAAACAGTGGGTGTTGAATAATTATTTTTATTAGTTCAGCACCGGTGTAACCACTGGCGCCAATAATACAAGTTGAAATCATAATAGTGTCTTTTCTTGAAAATAAAATTCCTCTTACCCTAAGCGCAACGGAGTAGTGTTGGTTGTGCTAAAAGCGAGAGTACTATGTTTTGTTAAACTAGAATCTCGAAATCATGTCGTCGTAATACTTTTTCACAGCAAAGAGAGGGAGTGAGAGGAGATGATGTCATTGATGCTACAAATTTAATAATAAAATTAATCACTTAAAAACTCAGTCGGTATTTGGTCTCATGCACAAAATCTGCGTTGAGTTGCATGCTAAGATAGTAATGAATATTGAATATTTATGCAATATAAATGTATAAATAATTAATTCACTTAGTTTTTAACTGGTTGTTCTAGGTTTTATTAGAATAAAAATACTATTTGAGGTATTGTTTTTCTGAACCGAGAGCGTGTTTTATTTTAAACGGAGCTGTTATCCATAACACAAAATGAGGCTAATGGCTTTTGTTGCGCCACTTAGCCTTTAGTTTGTAATACTTAGCTTGATAAATCATGCTCTTCATTGAAATTTGTACCGCTTTTTTTATTTCTATTTCCTTTGTTATATTTTTTCATGATTTTTTCAAACTTGTTGCGCTGTTCTGGATTTAATATGCTTAACATATCAAATCGTGACTTGGCCTTATTTACGGCCATATTAAGCTTCTGTTGCTTGTTCTGAGCGTGCACAGCGAACCATGCGCTATCATCAAATTGTTTAGCGTGAACAATACTAGCGAGTTCGGCTTTAACGCTTCTAACTTGCTCTTTGTTCTCTGTTCGTTGAGCTCTATCGTTAGTCATCATGACCAGCAACTGACTTTGCTGGTCACTGCTAAGGTCCAGAGCTTTAATTAGACGCTGCATTTTTCTTTCAGGTTTTTTAGTTCTTTTATCGCCTTTTTTGCTTTTTCTAGCATGCCGACTAGTGATGAATTGCGCTTGTTGTTCCTCAGTTAATTGGTTGAATACTTTGTTTTTACTTTTGGCTCGGATCAGCCTTGATTGTATTGTGAGTTCCATTTGCTGTTCTATTTCGCTTTTAACTGCCTCCTCATACCAGATATCTGCTTGCATAAGCGCTCGCATACTGTCACGAAATTGTTTTCGTTGTGCGTGGTAAATACCTAAATCTTGCTTGGTTTGCAGGTGTATTTGTTTAATATCTTCTTTTTGCTGTTGGGTTAAAGAAAGGCTTGCCATTAACTCACGTCGATTGTCGTTATCCAGGTCTTCTTCGTGTGCATTTACTGAATACGTACTAACACTTAATAAACTGGCTACGCTCAAACTGATTAATAATTTTTTCATTTTCATTCCTCTCCGATTAATATAACGATAAATGTTGGATCTATATAAAATGTAGAGATAAATAATAGCGTTGTGAACGCAAAGAAACGCCAGCCGAATGTAAAGCTTGTGTAAAGGTTTCTGAGATTTGTTCCTAATTCACTTATGATAAGGTTGCAGAGTGCTTATAGTGGTGCTCATTCCAAACTAGGCATTTTATTTTTGATGCTTGGCTCAATAGAGCTATTAGCCATTTTCATTAGCGGTAAACACAGCTTTAAGGTGAATACATGTATCACGTATTAATAATTGACGATGATGTAGCATTGACGCAAATGTTAGCCGAATATTTGCAGCAAAATGGATTTACGGTGGATGTAGAAAATAGCCCAGTATCGGCAATTGCGAAGTTACGAGAACTCACTTTCGATGTCGTCCTACTTGACGTTATGATGCCGGTTTTAGATGGTTTTGAAACCCTCAAGCAAGTTCGCACTTTTTCCGTTGTGCCAGTCATCATGTTAACTGCTAAAGGTGAAGACTACGACCGTATATTAGGTTTAGAGTTGGGTGCTGATGACTATCTTGCTAAACCATTCAATCATCGAGAACTACTTGCTAGAATGAAGGCGCTTACGCGTCGGCTGGATGATCTAAGTATATTTAATCAAGTTCAAAACCTACAGTTTCATGGGATCAAAATTGAAGAAGCCAGCCAAAGGGCAATGATAGGTGCACATGAGTTGGATCTGACCAGCACGGAGTTTCAGCTCCTCGTGCTATTGATGAGGCATGCTGGGCATCTGTTAAGTAAGGAAAAACTGAGTCAAGATGTACTAGGACGCAGGCTCAGTGCGTTTGACCGTAGCTTAGATATGCATGTGAGTAATGTTCGCAAAAAGCTATCACAACAAGGGATTGAAAATATAATCAAAACAATGCGTGGGTCAGGCTACATATTTAAGAGTGAAGTGTAATGAAATTGTCCAAGGTTAATCCTTTCAATTCCTTATTTGGCCGCGTTTTTATTTGGTTTTGGACTGCTTTATTAGTAATTGTACTGAGCTCATTTTTCTTAGCTAAGCAATTGACTGACGTCTTGGAAGTAAATGCAGTAAGCCAAGAACAAGAGTCTGAGACGTTGTTAGCGATGCAGCGGTTAACCAGAGTAGTCGAGCGTAGCAACAATCTAAATCAATCATTGCGCAGGTTAGGGCAACGCAATGGTCTTCATATAGTGGCTATTAATCGCAATACCAGTAAGCGTCATACTAGTTTTCCTACCCCCCTATCCCGCAATATAGAAGAGTTAAACGCGTTTGTTGAAAGTGATAGTCCGTTGCTTATAAGACTCAACAATATGGAGTTTGTTGGTCCTTATACATTGCTCTTCAATGCCTCAGAATACAACATCTTTATCGGGCGCTTACTATTGCGATCGGAAAGAAATGTGATGTCTCGTTCTAAAGCGGCGATTGCTGGCTTGGTGTTAGCTATTTTCCTCAGTACTGTATTTTGCTTTGGGCTGGTGCTAAGTATAACAAAACCATTGGGGGCTTTGCGTTTAGCTAGTAACCGCTTGGCTAAAGGCGATTTGACAACTCGCATTGAAGGTCTTGAAAATAGAAAAGATGAAGTGGGTAATTTAGCGGAAGATTTCAATACGATGGCGGTTCGTCTGCAAAGCTTGATCGATAGTCAAAAGCAACTGATGGCAAACGTATCGCATGAATTACGCACACCATTGACCCGTTTGCAGTTAGCTGTCGCTTTGTTAGAGGACCAGATCAACACTAAACCTGATGGTGTGCTAAGTAACTTGGACACTAAGCACTTATCACGAATTGAAAACGAAATTGTTAAGATGGATCAGATGATTGGGCAAGTGCTGACTCTGGCCAAAATAAACGCCTCTCAGCAACGAATTGAGCTGCAAGAAACTACACTGGTCATGCTTTTAAAAGGTGTATTGCAAGATGCACATTTTGAGGCTGGCGCAATGAATAAATCACTTGTTGTAGGAGCTATTCCAGACCTTCGTATTAATGCTGACATGCCCTTACTTATTAGTGCGATTGAAAATATCGTTCGTAATGCTATTCGTTTTTCAGTGAAAGAAGTAAGTTGTAAATTCAATCTTGTATCTAACGGTTTGGCTA
>JBLIKA010000001.1:0-123715 GCA_047637355.1 Glaciecola sp. | reverse complement strand
TGTATCGTAAAAGTTTGTGTGAAGACTGCGGCATGCTTTTTCAGTTTGATGACGAGCGTATAGCAAGTATATGGATGAAGAACACCTTCGTTGCCTTAGATTTGGCTTATATTACAGTAGATGGTCGAATAGTAGATATTAAGCAATTAAAACCCCACGACCTTACTTCGGTAAAATCATCCAAGCAGGTACTTTATGCTTTGGAAATGAACCAGGGATGGTTTGCCAAAAATGGGGTCAAAGTAGGTGATAAAATATCTATAGAAGGCCGTGTTAAGCATCCTTCATTCAAGTAGTCTGCATTCGCTACGCCGAGCCGTTGTGCATAACGTGTTTCTTTGGATTAATGGAAAGGAAGATAAAAGTAAATGAATTCAGCGTTGAATGTTGCCAAATTTGGCGGAACTAGCGTAGCCACCTATGAGGCTATGGGTAATTGTGCAAAAATAATTGCTAACAACAGCAATACTAGAATTGTGGTAGTTAGTGCTGCTGCTGGTGTGACCAATCATTTAGTGGCGCTAGCTAATACAGCTTTGACTAGTCAACAAATTGAAGAAATTGTAGAGAGCATCAAAGTAGTTGAGCTCGCTATTGTCGCTAAGTTAAAAAAACCAGAAGAGGTTAGTGACAAGCTTAATGCTTTGCTAGTTGAGCTAACCGATTTAGCAAAACATGAAGAAATCAATTTCAGAGACGATTTAAAAGATGCGCTATTGTCGATGGGCGAACGCATGTCTTCGTTATTGTTTGCTGCAGTGCTTAGGGAGTTTGCTGTTTCAGCGAGCAATTTCGATGTTAGAAAAGTTATGCGCACTGACTCAATGTTTAGTCAGGCCGCACCCCATATTGGCGTTATAAAACAACTAGCACAGTCACTGTTAATCCCCGAATTATATACTTCCGTGATTGTCACTCAAGGTTTCGTTGGTGCTGATGAGCAGGGCAGAACAACTACGCTTGGCCGCGGCGGTTCTGATTTTACTGCAGCTTTGCTAGCTGAGGCAATTGATGCAGAAACCTGCGAAATATGGACTGATGTAATTGGCGTCTATACGACTGACCCGCGCATAACTGACAAAGCACGTCCTTTATCCGAATTGAGTTTTGAAGAAGCCGCAGAGATGGCAACTTTTGGTGCCAAAGTGCTACATCCAGCAACAATGGAACCAGCGCTTAGGCAAGACATAAAGGTGTTTGTAGGCTCTAGCCGCGAACCTGATAAGGGAGGCACTTGGATTGTCAGAGACTGTAAGCATGAACCTTCATATAGAGCCATAACCAGGCGTAAAGACCAAGTTATGGTTACCGTAAAGACTCCTAAGATGATGTATGCTCAGGGTTTCCTTCAGAGTGTTTTTACAATTATTGCAAAATATAATTTGTCAGTGGATTTGGTAACGACTTCTGAGATCTCAGTATCGTTTACGCTCGATAACCCACCTAATTCTGTTTCTGAAAAAATGAACAAAGAAACGCTTTCGGAATTAAGCACAATTTGTGATGTAACAGTTGAGCAAGGGTATGATGTGGTGACTGTTGTGGGTAATAATATGCACAGTTCTACAGGTGTCTCGAGTAAGATATTTGAGGCTGTAACAGACTTCAATTTGCGCATGATATGTTTCGGCGCAAACCCACATAACTTGTCGTTTGTCGTTAGTAATACCGACAGTGAAGAAGTCGTTAAGGTATTGCACAAAGCGTTATTTGAGTAGCTAAATTAGCTATAAAGGATAAGCATTAACATATTAAAAAGCGATTTCGAATTAATCCGAAATCGCTTTTTTTGTTTTAACGACCAATATCTGTTGCTCAAATTTAAAGTTTGTAGCTATCTTGAGTTTGTTTGCCGTTGAAAAGCCGAAGCTTTAAACTTTAAATGTGCCAATAGACTCTTGCAGTTCGTCGGCGAGTCTAGCAACTTCAGCGCTGGATATGGTTGTCTGTTGAGCACCTAAGGTTGTTTCTTCGGCAATACCAACGATGGTCTCAAGTTTCTCGCTAATTTCAGCGGACACCTGATTTTGCTCGCGCGCCGCTTGTTCAATTCGAGTACTAACTTCATGCGCTTTGTGCACAGCGTCTGTTATCAAATCTAGCGCTTGCGCGGCTTTTTCTGTTTGCGCTACACATATCTCGGCTTGCTGTTTACCTTGGGTCATAACTGTTACCGCTTTTTCAGCTCCAGCTTGCAATACTTCTATCATTGAATTAATTTCTTGAGTCGATTTTTGAGTGCGACTTGCTAATGTACGAACTTCATCCGCAACTACCGCAAATCCTCGGCCCTGTTCACCAGCTCTAGCTGCTTCAATAGCAGCATTTAACGCGAGTAGGTTAGTTTGGTCTGCTACACCGCGAATAACGTCAAGAATACCGCCAATTGAGGCACTGTCTTCATGAAGTTTATTGATAACGTTAGCTGCTTCTTGCACATCACGAGCAAGCACTTCAATTGAGCGCTTATTTTCCATTGAAATTTGCTTCACTTTTTCAGCTTCTTCATCGGCGTGACCAATTTCTTTAAGAGTATCGTCAGCACTTTGCAATACTAATTGAGACGTACTATGCATTTCAGTTGTTGCCGCAGCAACTTGTGATATTTGAGATTTCTGCTCCTGTATGGATCTTGTCGTTTGCTCAGTAACTGAAGATGTTTCACCTGACGCTGCTGCAAGTTGCTCAGCTCTGCCATGGATCCCTTCAATCAATGTCTTAAGATTCTGAATGAGAGAATTGCAGTTTTTTGAAAGTACTCCGAACTCGTCTGTTGAAGAATCATCTAAGCGATGTGTGAGGTCACCAGAAGAGGCTATTCTGAGCAGCTCATTGACTTTAGCTAACGGTTTTGTAATGGCAGTTACGCTTTTATAAGCGGTAAATGCCGCAATACCAAGAGATACCAATACCATAATAATAACCCACTGAATGCTCGATCCAACTTGGTCACTTACGCCCTGCTTTACTGATGACGCTTTGTTATTCGCCAGCTTTAGTAAATTTTCCAGTGAATTGAGCCCTCGAGAAATATCTTCATCCGATGCGATTAAAAATCTTTCTGAGTCAATTGCTCTTTCTAGCATACTCACTTGATTAGTTAGAATGCCACTGGACCCTAAAATAGTTTCTTTAATAGTTTCTATTAAATCACTTACATCATCCAACGTACCAGTATCATCCTTTCCATCGGCTGTATCTCGCATGCTAGCAAAACGCTCCTCAGCTTGAGTCATCATGACAAGCACTCCTTGCCCACGAATTTCAGCTCGCTGCAATGTTTCGCTAGAAACATACTCCGCAACAGAGGATAAAATTGACAGTAAATTTGATTCTAGTGCTACCCCTTCAACAGCTACTTTGGAGAGTAAAGTGGAGTCAACGACCATATCTAAATCGGCAAAGTCTAAGAGTAAGGATGTTGCGTCATCAGCACTTTCCTCAATAATAGCGTATTTAGATTTTACACTATCGTTGAGATCTTGTTTTAAAAGATGATTATTGTAGACCTCGATTGCATTTGCAGAGTAGCTGTCATAAACAACTTCAACAGCACTAAGGGCACTTTTTAAGTTACTTTCAGATTGAACAACATCGCGTAGCTCAGCTAGTTCTTCCTCAAAACTACTTTTGCTCGCCTCAAATGCGGCAAGCTTCTCATTCAATTCACTTTGATTGGTCGTTACATACGCTTCAAAGGTCAAGCGTCCCATATTAAGGAACGATGCTTTTAAGCTATTGCTGCCACCGACAGTCGGCAACGCTAACTCACTAACCTCTTCAGTAGCACTCTCAATCTTATTTAGACTGACAAGAGAAAGTATACTTAACAACACGAGCAGAAAACTGATGATGGTAAATCCGCTAATGACTCGCATTTTTACTGTAAGATTCATTTTTTGACCCTTAATTACCTTATTTTGTGGCAACAATTACGACTTTCTGAACATCTGATTTAGTGTAGTTGATTTCACCTAACACCCGCGTACGCAGTTTTATAACTATGTCTACTTGAAGGTATCGGTAAGCAACTGTTTTTCTTTAAGCTGTTTGCGAAAAAAATTGTTTTGTTTCAATGCAATAAAGTGTCATTTGCTTACCCCATACAAACCCGGTATCGAGTGCAATTACATTTTCATTATTAGTTTCACCCATTAAAGATGCCCAATGACCGAATAAAAGAACTTTTTTTTTCTTCAAACTAGGATTGGGACAAAGGTACCAAGGTGTTAATTCTGCAGGCGCTAGATCGGGGTGACATTTAGTTTTGAATTCGAGTGAGTCACCATTTAAAAAACGCATTCGCGTTAAGGCGTTTACGACAAACCTAAGACGGTCAGCACCTTCTAGGTCGTCGTTCCAAATGGCTGGGGAATTACCATACATTTTCTTCAAAAATTGAAGTCTATGACTACCCATTAAAGCTTCACTAACTTCATCTGACAGCGAAATAGCTTTTTTTGTAGACCACATCGGATACAAGCCGGCGTGTGATATGAAGTGATTTTTTGCTGGCGTTAAAGCCAACTTTTTAGTACACAACCAGTCGATGAGTTCATTAAATGATTGGTGTTTAATTAAAGGATCTAATTTATCGACCGGTTTGGGTGTGCTTATGCCATGAGCCATCGCAATAAGATGTAAGTCGTGATTACCTAATACGGTATCAAAATGTGGAGTACCTAAGTCCTTTAAAAACTTAAGTGTTTCGAGTGACTGGGGGCCACGCGCAATAAGGTCTCCCACGGCCCATAATTTATCTTTTTTTGGGTCAAAGCCAGCACTCTTGAGCAGTTTGCGTAATCCTTTGTAACACCCTTGAATATCGCCAACGACATAATTATTCATAGCAAAAACTAATGGATACTATTTGGTTTTGATAAATTAAATACCGGGATCTGTTCACGATGAAGTTGCCCGTCAGCAAATTCAAATTCGTAATAACCTTCCATCGTTCCAACTTCGGTCTTGATCATTGACGCGCTTGTGTATTCAAAGCTCTCATTCGGCTGAATAATAGGTTGTTCGCCCACAACTCCTTCACCTTGTACCTCTACTTTTTCGCCGTCGCCATTAGTAATTAACCAATATCGGTTCTTAAGCTGAGCCGGTTGAGACAGATTATTGTTAATGATCACGGTGTAGCTGAAAACGTAAATAGGGGTTTCGTCGCCAGTATCTTGAAGGCCAATAAATGTCGTTTTTGTGCTAATATCTAATGATTTCTTCATACTGTTATTCTGCCTTTTATCCTTCTATTCCAGCTTCTACACGCTTCTTTTCAACGTAATTTGCTAGTGAAGCAAACTGTTGTAAAGATAAGGCTTCGGCTCTTAATTCGGGTTTTATACCCAATGCTTCTATTTCCTCATGCGTCATTAACTCTTTCAAGCTATTACGAATGGTCTTTCTGCGCTGATTAAATGCAGTAGTAACGACTTGTTGTAAGCGATCGATGTTATCAACTTGAGCTGGTGGTGTCGCATGCGGAATGAGCCTAACAAAAGCAGAGTCTACTTTTGGGGCAGGTTTAAATGCGCTTGGTGGAACAGCGACAACGGGAATGGGTTGACAATAATATTGTGCCATGACCGATAGACGACCATAAAGCTTGTCACCGTGGGTTGCACATAGCCGCTTGACCACTTCATTTTGTAACATGAAGTGCATATCCTTGACTTTTTTGGTGAAAGAAAATAAATGGAACATTAATGGCGTTGAAATATTATAGGGGAGGTTACCAAAAATTCTTAAATCACCGTCTGTTTTAACCAAGCTAGCGAAATCAAATTTCAATGCATCTTCTTCTATGACAGTTAATTTTTTACCTAAGAATGGATGTTCACGTAGCCTTTTTGCTAAGTCTCTATCAAGCTCAACAACGGTCAAATGATCCACTTCTTCGGCAACGAGGTCAGTTAACGCGCCCAAGCCAGGTCCAATCTCTACCAAGTTTTCGCCTGGTTTTGGGTTGATAGCGGATACTATTTGATCAATCACATATTGATCATGCAAAAAGTTTTGACCAAAGCGTTTTCTTGCTGTGTGGCCCAAATGCTTTTGACTCATGTCTTTTTCCCAGCCAACTTGATGGCTTTCTTTATTGCCATACTGAAACTACCACAATCGATCTTGCCTGAACCAGCAAGATCAGCGGCAGTGCCGTGATCTACAGAGGTTCTGATGAAAGGGAGGCCAAGAGTAATATTCACTGATGCACCGAAGCCTTTATATTTCAATACTGGTAAACCTTGATCGTGATACATCGCCAATACTGCATCAGCCTTTTCTAAATACTTAGGTTGGAAAATAGTATCCGCAGGAAGCGGGCCCACTAAGTCAATACCTTGTGCGCGCAGTTCATTCAATTTAGGGGTGATCACTAATATTTCTTCTTTACCTAAATGGCCATCTTCTCCCGCATGCGGGTTTAGACCACAAACATAGATTGTAGGTGATTCGATACCGAATTTTAGTTTCATGTCGGTATGGATAATATGAATCACTTTGTCGAGACGCTCTGGTGTGATTGCTTGTGAAACATATTGCAATGGAATATGTGTTGTCGCTAGACACACGCGCAAACCCTCAGTTGCCAGCATCATAACTACGTCGCTGCAATTAGATTGATTAGCAAAAAATTCTGTGTGGCCACTGAACGAAATACCTGCTTTATTTATTATGCCTTTGTGCACAGGACCAGTAACAACAGCGTCGAATTTGCCGCTAATATTCTCATCGCATGCTTGACGCAGGGTCTCAACAACATAATGACCATTCTCGCTGTCTAACTCTCCAGCGATCACCGGAACTTTTACAGGAATATGCTTAACAATTAATTGTCCGGGTTGCTGCAGGTAAGTACTATCCTCTTTATAAGGAATAATATCTAACTTAATACCAAGCAGTTTTGCCCGCTCTTGCAACATATTCGCGTCGGCATAGACCACTAACTGAGCATCCCAGTGTTGCTGAGATAGCATAATAATGAGGTCTGGGCCAATACCCGCCGGCTCACCAGGTGTAACAGCGATCTTTAGATTTTTTGACATTACAGGTCTTTTTTATCAAGTAATTCAATGTAAGCACCATCGCGCATCTCACGTAACCAAGTATCGGTTTCTTCATTGAATTTTCTGTTAAATAATAATTGATACGCGCGATCTTCTTTACGTTTTTCTGTCGCATCATCAATTCGACGCTCAAGTAACTGTATCAAATGCCAACCGTGTACAGTTCTGATTGGCTGACTGTACTCATTTTTTTCAAGTGTACTAAGTGCTTCTTTAAACTCAGGTACATATATACTAGGGTCATTCCAACCCAATATACCGCCCTTCAAAGCTGAGCCCGGATCTTCAGAGTATTCTTTTGCCAGCTCGGCAAAATCTTCTTCACCTTCAATAAGCTTAGTTCGGAATTCTTTAAGCATCTTCTCTGCTTTTTGGTCGCTAAGAATAATCGATGGAGACACTAAAATATGGCGCGCGTTGACTTCTTCAACCTCAACAGTCTCGACGCCTCTTAATTCTAATATTTTCAAAACGTGAAAACCCGCACCACTGCGCAACGGACCAATCAAGGCGTCTTTTTTCTTACTTTGTATCGCTTCAGCAAACAGCGTTGGCATGGAGTTAACATTCATAAAACCCAAGTCACCGCCTTCAAGAGCCTTTGGACCAGAAGAGGATGCAATAGCAATTTTAGTAAAATCAGACCCAGAGTTTAATAGTTCAAGAACTTTGTCGGCAGTCTCTCTCGATGCAGAAATTTGATCTTCGGTGGCGCCTGATGGCACCGCAATAAGGATGTGACCTAAACGGTACTCAGCTTGTTCTGCTCCTTGTTGACTGATCAAGTTAACTAAAGTACTGATTTCTTGTGGTGTGATATAAACACGACGTCTTACATTTGCGCGAGTCACTTCACCCGTTATTAACTCCTCTCGTACTTTTTCGCGATACACTTCATATGATAAGCCGTCGGCTTGAACTTTTTCACGCAACTGCTCGACACTGATATTGTCTTCCTTTGCAATATTACCGATAGTCTGATCAAGTTGAGGGTCGCTAATTTGAATACCCATACGTTCTGCCATTTGCATCTGCAAATTCTTTAAAATTAAGCGCTCAATTGCCTGAGTACGCAAAGCTCTATCCGACGGTAACGCCTGCCCTTGAGCAACTGCGCCTTGTTTCACCCCATCTACAAGCTCGGATATTTCAGTTTCAAGAATTACGCCTTGGTCTACGATGACAGATACTTTGTCGAGTCTTTCTTCAACCGCGTTTGCTAGCATGCTGAAAAGCACGGAAGCACTCAGTAAGCTTGCTTTTAATAATCTGTATTTCATATTTTCTCTAATTATATAACGTCAAAATCTAGTTAATTTAAAACATAGGGTTGGCGGTAACCAAACATACCTTGTTCTAAAATATCGGAATTACTTCTTCGGCTGCCTATACCTTTTATAATAAATTGTAAGCCTATACCTGAATCAAACTCATCGGTTGTTCGCAAACCAGTAGCATCAAATCGATTACTCAGGCTGCGCTGATAAGTGATACGCAGTGCCCAGCAACAGCTCTCGTACTGAATGCCAGCAAAGCTTTCGGTTGTTCTTGATCGTTGAGCGTCTCTATACCAACGTCCCACCCAATGCCAATTTTGGTTTATTGGCCAGCTAGCTGTCACCCCAAACTGGTTTATTTCCTCTCCTGAAAGGTCACGAATATAACGATGGTTCATCTGAATCAGTTTATTATCGTCAATACGGTACTCAGTCGCAATACTACTACGTTTTACTTTTTGTGTTTGCGTTGCAACTTGAATATCAGAGTGCAAAAACCAGCGTTGGTTCACTTGCCAATCAAATTCGGCTGCCAACGCTGAGCGCTTCTCCTCTCTCGCGCTACTTATCAATTTACTGTCTTGTAAGTAAAATATTTGACCAACACTCAGAACGAGTTTCTCTCTATTTTGTTGGTCTACTAATCTAGCCGTGGCACCCAGAGTAAATTGATTGTTGTCGTTAATTCGATCCAAGCCAGTAAATTCCTGACCTCGGAACAAATTATTAAAGGTAGTCAACAGAGGCGTCGTATCATACAGACCTATATTGTCTTGCTCCTCGAAGCTGGTGTAAAGATACTGCACTTTGGGTTCGATGGTAAGTAAGTACTTATTATCTAGTACTAAGTCCTCTTTTTCGAAAATAAGTGAACCGTATAATCGTCCTTGTCCGATCGTTCTGCTAACACTTTCGTCCAACTCACCCACTGAGCCCTGTGGCAATTCTTGTTCATAGTAGGTTTGTAATACACTAACTTCTGCTAATAATTCACCCCAAGCGCGCTGATACGGCAATGACAAACTAGGTTCAATATGAACCCGAAAAGCATTGGGTTTTGACTCAAGTGAGTTTTCAAAATACGCCGCTTCACTCGCTAGCGTAAAATCAATATATTCTCCTAAGTCAGTATCATAATTGAGTTTCATTTCTGGCAATGCACGATACACGTCTGGATGATCGCCGACAACTTCGAAATCTCGGAAATTCAATGAGAAATCGAGATTGGGTGAGTAGTAACTTAGTCCAAGCTGACGATATAAATGAGTGTCCGCGCGATTATAATAGTCAGACCCGAGATCGACAATGTAATTGTCGTCACTTATTCCACTGAAATCAATGTTTAGATTCCAGTTGTCACTGATTTTTCCTTGATGTAAATAGCGATAAAAATATCGCTCATCCTGAGTTTCAGTATCAATATCTTTAGGTAAATATTCTAATTGGACTTCACCTTGGCTTTGGCTGAACAAATAGCGAAACTCTGTTTTCAGTTGAATACCGCGGTTAGTCATTATTCTTGGTGAAATAGTTGCATCATAATTAGGCGCAATATTCCAATACAATGGTTGTTCATATTCTGCACCGGTGCGACTGGAGCTGCCAATATTTGGAAACAACAAACCGCTTTGACGATCAGCTGTCACTGGAAACGCAAAATAGGGAAGCCAAAATACAGGTACACCGCCAACATAAAATTTAGTGTTATAAGCTTCGCCGAATGGGCTGTCTTTACCAATGACTATTTCACTTGCAAACATTTTCCAATCTTCGCCACCTTTTGGGCAAGTCGTAAATGAAACTTGTTCTAAACGCAAGCCCTGCTCACCAGAAAGCGAAAGTAAATCGGCAGAGCCTCGCCCAGAAATGTCCTTAAACTGGTACTCAGTATCTTGCATTTGTAATAACTTGAGTTCGCTATTTAATTCAACGCCTTGACTTTCGACTTGCAGTGCTTGGTCTCGATAAAGCACATCGCCACTAGCGATGACTTGTTTGCCGTTATTGTCTATCTGCGCAACATCGGCATTAATCATTGAATTTGGACTTGTAATGGTAACGTTACCATTGAATAAAGCTGAACTGTTCTGAATCATTTGAGCAACGTCAGAACTCACGCTGATTTGTTTGTTCGTGGTTAACAGCGAAGGGTCAAATTGAGCGCTTTGAGGTATGCACAACTCAGTGCTTTGCGCACTTACAAAAAATGCACTGATACTGAGCGTGATAATAGAAAAAAATTTGATCATTAAATGATTTTTTAGGTAACCTTTTTAGCTAGTCTCAGGCTCTTTAAGCCAATACTAATTTTTGCATACTGATGCTTTAGCATCTAAACATTCAGAATTTTGAAGCGTTATTTTGCATAAGATTCAAATAACCATAAATTTTAATGCTTTGAGGGAGAATAACCAACTATATTGTTGGAAAATGGGCAATAAATGCGTTTTTTTTTGTAAAATGCCGAAAATTACAGCTAATTTAGGCGTAAAATAAATAATGAGCTAGATTTTTACCTCATTACTTTTTTAATTTAGCGTAATCTATGATAAATATTTTAAATGAACGTGCCAGAGGGCAATGAAAATATGCAAATATGGGGAAAAGTTGTTGGTGTGCTTTTGGGTTTTATGTTTGGCCGAATTGCGGGCGCCGCACTAGGTCTGATAGTTGGCCACATATTCGATAAAACGTATAGTAAAGACTTTTCGCAGAAAGGCGGTTTTGCTCACTTTTTCACGACATCAGATGAAATTCAGCAACAAGCCGTTTTCTTTCATAGTTTGTTTTCTGCGTTAGGTCATATTGCAAAGTCAGACGGTATAGTCACTCAAGAAGATATTCAGGTAGCATCCGCGTTGATGGATGAAATGGACTTAACCGGTGACGTCCGATTAGAAGCTCAGCAAGCGTTTCGGGACGGTAAGCAACGCGATTTTGCGATTGTCGACATGCTTCAACAATTTAAAGAACAATGCCATGCGCGACGAGATGTACTGCATATTTATTTAGAGATATTAATTCAAGCGTCCTGCGCGCACAAAAAGCTGGGTTCTACCCAATATACATTGTTAGAAAAAGTTGCTAGGGCGCTCGGTTTTAGACGAGTGGAACTCGATTTCTTGATAATGACATTTGAGGCAGAACAACGCTTCCGCAATGGTAGAGCGCAACCAGACAATCACCGCCGACAGCGGGGCAGATATAGACAAAGGCATGAACAAGGACGCCAACAAAATCAATATGCAGATTCTAGTTCATATTCTGTAAAGGCTGAATTGGAGGATGCGTTTAAGATATTAGGCATTAAAGAAGGGGATGATTCAAAGTTGATTAAAAAGGCGTATCGAAAACAAATGTCAATGCATCATCCTGATAAAGTCGCATCCAAAGGTTTGCCAGCACAGGCTCTTGAACTTGCCAAACAGAAAGCTCAAGATATTCAAGCCGCCTACGAGTTAGTTCGTAAACATAAGCATTTTTAAATGAAGAGACAGGTTACTAGTCGTAAAAAAGAAAAAGCTATTTTGTCAGCTGAAAACGAAATTGCTATTAACGATTTTATTAGTATGTTGTGGATTGAAAAGGGGTTGAGTGAAAATACTGCAGAAGCTTACAGAAGTGATCTCACCAAATTCTCTCTCTTTTTACAACGCAACTCAATAGATAAAAGTGCTTTGGTTTCAGTTCACAAAGAGGATATTCAAGCTTTCTTAACATTGCGTTTTGAAGAAAAATTATCGCAACGGTCAACATCAAGATTCTTGAGTACATCACGTTCTTTTTTCAAGTATGCAATTATAAAAAAATGGCGAGTTGATAACCCGACCCAAGGCGTAAGTAATCCTAAACTACCAAGCTACCTGCCCAGCACATTAACGGAGCAACAAGTAGACGACTTATTAGCCGCTCCTAATAGTGACGACCCCATTAATGCTCGCGACAAAGCGATGTTAGAAGTATTGTATGCCACGGGTATTCGAGTGTCAGAATTAGTCAATTTGCAAATGAACGAAGTGAGTTTGTTACAGGGTGTTATCAGAGTCATGGGCAAAGGAAATAAAGAGCGTTTAGTCCCCTTAGGTGAAGTTGCAATTGATTGTTTAGCAGGCTATTTGAAAGAATGGCGCCCGCAATTATTAAGCAAACCAAGTAATACTATTTTTCCGAGCAAGCGCGGCACAACGATGACGAGACAGACTTTTTGGCATCGTATAAAATTGCACGCAAAGCAAGCTGGTATTCAGGTTCATTTGTCACCGCATACGTTAAGACATGCATTTGCCACACATTTGCTAAACCACGGAGCTGATTTGCGCGTAGTACAAATGTTATTAGGGCACAGTGACTTGTCTACAACGCAAATTTATACCCATGTTGCGACTGAAAGACTTCAATCTTTGGTAAAAAACCATCACCCTAGAGGCTAGTTTTGTGCCATCGTGTATTTCTAGTGACGCATTTTTTGGTAAGCCGTTCATTTTTGCAGCAACGTTGAATGTTTTTACAAAAAACGTCGGTCTTTATATTTTGAATTAATTAATTATTTAAAAATTATCTGTCATACAGTATTTTTTGGGGCTTTATATGAATTATATCAATAAGTTAAAAATAGCATCGAAGCTTTTTTTTGTATCAGCTTTGTTATCTGTCTTTGTGTTTTCGGCAAGGGTTAATGCTGTGCAAGAAAGTGCTACACAAGACGGCGCTTCTGAAGAACATGCTGATTTGATTAGAAAATTTGAGCAAAAGCTAAACTTTAAAATAATATCGGTGGCGGATTCAAATGTACCTGGTTTGTTACAGATAAATACAAATACAGGTATTTTTTATGGTAGTGAAAATGGTGAATATTTTCTAAGTGCTCGAATATATCGCGTTGGCGATGAAATTGTCGATGAAACGGGTGCAGCATTACAAAAGTACCGCCTGGAAGGTATCGAGCGATTTAAAGACTCTGCAATTGAATTCAAATCAAAAAAAGAAAAATACGTCATTAATGTGTTTACTGATGCAACTTGTGGATACTGCCGCAAGCTTCATAATGAGATGGATATCCTTAATGATTTAGGAATTACGGTTCGCTATCTTGCTTTCCCAAGGCAAGGTATTAACAGTCAAGTTTACCGTGATGCTGTTTCGATTTGGTGTTCTGAAAATCCACAGGAAGCAATGACAAAAGCCAAAGCCGGTGGAAATGTTGCTAGCACGTCATGCGAGAATCAAGTTGCTGACCAATATAACTTTGGCAAAGCGATTGGCGTAAATGGTACGCCAAATATTATTATGCCTGACGGTACAGTCGTTCCAGGTTATCAGCCTGCACAGTCTCTATTGCTAGCGCTTAAAGCAGCACAGAAAGGGTAATGTATCTGAAAAGCAAGTACGCTTGCTTTTCACTTTATCTCAGTTTTTAAAGACGATACGCCGCTAGACAACGACTTCCCCAAAATCTCCCTTATTTAAATAAAAAGTATGACTTTTCGATTAGAACTATTGTTTTCTATTATAAGTACGCTCAGCGCCCAATCGTTTAATGTATCGCGTAACTATTGGCCGTTTTCCTAGTTGCTGCCAATGCTTCACTTGCCAATAAAAATCGATTAGAAAGACTCTCGTTATCATCCTGCAACCTAACGAGAAGTTCAGGAATAATAGCCTGAACAACAACGGTGATTGCGGGCACAATAATAACGAAGCGGTGTAATGATGCCATGAGAGTCTTCCTTAACGAAGTTGAAGTAAGTCTTTAGTGATTCGCCGCTGTCATTTCTGCTGATTTTTTGCTTACTTTTAACAACACTCGACGGTCAAAAAAGTTATCTTCAAAGTTATCACTTTCACTCACTAGTTCAGACTCACCAAATGATTGGGTTAGTACCTGATTTGCATTCACGAACTGACTCACTAAGTAGTCTTTTACCGACTTAGCGCGTTGTTGCGAAAGCACTTGGTTATAGGCCGAATCGCCGCGTTGATCGGCAAAACCAGACAGTTCAATTGTTAACCCAGGATTTTTGCGTAATTCACTTGCTAGGCCATCAAGTTGGGACTTGTAATGGTCTTCAACTAGAAAAGAGGCGGTTTTAAATTGAATATTCGCTTCAAGCGTTGGCGTTACCGGTTGAGTTGCTTGAGTCATTGCAATGTCCATAGCTGCAATTTGTTGATTCGCTGAGGTTATCGAATCCTGATAATTCTGCTGCAATGCGATCAGTTCTTGATTCTTGTTATCTAACTCTTCTTTGGTTAGCACTAAACGATTCTCATCATTGATATCATCGGCAATAAACAAGCCAAATATGCCTGCTATTGCTCCGCCAATGGGTCCGGCAACGACTGCACCAAATACAATGCCGGAGCCTAATCCTATCGCATTATTTTGAGCTTCATTACTTTTAAGATCGGTATTTTTAAGTTCCTGCGTATTTTTTGTCATTTCAGTTATCTGCTCGTTTGAGGGGGTCTTTGCAACTACCAATCCAGAGACACTCACTAAACTGGAAAAAGCGATTGCTAAGGTGATTCTATTCAATCTATTTGCGTTGGTTTTGTTAACTGTTGGTTTCATGTTTTTCTCCAAATGTTTTTAAGTTTGTTTTTAAAAGTGGTTTTGAATCGCCATGTCATTAAACAAAAAATTAGTGGCAACTTAGGGGAGAAAAAGTGGCAATGTTGAGGTCAATTGTGGCGAAAAAATGGAAATTGCTAGCAAAGGCTTTATCCCATCGTGATTTTCTATATAGTTAAGTTAAACTATTTAAATCAAAGGTGTGTTATGTCGAAGCAAATTGCTTTAGTTGAAGATGACCAAGCCCTTAGAGACAACTATGTGTCGGCTTTAGCTAAGCAAGGCTACGCGGTAAAAGCATATTCAAATAGGCAGGAAGCGGAAATTGCCTTTGCAAAAAGACTCCCTGATTTAGCAATTGTGGATATAGGTTTAGCGGATGAAATTGACGGCGGTTTTGCTGTCTGTCAAACCTTGCGTAGCCTGTCTAAAACCTTACCTATTATCTTTTTGACAGCGCGCGACAATGATTACGACACAATATGTGGTTTAAGAATGGGAGCAGATGATTATCTAACCAAGGATATCAGTTTGCCTCATTTATTGGCTCGCATTGCAGCACTGTTTAGACGTACTGAATTATTAAATCAACCTCAAGTAGCATCAGACCTTATTCAGTCGGGTAATTTAGTCGTGGACGCTAAACGCATGACGGTAAAATGGAAGTTGCAGTTTATTGATTTAACCGTCACTGAGTTTTGGATGCTACACGCGATTGCCAAATATGCGGGGCATGTAAAAAGTCGACAACAGTTAATGGATGAATCGAAAATGGTTGTTGATGACACCACTATTACCTCACATATTAAACGAATAAGAAAAAAGTTTGTGCAAGTTGATCCTTCTTTTGACCGTGTTGAAACGGTGTATGGTATGGGTTATCGCTGGAAAGCTGACGCCTCATGACAAAGTGGCGCATTGGATTACGCATTCAGCTTCTCTTTTTCTCATCATTCTTATTTACAATTCCGTATTTGGCATATCAATACGTTTGGGAATTAGAAAGTTACCTGCGAATTGGCCAAGAACAAACGATGGTAGGAACTGCTCGTGCGGTTGCAACTGCGCTGCATGAAAGGCCTAAGCTATTTGATCAACAATCTTCTTTTATAAATGATGTAAGGCCGGGGACAGATTTGTATGCACATAGTATCGATTTTCCTATTCAGCTTGACGGTGATGTCTCTGACTGGGATGAATATCAAACTTTTAAACTCCACTACGCAGAACAAAATCTAATTGAAATTCAGCAAACATACCGTCCACAAAGTTTGACTTTTAAGCATATGATTGGTCGTTATGACGGGTTTCTATATGCGGTATTTGAAGTCTCGGATGACAACTTGGTCTTCCGAGCGCGCAATAGTCTACGAATTGACCGTAACGATTATTTACAGACCGCGATGATAGACAGTAAAGGTGATTTCAAACGTTATGTTATTGCGCCCATGCAGTCTGGATGGGTTAGCGCTTATTTACTTAAGTCTGGCACTCAAAGTATTCAACCAGATCGCCTAGAGACTAAAATTCAAGGCTATTGGCAACAAACACTAACGGGCTATAACGTAGAGTTGCGTCTACCGGTTGATATGATGTCGAGTAAAATCGCTTTTGCTATAACTGACATAGATGACCCGCAAACTGGTTTTGCAAAATACACATTAGGTACTTCAGACCCTGCAAAAAAAGAGTCATTGGGCACGGTTCTAATACCTTCACCTGACATTGAAAATATATTAAAAGGATTAAAGTATGCCAATGCACGAGTCTGGGTAATTGATAAACATATGCGAGTACTGGCTAAGTCGGGCGAAATACAAAGCTCAAACGGAGTGCAAGCACAGGGCGCTAAAAAAGGAAGCACGGAAAACTGGTGGCAGTATGTTGAAAATGAATGGTTACTGCCTATTTATTATACCATCCTCACCAAGCCCCCTGCCGATTTTGTGGATGATCTAGACAACGCATATGCGCTCGAAGGTAAGGATGTTATAGAGGCTTTAGATGGTGTACCAGCTAGTTTGTGGCGTTTGAGTGCTGACAAAAAAGCGGTTATTTTGTCAGCCGCACATCCGATATACATAGATGAGCAGGTGATGGGAGCTGTGGTCGTTGAACAAACGACTAATGGTATAAGAACATTACGAAACCAGGCCTTAGAACAGCAATTTCACTTTATTTTAGCGGTTATTATCTTCGGAACGCTCTCCTTATTTTTATTAGCGTCTCGAATTTCATGGCGAATTCGCAAACTAAGAAATGAAGCAGAAAGCGCCATTGATAGTTCAGGTAAAATAGTGGGAGAAATTAAAGCGTCGCCTACCAATGATGAAATTGGCGACTTGAGTCGCACCTTCAATAATGTGTTGTCTAAACTAAACCAGTACAACAGCTATTTGGAAAATATGGCGTCGCGTTTGTCGCATGAACTAAGAACGCCGGTCGCAATTGTTAACTCATCACTGGATAACCTGTCGCTTGAACAGCATTCATCTGATAACCAAGCCTATATAGATAGGGCGAAAGAGGGAATTAAGAGGCTCAGTAAAATACTGACCAACATGAGTGAAGCAACCCGTCTAGAGCAAGCTATTCAGCGCAGTGATATTGAACAATTTAGTTTAGAGGAAGTGCTGACCGGCTGCTCAGAAGGTTATCGTCTAGCCTATCCTACAAGGCATTTTTTACTCAAGGTTGAGTTACAAAAACAGATAATATCGGGCTCCCCTGAGCTCTTTGCTCAAATGTTAGATAAAATTGTTGCAAACGCTGTTGAATTTAGTCCTATTGATTCAGTCATTAAGTTTGCTCTTAAAGGCAACTCCGATGCGTTTGAAATTCGCATTAGTAATCAGGGCCCATTGTTGCCAGAAAATATGCAAAAAGAACTTTTAGACTCAATGATTTCAATTAGAAAAGAGCAAAGCTCCGAGCAGCCACATTTGGGTTTAGGTTTGTATATAGCTAAAATGATTGCACTTTTTCATCATGCCGAGATTAATATTGACAATCAAATAGATGGTTCGGGTATTGTAGTAACAATAAGTTTTAAATTTAACTAAGTCTGCCGATACAGAGTCATGATGAAACAACTATCATGACTCTGGCGTAGGAACCATTAAGTCATCCCGACTTGCTGGCTTTGTGACATTTTGTGCGACAGATGTGGCTTATTAGTTATTTATAAATATACACTAGATGCCGATCGACTGTTTTTAAGTTGATGCTCACGATGTAAGTTGTTGCACAGGATATTAACTTATTTTCTTTGGACACCTTCAAGATGCTACGACACTTGCTAATCTCAATTTTTTTTTCAACAAAGCACGTTGCTTTTTTTGCGTTGCTTTTTATCAGTCCTGCATGCTTTGCGTTAGGTGAAAAATTAGCACGCCAAGACGAGGCTACCTTGAGTTTGGTCGCTTATTCTGCAATTGCGCTACTAATTTTGTTTCTTTGTCTTACCATCTATGCTTTTGTGAATATGATATCCAAAGATAAAATCATTGAAATACATGATGAAGTGGTTGCTAACAAAGACGAAATTCTGAATAAGATGAATACTGGACTCATTCTGGTTGGTTTGCGAGGGAATGTTGTTAAATTGACCAACCCGGCTGCAAAATTGCTCGGACGTGAGAAAAGTAGAGTATTGAATCAGCCACTTGTTGGGTTATTTAAAGACGAATCAAAAGCGGCAATCACCAAAGCAATAAATGGTAATGAAGTAGTTAAAATGTTAGTAACAGCTCCTTCAAGTAACATGGAGCTGCGTCTAACTATTACAAAAAACGACTCGCTGTATGATGGCGTTGCTTTTGTTGTCTGTCTTGAAGATGTTAATAATTACGAAAAAGAACTCAAAGAAGTAAAAATTAATTTAGATGAACTTAATCAACTCACTGAGCACCTGTATCTAGGTCAAATGTCTATTGATTTTGAGTCTGAAAGTTTTCAAGCAAATCCGATATTATCTGCTATTTTGGGCTACAGCGAGGACGTTTCTGGCGACTTTGAGAAGCTGCATCAGTTAGTCTGTCCTAACAATATTACGTTTTGGAAACAGTCTTTTGAACTTGCAAAAGAGCAGCATGAGATAGATTTTAAGAGCGTATTACAGTCACTAGAATTTAAAGTTCCTGTGCGCATTGTCGCCATTAGTATCGCGAAAAATAGCAAAGGTAAGTCGACTGCATTCAAACTCTTGGTTATTGATGAAACCGAGATCCGCCAAAATCAAAGAAAAGAATATGCGAGTGAACAGAAAGTAAAAGCGATGTTGAATGTGTCGCTGCATCCTGTCTATATACTCGACGATGAATGTCGCATTATATCTGTTAATAACCCATTTGAACGTATGTTCGGCGTGCGTTTAGTTGACGTAAAAAATAAACGTTTTGATTTGCTGAACCTAGTACCTGAAGATATTAATATTTTGCATAATCCAGACGATACGCCTGTCACAATCGGTAAAGCATTAAATCGTGAGTTTACTGGGAAGGTAGGTAAAAATCAGGATGCAGACCATTTTTCAGCGGATACACCTCAAGGTTTCAGTAATGCCAATGATGGGAATACAGCGTTGCATCTGCGAGTTACGTTACAAGCCTTTGGTGATGATAAAAATCAACGCGTTGGGTTTGCTGGTATGTTCCAAGATTTAACCTTACTAACTGAAACTCAGCGTCAGCTAGAATCAGAGCGAGCGCACTTTTCTAATTTACTAGATATTGCGCCAATTGCAGTCGCGACCGTTGATTCAGATGATAGGATTGTGCATGCAAACACCGCGATGACGGAGCGTTTAGGTTTAAACGAGAAAGAGCTCAAAAAAGGGACGTTTTATCAGTTGTTCAGCGATGCCGACGCTGCAGCTAAGGCCGCTAAACAGCTACATCAAACTGGTCGATTACGTGATTTTCATACTAGTTTACGTGGCAAAAATGAAGTAATGCACCCTAGTGAGCTGCACATCGACTTGTTTGATAAAGAAAAAGAGCAGTACGTTTGTTGGATTTCAGATCGTTCAGGCGAGCAGTTCCAAGAAGATAAATTCCACGGTCTACTTAAGCATAGCAGCATGCCAATGGCAATTTTGGATGAAAAAGGCTTTTCGAGTGTGAATCCTGCCGCTTGTGAGTTTTTTGGTGTTGAGAATGAAGATGACTTATGGGGATTCGCACCGCACTCACCCGACCTCAATAAAGATGAAGGTGAAGCTTATGAATTAGAGCGTATTGTCAACAAAGTCAAATATGATGGTAGAGCCAAATCCATTAATTGGGAACATAAAGTGGGCTTGAAATTACGCCCTTGTCATGCGACTTATATTCCTGTCTATAAGGGTAAGGAATTCGATTCAATCCTCTGTATGTGGACTGATTTGACTGAAATAATTCAAGCTGATCAAGCACGATTAGAAGCGATTACAGCGCACAAAGAAGCCGAACGTGAAGTGGCTGAAAAGCAGTTATTGCTGCGCTCAAGTCATGAGCAGCTAACCACGAAACTTAAAGACTTACGTGATACAGAAACCAAGCTTCAGTTAGCTCAAGATGAAATATCCGAAGCTAAAATTGAATACATAACTCTGCAAGAACAACATCAGAGCGTAACTGATAATCTTCAAAAGGTGCAGCATCAGTATTCACAGAGTCGAGAAATGCTGAGTGAAGCACAAGATGTTAATAACACACTAACCGAGCAATTAGCGCTTTCCACTAAGAAAGTAGATAACTTGCAAAGTCAGCGCAATGAAATTTCAAACCAATTGCAATTAAGCGAGAAAAACTTCCAAGAAGCACAACAGCAACTTGAAGCCAGTGAAAAAAATTCTAAGCAATTGCAATTGCAGCAACAACAGCAGCAAGAAAAAATGCAAGCTTACGTGACTCAGATCGATTCATTGAAACAATCAATCACCGATAAAGATGCAGAAATTAATGAAGTGGGCTCGCAAATCACAGGCCTTCAAGAGCAATTGCATACCAGTGATAGTAATAGTGAAAAACTAAAAGAAGCGCTTATTAATCAGCGTAAAGCGAGTGAAGAAGCCGAGAAACAACGTCGTGAGATTGAGCAAACTTACAAACTTGCACAGTCTGAGTTGACTCATAAAGTTCGCCACGTTGAGCATCTACAAAACGAGATGCAAAAGTTTGAGGAGATGTCTAACCAAGAAAAAGGCGATATGGCAGCCCAACAAAACAAATTGATGCAAGAGTTAGAAGAAAAGCAAAATGTATTACAAGAAACGCAGGTCGCACTTGACGAGGCTAAACAAACTGCGGAACAAGAGAAGCTAGAAAAGTACAAGCAACAAGAAGAGATGAAACGTGTCGAATCTGAATTAGCGGAGGCTGAGCAGCATGCAGAGCGCAAGTTGCAAGAGATGAAAGAGGCGGAAGATTTGCGCTTGAGCGAGCAACAGAAACTGCAAGAAGAGTTGAAGGCTAAGCAACAAAAACTGTTTGAGACTGAGCAAATATTGAGCGATTCGAAACAACAAACAGAAGCTGAAAAAGCAGAAAAGCTTCGCCAGCAAGAATTATTCGATAAGCTTCAAGGCGAACTAAAAGAATTTGAGCAGCACAGTGCTGCACAACAAGCCAAAATTGAGCAATCAGGTAAACAGTGGGAGCAACATCAGGCTCAACTTAAGCAGGAAGTAGAAGCTAAGCGTCAGCAGCTGCAGGATTCACAGACTAAGCTAGACGAAATTCAACAACAAGCTGATGCGGAAAAGTTAGTGCGTATTGAGCAAGAGCAGAAACTAGAACAATTAGCGGTTGAACTTTCTGATGTGGAAAGCAGAGCAAGTAAGCAGCGTGAAATGCTAGAGGGCAGCGAAGAGCAATGGACAGCGCATCATAAGCAAATTGAAGAACAGAAAAAGCAATTACAGCAAGCACTTATTGATGCACAGCAACAAAATCAAAGCTTGCAAGAGAAGCTGCAAGGAAATCTAAGTGAGTTACAGCAAGCTGAGTCGCAAGTATCACAGACACAGTCGGCAGAGAACAAGCTGCAAGACGAACTGAACAATGCGAAGGCGCAGCAAGAAGAACTTGAAGCACACATTAAACAACAAGAGCAGCAAGAGCTTGCACTGAAGAAGCAAGTGGAAGAACAACAGGCTACGTTGCTAGGCCGTGAACAAAGTATTCAGGCAATGGAGGAAAAACAAGGTCAGTTATTGGCTCAGTTAGAAGCCGTTCAACAAGAATATAACCAAAGTAAAAAGAGCTTGAGTGAACAACAAAATAATCAGTCTGGTCTTGCAGAGCAATTAGCTACATTAGAGAGTGAATTGCAATCAAGTAAAGCGCAATTAGATGATAAAGAGCAGGCTCTGCAACAAGCTCAGCAGCAGTTACAGAGTAATGAAGAAATACTTGCAGAGCAGGAGGACGCCCTTGTCGCTGCGCATAAAGAAGAGTTACATCAAGCGCAAGAACAACTGAAATCGAAGCAGCAAGAGGATGCTCAACCTGCACCCGAGTCGGCTATTGCGAAAATGCCTATGCCTGAAAATCCAAGTATGTGGTTTGATTTGCTGCCTTACTTGCAGCAGCAAGGTCAGGTGGATTCATTAGCTACTGCGCTAAATGAGCTGATTTCTGAGCTACAAACAGCTATCACCTCTACGGATAATGCAGTGATGCAAGATGATAATGGTGAAATTTTACGGGGCGCCAGGAAACTTGTTCAAACCGGTAAAAAAGTAAACGCGGATGCTTTGTTTGATGTCGTCAGTCGCCTAGAGGTCGACTGCGGGTCGGGTATGCTTGATAATATATCGATTTCTTGGCCGAACACTAAACGCTCATTCTCTAATACATTGCGGGTCATTTATGAGAATTTGCACGGCTAATCGGTATTTAATAACATGCTAATAGTGAGCCTAAAAGACCTTCATTTGAAGGTCTTTTTTATATCTGTGCAATCATCTTTTGCAACGCTCCAAAGGTAACTATATCGGCACTTTGTTAAGTTAAGCCGCAAACGAATGTCAATAAAGACTCGCAGACTATAGCGATCACTTGTTACTATTCACTCTGTGCTATGTTTATCATCATGTTTCGCGTAGATGCGCCTATTACTCATCTTTATTCACTAAATCAAAGAGGCCTGTTTTGCAAATACAGCGACGCCATGCCGTCATTCCCAATCCTATTGACCCTCAATTGCCGCCAATATTGGACCGACTCTACAGAAATAGAGGGGTAACTGACGTTGCTCAAATACAAACTCAAATAAAAAAATTACGTCACTACAATGAGTTAAAAGGAATTGAGAGAGCATCATCTTTAATTTGCGAAGCCGTTAAGCAAGCTAAAGCTATTTGCATTATTGGCGATTTTGACGCTGATGGTGCAACCAGTACCGCTATTTGCATGTTAGCGTTAAAAGCATTTGGGCATAAAAATGTTGATTATTTAGTGCCTAACCGATTTGATTTTGGTTATGGTTTAAGTCCAGAAATTGTTGATGTTGCTTATCAACAAAAAGCTGAATTTATTATAACCGTGGATAATGGTATATCTTGTGTCGAGGGTGTTAGTCACGCTAAAAAATTAGGTATGAAAGTGGTGGTCACAGATCATCATTTACCCGGTTATACGCTTCCTGATGCTGACGCAATCGTGAATCCTAATCAGCCAGGTTGTGAGTTTTTATCTAAAAATTTAGCCGGTGTGGGTGTTGCATTTTATGTCATGTTGGCAGTGAAGGCCCAATTGCTCGAGGAAGGTTGGTTTGAACAACAAAACATTCAGCCGCCCAACTTAGCAAATTACCTCGATATTGTAGCTTTAGGGACGGTTGCTGATGTTGTGCCATTGGACGAAAATAACCGTGTGTTGGTGCATCAAGGTCTACAACGTATCCGCAGTGGTTTCGCTCGCCCCGGTATTAAGGCCATCTTAGAAGTAGCTGCAAGACCCTGTCATAAATTGTCATCTACCGACCTTGGCTTTGTGTTAGGTCCTCGCTTAAATGCAGCGGGCAGACTTGATGACATGTCACTGGGCATAGAATGCTTGCTAACTGAAGATCAACATATAGCCCGCCAGATCGCGGCTCGTCTTGATGCCTTAAATCTTGAGCGCAGAGAAATTGAATCTTCAATGAAAGATGAAGCGGAAAAAGCGCTACAAGCTTTTATCTCACAAGGTAACGAATTACCCTCAGGTGTTGTGCTCTACCAAGCTGATTTTCACCAAGGTGTTATTGGTATACTGGCGGGTAGAATTAAAGAAAAATATTATCGGCCTACCATTGTATTTGCTGAACAAGATGAAATGTCTATTAAAGGTTCTGCTAGGTCAGTTCCTGGCGTGCATATTCGAGATTTGTTAGAAACTGTAAATACTCAAACCCCTGGCTTAATTGATAAGTTTGGGGGGCATGCAATGGCAGCAGGATTGAGCTTAAAAACCGCACGACTTAGTGAATTTAAAGTTGCGTTTGAAGCTGCAGTAGCGGTGGCCACTAGAGGCCTTCCGACTCAAAACCTTATTTTGTCTGATGGTGCGTTAGCTTGCCAAGAAATCAATATTGAAAATGCGAGCCTAATAAAGCTCGCCGTTCCTTGGGGGCAAACATTTGAGGAACCGTTATTCGATGGTGTATTTCAAATGCGTAGTCAGCGAATTGTTGGGAAGAATCACTTAAAAATGGTCGTTAGTTTAGATGGAATTGAATTTGATGCGATTGCTTTTAATATTGATATTAAAACTTGGCCAAATCCAAAAGTTAGGCAAGTAAAGCTGGCTTATAAATTAGATATTAATGAATTTAGAGGCCAAATCAGTGTACAATTATTGGTGCAAGCGCTTCAAGAAGTTGACTGAAGAGTATTATCAATTAAGGTTAACAGTTAGTCTGCCAAGTTATTTTGAGCAAGCAGTATAAGCTGTCATAACGAAGCTGCATTGCCCTGCAATGCAGCAATGAAAGAGGCGTATTAGAACTATGGCAAGAAAAACAGCTTTGCAACTATTGCTAGAAACCCACCCAAATTTGGTGCATTCAGAATTATGCAAAGTGACGTCACATGTTCAACGTGAAGAAGATGGCTGGTACGTTAATACACTTTTAATCGCTAAAACAGACGTTCCTTTTATATTCAAACGTCGAAAAAAGTACAACAACTTAGTAGACCGAGTCGTTAATTTAACCTATTACCCTGAAATTAAAGATGTTGCGGGTATGGAATTCGAAACAATGAAAGTTGTTAGGATCAAAGTGAGCTAGCTTGAACAGAGATATTTACGATGGTTATGTCCTCCATCGCAGACCTTATCGTGAAACCAGTCTAATTGTTGACTTTTTTACGCTACAAAATGGCAGAGTTAGTGCTATGGCCAAGGGCGCGAGAGGTCCAAAGTCGGACAAAAAAAGTTTGTTGCAACCGCTCCAGGCCGTCAACTTTGAATTAAGTGGCCGAGGCACGTTGCGATATTTAGGACGTATTGAGTCGACATCTAGGTCTTTTTCGCTCTCGCAGCAAAGCTTATTTTGTGCTTTTTATCTAAATGAAGTATTGAACAGAGCGCTTCCTGAGTCAGAAGCATTTACCCGTTTATTTAAACAATACGAATTATCTTTAAACATGCTGCGAGAGCTATCCAACGCAGAGTGTAAATTAGCAGATATTGAACCTATATTGAGGAATTTTGAATTTGTTTTACTGGAAGAACTAGGTTATTTCCCTGACTTTACTTATGACTCCCAAAACGAACTCGAGATTGTGCATGATAAGAGCTATTCCTTGATGAATGAAATTGGTTTTGTAGAATGTGATAAACATCATTCTTTCGCAATTCATGGTAAGGATATATTGGCAATCAACAATAATGATTGGCAGCAATCTTCGCTAAAAGCGGCAAAAAAAATAAGCCGTATCGCTTTGCATCCAATATTAGGTAACAAACCAATTAAAAGTCGTGAACTATTTAGTACAAAAATCATTACTTAACACATATTCCTTTTTGCTAAACCTATTCGGCCATCCAAGGAGAGCTCAGTGCAAGATATATTATTAGGCGTCAACATCGACCATATTGCGACACTTCGCAATGCAAGAGGTACAAATTATCCCAATCCAGTTCACGCGGCCGATATTGCCGAGAGAGGTGGCGCTGATGGTATTACAGTGCATTTACGCGAAGACCGTCGACACATAAAAGATAAAGATGTGTATTTGCTCAAAGAAACAATTAATACGCGACTGAATCTTGAGATGGCTGTTACTGAGGAAATGCTAATAATTGCTGCGAAAGTGAAACCAGAATTTTGTTGCTTAGTGCCCGAAAAAAGGGAAGAACTGACTACCGAGGGCGGTTTAGATGTCGCTGGTAATCTAGCGAAAATGAAAGCGGCTTGTGATCAATTAAAAGCTCAGAACACACTGGCATCGTTATTTATAGACGCTGATGAAAGGCAAATTGAAGCCGCTGTCAGCGCAGGTGCACCTTATATCGAAATTCACACGGGGCAATATGCTGAAGCAAAAAATGAAGCTCAAGCTGAGTTAGAATTAGCCAAGTTAGTAAAGGGCATAGAGTATGCGCACAAACTTGGACTGAAAGTAAATGCCGGCCACGGTCTGCATTATCACAATGTAAAGCCAATCGCTGCCATTCCTCAATTGATTGAACTGAATATTGGTCACAGTATTATTGCTCGAGCAGCATTCGATGGCCTTGAAAAAGCAGTTAGAGATATGCGTTTATTGATGCAAGAAGCTAGATTAAGCCACCGTTAATCTTTCATGCTAGATGCAATGCGTGGCCGTTTTAGTCGTTATATTTAAAAGCCGTTGGCAGTGCTGTGGTATATACTTCGCAATTGTATGCAAAAAAGGAGTAGTAAATGCCGATCGTTGGAGTAGGAACTGATATAGTTGAAATTGCTAGGTTGCAGGAAAGCGTAGATAAATCTGACTCAATGGCGAAGCGAATACTTACTCCTAATGAGTATGCAGACTATTTAGCATTAACTAATTTACCTAGAATTAGGCCGCGTCAAAAAACTGAAGCGGAAGATAAAGAAGTGACTAATATTAGTTCACAAGCCCGTTTTTTAGCTAAACGTTTTGCTGCAAAAGAAGCCGCGGTTAAAGCAATTGGCAATGGCATTGGTAATGGCGTAAGTTGGCAGCAAATAGAAATTTCCCATTACGCAACAGGCCAGCCTTACTTACAAGTAAACGGTCATCTTGAATTGCTGTTTCAGCAGAAAGGAGTAAAGCATACTCATCTTTCTATTTCAGATGAAAAGCATTACGCAACAGCTACAGTAATTTTAGAGAGTTAACGATTGTGGTTCAATTTTTTAAAGCGAAAAAACAATCGCCATCGCGCAAAAACAGGACTCAAGAGAAGGTTAGTCTTGAGAGCCTAGAGATGTCAGTTGACGTCATCGATCATAACGGTAATGGAATATGTTTATCTCACAAACCGATTATTGTAGTACCCGCTTCGATACCCGGTGAGCTATACCGTGTTCAGCTATTCTCGAAAAAGCAAAAAGTATGGCACGGCAAAATAGTCAAAGTATTGCAAGGGCATGAATCGGCTAGAGTAAAAGAATTTTGCCCTTATGTAAGTCAATGCGGAGGCTGTTCCCATCAATCTTTTGATGCCGATTATTTGATTCAAGCAAAACAGATAAGCTTGCAAAGCTACTTAGATAAAGCTATTCCTTCATCGAGACTCGAAGACTGTGATTGGCAGGATGTCATTAAATCAAATATTTCTAATAATCATAACGGGTATCGACGGCGTGCTCGCGTTGCGATTGATGCGCGTAATTCAGAAAACATCAAAATAGGTTTTAGGCAAGAAAAGTCGAATAAAGTTGTCGATATACCTAAATGTGCAGTGCTAACTGAGTCCTTACAAAACGTTTATGAACGCTTAGTAAGTCTTATCAAAAGCCTACCTAGCGCTTCTTCTATCGGGCATATTACCTTAACTGAAGGTGCCCAAAGACCGCAAGTATGTTTGCATTTAACCAAAAATTTGAGCAGTGAATCAGTTCAAATGCTGATTCTAGAACAACAGTCCTCCGGCACTCAGTACATGATTGAATCCAAAGCATCAAAGGTCCTAAATGTGGCTGCATTGCAGGCTGATAATAAAATCAGTCTCGAAGCAACAAATGCAGTTGTAAATGCTGTATTCACTATTTCTGATAGCCCATCTTTGCATTTAGCGGTAACGGCCAATAACTTTATACAAATTAACCAACACGTAAATCAACAGATGTTGAAATTAGCAAAAGACTGGTTAAACCCAACCCCAGAGGATTGTGTCGTTGATTTATTTTCAGGCGTTGGAAACTTTTCGCTTTACTTAGCGCCATATTGTAAAGAAGTGATCGGTATTGAAGGTGTGGCCGAAATGGTGCAACAAGCAAGAGAAAACGCACAACTAAATGGCATTGAAAATTGTCGATTTGAACATTATGACCTCAACGACTTGGCGTTAAAGGCAACGCTGAATATACCCGAAGGTTCGTTTTTTATAGTCGATCCGTCGCGCGCAGGCGCATTGGAAGTAATGAAGGTGATATCAGTATTTAAGCCACAAAAAATATTGTATGTTTCTTGCAACCCCACAAGTTTTGCAAGAGACGTTAATGCTCTTCCCGGCAAATTCGAGATTACAAAAGCACGAGCACTTGATATGTTCCCCTTCACAAAGCATATTGAGATGGTTGCCCTAATAAGCTCAAAGTAGAGTGCAAAATATATGGTATCGATAAGAAGTGTTCATCAAAGCAGTCGCCCAACCTTTAGCCAATGGTTAGCAAATTTGGATGTGCCAGAAAAAACCAAAGCGAAATTAAGTCAGATTTCAGATAAACCAAATGACCTCTTAATCGGTCAAGAGATGGTTGAAATATTGCACGAACTTCACATGGATGATGAAACACTACAAGCAGCATTAGTCTTCCCATATTGTCAAATTCATGAGTTATCTGAAGACCAAATTGAAGAACAGTTTGGCGTACCAATTAAAGACCTGATTATTGGTGTCCGTCGTATGGACGCCATTAAGACTCTGCAATCTCGAAATCGGCATGATGAAAATCACGTTAATAATTTGCGTCGTATGTTGTTAAGTATGGTGGAAGACGTGCGCGCTGTGGTTATAAAAATGGCTGAACGCATTTGTACTTTGCATTCGGTAAAAGAGGCTGATGAAGAAACTAGGGTTATCGTCGCGCATGAATGTTCGAGTATTTACGCTCCTCTGGCTAATCGCTTAGGTATTGGTCAACTCAAATGGGAGCTTGAAGACCTTTCGTTTCGCTATCTTCATCCAATGACCTACAAACGTATAGCTGAAATGCTGGATGAAAAACGCATTGATCGCGAGCAATACATTATTGATATTGTGCAGAAACTACAAGGCTTGCTAGACGACCAAAACATTAAAGCAGAAGTTATTGGGCGTCCTAAGCATATTTACAGTATCTGGAAAAAAATGCAGAAAAAACAACTTTCCTTTGAAGAGTTGTTTGATATTCGTGCATTGCGTATTGTGGCTGATAGATTGCAGGATTGCTATGCCGCCTTAGGCACAGTGCATACTCTCTGGAAACATATTCCCAAAGAATTTGACGATTATATTGCGACACCCAAACAGAACGGTTATCAAAGCATTCATACCGTTATTGTCGGGCCACAAAGCAAGTCTGTAGAAATTCAAATTAGAACTCAGAAAATGCATCAAGATGCAGAGTTGGGTGTTGCTGCTCACTGGAAGTACAAAGAAGGTACAACTGGCAAAATTGGGGGCTCAGAAGAGCGTTTAAATTGGCTTCGCAAAATTCTTCAGTGGCAAGAAGAGATGGCAGAATCGGGTAATTTAGTGGAAGAACTCCGTAGTCAGGTATTCGACGACCGAGTCTACGTTTTTACACCTAAAGGCGATGTTATTGATTTGCCGCTTGGCTCAACGCCGCTTGATTTTGCTTACTATGTGCATAGCAACGTTGGCCATAGGTGCATTGGTGCTAAGGTCAATAAGCGTATAGTACCATTCACTTATAAGTTGCAGAGTGGCGATCAGGTAGAAGTTCTGACGGGTAAAAATGTCTCCCCAAGTCGAGATTGGATGCATCCAGGTTTAGGTTATGTATTCTCTGCGCGCGCTAGAGCAACAATTCATTCATTCTTCAAAAAACAAGATAAAGGTAAGAGTATTGATGCTGGAAGAGAACTCCTAGAACGAGAGCTCTCAAAAGCAGGCCTTTCTATTAAACTCGCAGCTGGTGCAATTGACAAGTTTAATGCAAATTCGATAGATGATTTATTTGCCGCTATAGGAGTGGGTGATACACGCGTACTGACGGTTGTGCATTTCTTATTACATAAGCATGCGCCACCGCCGATAGAGCCAGCTGAGATAACGATCAAGCCACGGCGAGCAAAATTGCGCAAAGGTAGTGAGCCGATTATTGCTGAAGGTGTCGGTAATTTGCTCAGTCAAATTGCGAAGTGTTGTCAACCTGTTGCGGGTGAGGCTATCCTTGGATATATCACGCAAGGTAAGGGAGTGAGTGTGCACAAGGAAAACTGCGCCCAGTTATGCAACCTTTTAGAGCAGCATCCTGAACGTCAAATAGATGTATCTTGGGCAATTGAACATCAAACTAGCTTTCAAACCGAGCTTAACGTTTATTGTAATGACAGATCTGGTGTTTTAAGAGATATCACTACGGTATTATCGAATGAGAAAGTCGGTTTGCTTGGCGTGAATAGTTTAAGTAATAAAAGTCATAATTCAGCGCTGATAAAACTAACTATTGAGGTTATAGATGCGGACAATTTGGCTCGGGTTGTTGATAAGTTAAAACAATTGCCTGATGTCAATGACGTAGCGAGAGATTAAGCTGATGCGATTAACCAATGTCCCACAAAAATTATTTTTTTCACAATGATAAAAGATCGCATATCTCTTAACCCGGATAGCGTCTTGCACAAAGCGTTGAATATTCAATTAGAATGCGCCAAGCTTGGCTTCGATTGGCCAGAAGTTGCTCCTGTATTCGACAAAGTGCTGGAAGAAATTGAAGAGGTTAAAACAGAGGTATATGCGGATAAGCAACAGCAGCAGAAAATAGAAGACGAAATAGGTGATTTGTTGTTCGCTGTTGTTAATTTATCTCGTCATTTAGATGTTAATCCTGAAATTGCATTAGAAAAAGCGAGTGAAAAATTTACAAAGCGTTTTATGTTAGTAGAGCAATTTGCCGCCACGCAGGATGTCGAGTTAACCAGTTTGAACTTAGATGCATTAGAGCTACTTTGGCAAAAAGCGAAGGAAATATTGAGTAAGGCGCAGGAGTAAACCCAATTATGCGCCTGCTGTTTGATAAAATGTCTATTGTCGGTATAGACTTTATAATTAAATTAAGCGAAACAATCGCATTAACTAAGTGGATGAGGTTGTCCTGGACGCTGGTGAGTCTCAGAATAAAGCGACAGATACTACCCGTAGCTACGTCCCTATATAGATAATCCACAAAAACACTTCGCTTTTCCCTCAAAGTCTGTATAATTCGCGGCCTGCCCAGTTGCACCCACCTTTGGGAAGGTGGTAGATTAACCAGCTCGAAGGGGCTAACAGGTTGATATAAATGCACTTTAGGCGGTAATTACACTGCTTAATAGTGAACTTAACTGATAATTTTGGGTGACGAATAAATGAAAACTTTTGTTGCAAAGCCAGAAAGCGTAGAACGCGACTGGTATGTGGTTGACGCCGCAGACAAAACTTTAGGCCGTTTTGCGGCTGAGATAGCGCTGAGACTGCGCGGTAAGCATAAGCCAGAGTATACCCCTCACGTGGATACTGGTGATTACATTGTTGTAATTAATGCAGAAAAAATTACGGTAACAGGAAATAAAGCGAAGGGTAAAATTTATTACTCTCACTCCGGTTATCCAGGTGGCTTAAAAGAAGCAACTTTTGAACAGCTAATTCAAAAAAGACCAGAAATGGTCATTGAGAAAGCGGTTAAAGGTATGCTTCCAAAAGGTCCACTAGGTCGTGCTATGTTCCGCAAAATGAAAGTTTTTGCTGGTCCAGAGCATACGCATGCTGCACAACAGCCACAATCACTGGACATTTAAGGAGCGAGCAAAATGGCAGATACTCAATATTACGGCACTGGCCGTCGCAAAAGCTCAACAGCTCGCGTTTTTCTTCGTCCGGGCACTGGTAACATTATTGTAAACCAGAAGCCAGTTGATGTTTTCTTTGGTCGCGAAACTGCAGTTATGATAGTTAAGCAACCACTAGAACTTGTTGAAATGACTGAAAAATTCGATCTTTACGTTACCGTCTCCGGCGGTGGTATCAGCGGACAAGCTGGTGCAATACGTCACGGTATTACTCGTGCTCTTATGGAGTTCGATGAAACGTTGCGTCCTGCGCTACGTAAAGCTGGATTCGTAACACGTGATGCTCGTAAAGTTGAACGTAAGAAAGTGGGTCTACACAAAGCGCGTAAGCGTCCACAATTCTCGAAACGTTAATCTTTTTCGATATGTTGTTCAAAAACCCAGCTTTGGCTGGGTTTTTTATTTGTAGCGAAAAATTAATATCATACTAAGAATTTTAGTCCACATGTATACAAATACAGCTGTTGTAGACAAAACTTGGCTTATGACATCAAAAACAATCAAAAAGTATGACTAAATCCTTGTGTTTACTAAGGGTTTTCTTTTAAAATACACGGCTAAGTATAATCGTCTGTTTAAGATTATAAATATCAGTTTGATCTAGGTCGCGAGTAAACCATTATTAAACGTGAAGCTATTATTTGAAACCCGTCTTTCCAACCCCGGAGAAAAGTTGATGAGCGATGTATCAGTGGATACCAATGAATCAGCAACAAATAACGAACAGCCTAAAAGTAGCAATCGTCGCAAGTTTTTAACTGTTGGTACATGTGTTGTTGGTGCGATTGGTGCTGTAGGTGCTGCAGTCCCTTTTGTTGCCTCTTGGCAGCCAAGCGCAAGAGCCAAGGCGGCCGGTGCTGATGTACAAGTAGATATTAGTGCTATTCAACCAGGCCAAATGATTCGCGTTAAATGGCGAAGCAAGCCAGTATGGATAGTGCGCAGAACGCCAGAGTTATTGAAAAGTTTGAGCGCTATTGATGATCAACTTAGAGATCCGAACTCAGAACAGGAACAACAACCTGCCTTTGCTAAAAATGAATACCGTTCATTAAAAGCTGAATATTTAATATTAGTAGGCATTTGTACTCACTTAGGCTGTTCACCACAGCATTTAGCTGATGGTACGTTTGAAGAATATGCTGAAGGCGTTGCAGAAGGTTTCTTCTGCCCTTGCCATGGTTCTAAATTTGATATGGCTGGCCGTGTTTTTCAAGGCGTTCCCGCACCACTAAATTTAGTTGTGCCGCCATATCAGTATGTTGATGATAATACTATTATTATCGGCTCAGAAGCGGAGATTGTGTAATGAATGCATTTATGAGCTGGATTGAGCAACGTATTCCAGTGATGCGCGTAGCAAATATGCACGCAATTCAATATCCAGCACCAAAAAATATGAACTTTTGGTACATATTCGGCTTCTTGGCGACTATTGTACTGGTAAATCAAATCTTAACCGGTATTTGGTTAACGATGAGTTACGAACCATCATCAGAGCGCGCTTTCGCGTCCGTCGAATACATTATGCGTGAAGTCAACTACGGTTGGTTGATTCGCTATATGCACAGTACAGGTGCCTCAGCATTCTTTATCGTCGTATATATGCACATGTTTAGAGGAATGATGTACGGCTCTTACCAGAAACCTCGCGAGTTATTGTGGGTGTTTGGTATGCTGATTTATTTAGCCCTTATGGCTGAAGCTTTTATGGGCTATGTATTACCTTGGGGGCAAATGTCATATTGGGGTGCACAGGTTATTGTATCGCTATTCAGCGCGATACCCGTCATTGGACCTGATTTAGTTGAATGGATCCAAGGAGACTACGTTATCTCTGGTGCTACGCTCAATAGATTCTTTGCATTGCATGTAATTGCATTGCCGTTGGTTATCGTTATCTTAGTATTCTTACACATCATTGCATTGCATGAAGTAGGTTCGAATAACCCAGATGGCACAAACATCAAACATAAGAAAGGGTCGTTGGCTGAGGAAGATAAAACAGTCTATAAAATCCATGAATATTACACAGATAAGTACGACATAATTGACGACGTTGTGCCCTTCTTTCCGCACATCGTGCTGAAAGACTTAGTGGCGTTTAGCGTATTCTTATTCGGCTTCTGTTATATCATGTTCTTTATGCCTGAGATGGGCGGCTACTTCTTAGAGCACCCGAATTTTGAAATTGCAAACCCATATAAAACGCCTGCACACATATTCCCAGTATGGTATTTCACTCCGTTTTATGCAATTTTGAAGGCAGTTCCAGATAAATTGTTTGGCGTATTAACGATGTTTGGGGCGATAGCTGTTCTTTTCGCAATGCCTTGGGTTGACCGCGGTAAAGTAAGATCCTGGCGCTATAGATGTGGTTTGCATAAAGTTAATCTTTTGGTATTTGCTGCTGTTTTCATCTTCTTGGGTTACCTTGGTGGAACGCCACAAGAAAATTGGAAAATTATCGCTTCTCAAATAGCAACTATTATGTATTTTGGTTTCTTTGTTTTACTCTGGATTTACTCGGGTAAAGAGAAAACCAAGCCAGTACCTGCGAGGATCACACTATGAAAAAATGGTTAGCGATTTTATTGTTAGTGCCTAGTTTCGCATTCGCAGCCGGAACTGAGTATCCTAATGATCATGCTGATATAGATTTGACAGATAAGTCGTCTTTGCAGCGTGGTGCGCAAACCTTTATGAATTATTGTTTAGGTTGTCACCAAATGCAGTACCAACGTTACCAGCGCACTTTCCAAGATATTGGAGTGCCAGATGAATTAGGTGATAAATATTTGCGTTTTACCGGAGAGAAGGTAAGCGACTATATAACATCTACCATGCCAGCAGAAGCATCAGCAAAATGGTTTGGAGCACCGCCACCGGACCTAACTTTAGTGGCTCGTTCACGCGGAGTCGATTGGATATACACTTATCTTCGCACATTTTATGTAGATGAGAGTAAAACATTTGGTGTTAATAACCTCGCGTTCCCTAACGCGGGTATGCCGCACGTTTTGCAAGGTTTGCAAGGTACACCAAGATTAGCAACTGAAATGAAGATGGTCGACGGTGAAATGAAGGAATTGAATGTGGGTTTGCGCACCGATGGTGATGGTAAACTCACAACTGAGGAATATGACCAAACTATTTTAGATTTGGTTAACTTCCTAGCGTACACTGGCGAGCCATCAAGATTGCAATCAGAAAACATTGGTAAAGGTGTGTTGATTTTCATCCTTATCTTCTTTGTTTTTGCATACTTGCTTAAGAAAGATTATTGGAAAGACGTTAAAAAATAACGACTTACCTCTAGTGATAAAATAAAAGGGGCAGTGTGCCCCTTTTAGGTTTTTTAACTGTTTATTTTTTTGCAATTCTCTCTTAGAGAGATAATTCGGAGGTTTTAATGGCTGTAGCCGCAAACAAACGTTCAATAATGACGTTGTTTTCTGACAATATTGATATTTATAGTCACCAAGTACGCATAGTATTGGCGGAAAAAGGTGTAGGCGTAGAAATTAGCTATCTTGATCCGACTCAACTCAGTGAAGATTTATTGGAGTTGAACCCATACGGAACGGTTCCAACGTTAGTTGATAGAGAGTTAGTGCTGTATAAATCTCATATTATCATGGAGTATTTGGACGAGCGCTTCCCACATCCACCATTAATGCCTGTCTACCCGGTGTCGCGTGGTGAAAGCCGTTTGATGATGCATCGTATTGAGCATGATTGGTATGCGCTAGCAGCTAAGATTTTCCGCAATGAGCCAGGTGCCGATGAAGCACGCACAGAGTTGCGCGAATCGTTGCTAGCTTTAGGTCCAATTTTTGCAGAAAAAGCTTATTTTATGAGTGATGAATTTAGCTTGGTTGACTGCTATCTAGCGCCTCTTTTATGGCGTTTACCAGCATTGAATATCACGCTAAGTGGCGCCGGCAGTAAAGACGTTGTTGCCTATATGAATCGTATATTTGAGCGTGGTTCTTTTAAAGCATCTTTGACTGACCAAGAACGTGAAATTCATAATCCTTTATAAGTAAGTTATTAAATACGACCTATCTTACTGGGTCGTATTTAAACCATCCTTTGTACATCCTTTTCGTTTGACAATAACTTGAGAGCACTAATGGACAACATGACCAGCAACCAACCGTATTTGCTTCGCGCTTTTAGCGACTGGATCATTGATAACGGTTTGACGCCTTACATTGTGGTCGACGCTGATTTACCTGGTGTAGAAGTACCTAGGCAGTTTGTGAAAGATGGCCAAATCGTTCTGAATATATCACCGAGCGCTTGCGTAAATTTGAATGTAGGACTGGAGGGAGTTGCGTTTCAAGCTCGATTTTCTGGTCAGCCTATGCAAGTATTTGTTCCGAGTATTGCGGTTAGTGCCATATATGCTCGCGAGAATGGTGCTGGGACTGTATTTACCCATACACCAGAAGATATAACTGAATATGAAAAAAGCACGCTGGAGTCATCGAGCGCGCCTTCTATAGACCCTGTTAAGAAACTTGAAAGTGTTAAATCGACTGAAAAGAGCTCTGCAAAACAGCCAGAGACAAGCAAGTTAACGTTAACCCCGGAAAGTAAAATGAGTAGTACTGAAAAATCGTCTAAAGCCAGTAATGGAAAATCTAAACCACCTAGCTTAAAAGTCATTAAATAACCTTTGATAAACAACATATTTAGACTGCATGTCAAATCACACGCTTCTCTAATAAATGATACCTATCAAATAATACCGATTAAGGAATGAGTTCCATTACTCTTATTACCTTGGAAACGCCGTCGACATTTCGAGCTGCATCAACTGCTGCTGCAGCCTCTTCCTTCCTAAGCAAACCCATAATAAATACTTCACTATCTTCAACCACAAGAACTAGCTTAAATAGTGGGATTTGTTCATTGCCAAGCATTATGGTTTTAATTTTTGACGCCAGCCACACATCATTCATTGTTGAAGTCGCAGGAATAGGGCTTCCAAGTCTGACTTGGTTGTGTACTTTCATCACGTTCTGAACAGCAGTCGCTGCCTTTTCCACCTCAATAATCATTCTTTGCGTCGGCGCTTGACCGGTCAAAAGAACTTGACCATTGTAAACATCAACGGTCACTGCCGCATCGTCTTTGATTAATGGAATATCATTTATTGCACTTCTGACTCTGCTTTGCGTGGTTTTGTCGTCTATTTGTGTACCAACCGTGCGTCTGTCTGTTGCTGATGCGGTTGCAGCAGCACCTACAGTGCCAACCGTTACTAGTGCACACCCTGTCTGCATAAACGCAACAAAAATAATTAATATCGTAGCGCTTTTTCTACTGCTAAACATAAAACTTACTCTTTATTCTGATTCACTGATGGGGAATAGTGCATTGTCGATTGACTCGCACAAATTATGTATCACCAAAAGGTGCACTTCTTGTATCCTTGCAGTACGCGATGAAGGCACCCTAATTTCAACATCATTCTCACTCAAAAAGCCGGCCATTTCTCCGCCGTCTTTGCCAGTTAGAGCAACAATTGTCATATCACGACCTAGCGCCGCTTCCATTGCATTAATAACGTTGCGGCTATTACCACTGGTTGAAATGGCTAACAGAATATCTCCAGGCTGCCCGAGCGCTTTAATTTGTTTTGAAAATATTTCATCAAAACTGTAGTCATTAGCAATCGACGTAATTGTAGAGCTGTCGGTGGTTAAGGCCATAGCTGGTAATGATGGACGATCGCGTTCATAGCGATTCAATAGCTCGGATGAAAAGTGTTGTGCGTCACCGGCTGAGCCACCATTACCACAACTTAAAATCTTGTTACCACGAATAAGTGCCCGCACCATCATGTTTGCCGCTTTCTCTATTGGAACTGGCAGCTCTTCAGCAGCCGCTATTTTAGTTTGAATGCTTTCGGTAAAACTTTTTCTAATATTATCCAGCACTTATTACCCCTTAAGTAGTTTCCAAATCGCGATATTTTCTGGCTTTCAATTACACGTTCCTGATCCAGTTTACCTGCTCGCCGTCAATTGCTACAACATCTATTCGTAAATTTGTGTGGTGAGTGCTCAGTTTTTTTTGCAACAAATAATAGTTAATGGCTCTTTCAAGTCGTTTTCGCTTCTTAAATGTAAAATACTCGGCCGCACAACCGTGAGTATTTGTTGACCGAAATTTCACCTCAACAAACACAAGTTGCTCCTTGTCCAACATAATAAGGTCTATCTCTGAGACCTTTGCTTTGTAATTTTGTTCCAAAAACTGAAGTGAATTATCGATTAAATACTGCTTTGCCAGTTGCTCGGCGTTATGGCCGATTGAACTAGCCATGTATTGATAGGATAACAAACGATTAAAAGCCGTCTGCTTGGTTTATTGAATCGTTTTCAATAACCGCACTAGGCAAACCGCGAGTGACTTGGCGCTTATTGTTGACGCTTAATTTACCTGATAACCCGTTTAAATCAGTATGGCTAAAATACGCTAACTGCTGCATTTGTTCAGAGAACTGAAAAGCGTCGTAGCCAAACGCAAACAAACGTAAGAATGCACTGGGTGGACTGTTCCAAAGGCTATCGACCTGTTGCGCGAGCGCACTGTTTCTTTGTGCGGGCATTAGGAAGGGCATATCAACAAAAACTAAATTACGTAAATCTCGAATGCTGTTCTTATTGAGTTGGTGTTGATAGCTATATGAAGTCGCAAATACAGGAACAGTCCGTTCTGTAAATAAGCTGATGCTTGCCTCGATAATAGGGTTTAGCAATTCAACTTGTTGCGGTAGCGCGAAAACTACAAAAGCGTCTACATCTCGCCTATTGCGCGTTACGCTGTGCACGGTTTCAGTAGTTAAATTCGACATCTGACTAATACGTCGTTGGCTTTGCAGTACGTCGAGGGCCGCCGTAATACCAACTCGTAGGCCTTTGTTATCTGAAAAGGTAACAACTTTGGGTAGCTTGATTTCGTCAAGGCCATTCAACGCTATCCATTGTGCGTTAAATGTCTCTATCATCCTGCGACTAACAGATGAGCCATTGCTAATGATAATGGGGGTTCTTATCCCTTGTTTTTTCATCAAATTTGCAAGTTGTGTTGCTTCATCTTCAGGCGCTAGCGCAAAATACACTTTAGCAGATGTGCTTTCAGAGGATAAACTGAGGGCTTGATTACTATTTTGCGCTTGAGCTTGCGGGTCGGTGACAGACGGTAAGCTGTTTAACTTATTATTGGATAAGCTATCGACTTCATCTTTTAATATCGAGCCTGTTGCAGTGCTCGCATTGTCTGTTAATTCAATCGTCGTGGGCTCTGTAGATAATCGATTTAAGTATACGAGCATTGAATTAGGTAAATTAAAGCCTTTGACTAAACTTACATGCTCACGCAGCAAAGGACCAATCACAATGTCATATTGCATGAGCCCTTCGGACGTAATTTCATTACTAACAAAACGGTCATTGTCGGAACCTGTATCCAAAAATCGTATATTTGGAATGGCTTGGCCTGGATTATTGGTATTAATGTTTTCCAGTTTTGCAAAGTAGGCAGTCATAATACCTTGTTTAATAGCATCGCCCTGCACTTGCACACGACCAGTTAATGGAAGTAGAACTGCGATATTGCGCACTTCTGTTAATGATTGCGCAATATAGTTTTTTACTCCAGTTGGAAGATTAATTGACAGAGGGTGGGTAGGATTTTGTTGTCGCCAGAAACCGATGGCTTGCTGTCTGCTTGAATCCGTTAAATTTTGATCTTCTAAAATGTTAGCCAGTGATAAATACGGACGCATAAATGAGTTATTTCTACCCATTGTACTTTGAGTAGATTTTGATGATTTCAAAAACCACTGCCACAATATTTGTTCTTGAGCTTGGTTCAACGGACTATCTGCGCCTAATTGTTCGCTTAGCACGTTAGCGGCGAAATCCCAGCGCTGATGCAGTGCTGCCAAATGTGCAATAACGACCTCTTTGCGAGCCACAAATTGATTTGCAGTAATCGGTGCAAGCCATGAAATAATTGTGTCGACCGGAGTTTGAATCAGCTCTACTGATAAACCTGATGCATAATGTTGTATTAGCGCACATTCCGCTTTTAATAATGATGAATACTGCTGTTGCACTGGGTTTTCTAAGAAAGGTTCGATATTAGCAATGATAATATCAGCACGCGCGCATTCACCGCTTGTCTGAAAGCCTTGAGCCGCAGCTAACAGCAGGTCGTTTCGTTGATTAATGTCGCTGTTTTTGAGCCATTCAATTTGGGCTTGTTGTAATGCCGCTTCCGCGTTGTTTAAAATAACTTCTTTAGAGGGCTTTGGTTTCTGTTCAACAGACTTTTGATCTGCGATTTTTGTTTGACTGACACAACTTGCCAAAAACAATAAAATGAATGCAACACTTAGATAGGTGCGTAAATTGGAAAATACGTTCACAAGCGCTCTCACATGAGTAATATACTTATAGTTTACCCAAGCTCAGCCAAATATCTATCTACTTTGACATATTCTGTCCCAAAGTAGATGGATAAAGTGTAAAAGCTGTTGTTTGATTTAGTGTAATATTGGCTGTGCGAAGACAAATTGAGAAAAAATAAAAATGCAGATTATGACCACCCCAGGGACTCTTTACATAGTACCTACGCCCATAGGCAATTTGTCGGATATTAGCTCTCGTGCGCTCGACATTCTAAAAGAGGTTGACTTAATAGCAGCTGAGGATACTCGGCACACGTCACGCTTACTATCCCACTATTCTATTAGTACCAAGACTATTTCGATGCATGACCATAACGAAGCGGCTCGTTCAAAACAATTAACCTCGAAATTACTTGAAGGTCAAAGCATCGCATTGGTGTCAGATGCAGGAACGCCTTTGATCAGCGATCCCGGTTTTATTTTTGTTCGTGATTGTAGAGAGCTAGCCATACCTGTTATCGCGTTGCCTGGCCCATGTGCACTAACCACTGCGCTCAGTGCGTCGGGCTTACCAACCGATAAATTTACTTTTCATGGTTTTTTGCCTGCAAAGCAGCAAGCGAAAGTTCACGCACTGAAATTACTCACTAATTCAGGTTGCACTACTGTATTTTATGAAGCACCTAGGCGCATTCGCGATACGATGGCAGCGTGTGATGAGAGCTTGCAAGACGATCATGAAATTGTATTAGCAAAGGAAATAAGTAAAACGTTCGAAACTTATAAACAGGGCAAAGCTAAAGATATTTTAGAGTGGTTAGAGGCTGACCTTGTTCATCAAAAAGGTGAATTTGTACTAATGATCTATTGCCCAAATAATTTGCAATCTGATGGCGCACCGCAAGAGGCATTGGCTTTATTAACTTTGTTAGTAAAAGAATTACCACTGAAAAAAGCAGCTGCAATAACTGCCGCGCATTACGGCCTCAAGAAAAATGCACTCTATGCGATAGGTTTAGACACTCTCAAATAGATCTTCAACGCGCTGGCGTAAGTCTTCGATTTGGGTGATGTCAGCAGGTGCAATAAAAATAGTGTCATCGCCTGCAATGGTGCCAAGAACGCCATCAGTATGGCTTAATGAATCAAGCAGGCGTGCAATCAGTTGCGCTGCCCCGGGACTGGTGCGAATAATTACCATCACGTTATTATGCACAATATCTAAAACTAATTGTTTAAGAGGGCTCTTAGCGGTAGGCATACCTAGTTCGGGCGGCAAGCAATAAACCATTTCACCGCGGGCATTTCGAGTGCGTACTGCGCCAAATTTACTTAACATACGAGACACTTTGGATTGGCTAATATTGTCAAAGCCAGCTTCTTTCAATGCATTAACAATTTCACCCTGAGAACCATAACTTTCGGTTTTTAATAGCTCTTTAAATGATTTAACTAGGGCGTCTTGCTTGCTTGATGACATATCGGTTAAAACCTTGTGTTGTATATTGCCGTATTTTGCATCAGCTACACCCTTTTCGCAAACGAATGTAACTAAAATATGTTGATGAATTGTGAGCATTGTAAAATTATTGTTAAGGTAAGTGTAAAAAAATGGGATAAGACCATCCGGTTATTGAGATCTTAACGTATATAGATTATTGTGTCGCCCGTAAATAACAGCTTTTATTAACAGGAGAATTTTATGAAGGTAGCTGTACTAGGCGCCGCTGGTGGTATCGGTCAAGCATTATCATTGTTATTAAAAACACAATTACCTGCTGGCTCTGAGCTAGCACTATATGACGTATCACCTGTTGTTCCGGGCGTTGCCGTTGATTTAAGCCATATCCCAACAGATGTTGCTGTTTCTGGTCATGGCAAAGATGACCTTGCTGATGCATTGAAAGGTTGTGATATTGTCTTGATACCTGCTGGCGTTCCAAGAAAGCCAGGTATGGACCGTTCTGACTTGTTTAACATCAATGCTGGTATCGTTAAGAATCTCATCGAAGCAGTTGCCGACAATTGTCCACAAGCGTGTATCGGTGTTATTACTAACCCGGTAAATACGACGGTTGCTATTGCTGCTGAAGTGCTTAAAGCAAAAGGCGTTTACGATAAAAACAAATTGTTTGGTGTAACGACATTAGATGTTATCCGCTCAGAAACATTTATTGCAAACCTTAAAGGCTTGAAAACAACTGAAGTGCATGTTCCAGTTATTGGTGGTCACTCAGGTACAACTATTCTTCCACTTCTTTCACAAGTTGACGGCGTAAGCTTCACTGACGAAGAAATTGCTAGCTTAACTACACGCATCCAAAATGCGGGAACGGAAGTTGTTGAAGCAAAAGCTGGTGGTGGTTCTGCTACATTATCTATGGGCCAAGCTGCTGCGCGTTTCTGCTTGTCACTTGTTGCTGCAATGCAAGGCGAAGCTGTTGTTGAATATGCTTACGTACAAGTAGACGGTTCTGATGACGCTGCATTCTTTGCTCACCCAGTGCGCTTGGGAATAAATGGTGTTGAAGACATTCTACCTTACGGTGACTTAAGCGACTTTGAAGAAAACGCTAAAAATGCAATGCTAGATGGCTTGCGTGGCGATATTAAGATGGGTGTTGATTTCGTTAATGGCTAGATAATGCTACAGACATGAATCAACCTAAAAGCCGGCAAACATAAACAAATGTTCGCCGGTTTTTTATTATCGCGGGTAAGGATTTTTCTTGTCAATAACTCTATGCATATGTTCCTAAAAAAACCAATTCTCTTTTATTTGCATATACATTTACTCAGTTGGAGTAGAAATGCTGATATTTACTGCAGTTCGACCTTCAAGATGTTCAAAAAATAATAAATACAATATTTTTGGGCGTTTTTAAACCAACCTTAAAGGACATGACATGTTGATTAAACTAAAAGAATTTTTTCAAAATGAAATCGCATTTAATACGTCAAAAAGTACTAATGCCCAACAACAATACAGTTTAGAGCAGGCATGTGCTTTACTATTGATGGAAGTGTCTAATGCTGACTTTGAGGAGTCTAGCCTTGAAAAAGAAAAGATAAAGCAGGTGCTACAGTCATTATTTAATTTGTCAGATGAAAAGTTAGTCGAGTTATTTGAGCGTAGTAGTCAAGCAAGCAAAGACACAACATCGATACATCCATTTACATCAATGATTAACGATAATTATGAGTACGATCAAAAAGTAAACTTATTGAAATTGATGTGGAAAGTGGCATTCGTTGACGATAATTTAGATAAATATGAAGAAGCAGTGATCCGAAAAGTCGCTGATTTATTATACATTACGCATCGCGATTATCTAAAAGTAAAACATATTGCAGCAGAAGGATGAGTAACGTCGACTCAATTAACGTGTATGTTTACTGACGTTTCTTTTAATGTTGCCTGTTAAAATTACATTACTAAGTGACTAATCGTTAACCAACCTCCCTACTTATGAATATTTTTAGTGCGATGATGCTTTATTGTCAAAAACACGTCGCTAAAACGACAATGTCATACTAAATAGTGGTTCAGGGAGAGACACATGTTCACAAAATCAAAATTGACTAAGTCAGTTAGTTTAGCAATAGCCTTCGGTGTAGCGTCGACTACTATGATTGGCGCAAGTGCTGCTTTTGCACAGGAAGGCGCGAGTCCCGAAGAAAAAAACATCGAAAAAATATCGGTTACAGGCTCGCGCATTTTGCGTCCTGGTGCCATTTCCGCTAGCCCAATTATGTCGATGGACGCTGAAGATATAGAATTTCTTCAAGAACCAGAGATTGAAAAAATCATTCGTATATTACCAGGAACAATTCCGGGTGATGGCGCTAACGTTAATAACGGTTCAGCCGGTGCCGCAACTGTCAATTTACGTGGCTTAGGAACTCAAAGAACTTTAGTGTTGATGAATGGCCGCCGTATGGTTCCATTTAATTTTAATGGTCAAGTAGATACCGCCACCATCCCCACAGCATTAATTGAGAGAGTTGATGTAGTAACTGGTGGAGCTTCTGCAGTATATGGTTCCGATGCCGTTGCAGGCGCAGTGAACTTTATTCTTAAAGAGAACTTCGAAGGTGTTGCCTTGGAATATACTCACTCGCAAACGGGTGATAGTGACGGCAAAAAAGATAATCTATCTTTTACCGTAGGTTCAAATCTTGCTGAGGACCGCGGTAACATTGCTTTATCTCTAAGTTGGATGAACCGTGACCAAATTTTGTTGGGTGATAGGCCATTAGGTTTATTGGGAATCAACACAGATGACGGTGCCGGTTTAGAACAGTTCCTTGCTGGCGAGCCACCGTTAGCCCCAGTTGCCGGTTGTGGCGGCCCTAACGTAGTCCAAGCTGGTGGTTCCACAACTTCTATTCCTACCCGTTTCGCTATTGTTGGTGGTGGCGCAGCATCAGCTGGCCAATTCAGAGATGATGGCACTATCGGCTCTGAATGTAGCCGCTTTAACTTCAACCCATTTAATTTCTATCAGACGCCTCAAGAGCGTTTTAGTGCAACAGTTGTTGGCCATTATGACATTAATGATGACCACAGAGTATATACGACTTTTAGCCATACTAATGTGACCGTAGATACGCAGATTGCCCCTTCTGGCACTTTTGGTGCTGCATTTAATTTGCCTCTGGCTAACCCGTTGATAGGGGACCAAGCCCGTCAATTTATGATAAATGCGGGTAATACGGCTCTTGCGAGCGGATTATTAAGTTCAGATCCTAGTGCACCGTTGACTAACTGGCAGGATATTAATCAAAACGGTGTTGTTGATGTCGAAGATTATCTGACAGTTCAATTACGTCGTCGAACCTTGGAGTTGGGGCCTCGTTCAGAAGCTTATGATACCGATCAATTCCAGTTTGTAGCGGGCGTTAAAGGTTTAATTACGGGTGATTGGGAATATGATGTTTCTTACCAATATGGTGAGTCAAACCGTGTTACTACTCGTGATGGCTATACTAATTTGACCAATATCCAAAATGCATTGGACACTACCGATGGTGTTACTTGTAAGAATGGCGACTCTTCCTGCGTACCAATTAATTTGTTTGGCGGCTTTGGCACTATTACTGACGATCAGGCTGGTTATGCGACAGCAATTGCTTTGCAGACGCAAAAGTATGAGCAGACCGTGGGCCAAGTTATTGTAAATGGTCCAGTTGAGTTTGTTTCCAGCCCATTTGCTGGTGAAGCGTTGTTGATGAGTTTTGGTTATGAGTATCGTGAAGAGACCGGTAGCTTAAATCCCGATGAGTGTTTGAAATTAGCACCAGCCAGTTGCCAAGGTGGCGCAGGCGGTAACTTGTTACCTATTGATGGTGGATTTAAATCTGACGAGTTCTTCTTTGAGGGTGTTTTACCTCTCATTGCTGATCAGTCTTATACTGAACAACTTGATTTGGAATTTGGTTATCGTGCTGCTGATTACGATTCTGTAGGTTCAGTCGATACTTGGAAAATTGGTTTAGCTTGGCGTCCAGTTGAGAACTTGTTGTTCCGCATTATGGAGCAGTCCGCAACTCGAGCGCCTAACGTAGGTGAGCTCTTTTCGCCAGTAGTAACTGGTCTTGATAATGCCCTAGGAGACCCTTGCTCAGTAGGCAACCCAAATATTAATGCTACATTACGTGATTTGTGTATCTCTACTGGTATGTCAGGGGCACAGGTTGGTCAGGTGCAGGATGTAATCTCTGGTCAGATTAGTGTTATTTCAGGGAGCGATCCAGTGAACGTGCCGGGCGCAGAAGACGCTTCTACATTTACTGCTGGCTTTGTATGGACAGATGATTTTTTGAAAAACTGGTCGTTTTCTGTTGATTATTATGACATCGACATCAAAGATACCATTGGTCAATTTTCGGCTCAAGAAATTTTGGATAGCTGTTATATTGAAGGTAATCCGCTTGAATGTTCTAAAATTCAACGTATTGGCGGTGACTTAACTATTGCGGGTTCAGGAATACAGTTATTCACCACAAACCTAAACTATTTTCAGGTTGAAGGGATAGAAGTTGGTATTAACTTTGATGTTGAATTAGAAGATATGGGTCAGTTGTCCTTCTCTACTAATATTAACAAATACTTGACTAATGAGCGTCAAAGCTCTGATGTTTCTGCTGTAATTGACTGTAATGGTTTTTATGGTTCGGATTGCAGCCCAACATCTGATTTACGTTTCATTCAACGTGCTACTTGGTCTATGGATGACTATACCGTTTCAGCTTTATGGCGTTATAGCAGCTCTATAGATATTGAAAACGACCAGCGTGATAGCGTATTTGAACCGTTCAGAAAAATAGATAGCTATAGTTATATTGACCTGTTTGCTAGTTACACGCTAAACGATAACCTTAAGTTTACCGCTGGTGTCGATAACTTGTTCGAGGAAGAACCACCGGTTGTTGGTGGCGAAGCTGGTTCAACGACATTTAACGGAGGTAATACCTTCCCAAGTAGCTATGATGTACTAGGGCGAGTCTACAAATTTGGTGTTAAAGTGCAATTCTAAGGTGAATTTTTCACTGGTTGAATAAACGTATAAAAAACGGAGCCTGTGGCTCCGTTTTTTATATCTCATACTAACTTCACGGTCCTCTTCTTAGCATATATTCTAAAGCCATAAAGTCAGCAAGTATCAAATGGTTGCTGCTACATGGCTTCTTGCAAGGCAATAAACCCCAACCAGTTCCAATTTACCCTGTGTTACGCAAACCAATAGCAATACCTGTAATAGTCACCATCATCGCCATTTCTAACGTGGCGGTATCATTATCATTATACTCAGAAGAGCCTTCTTTACGTATTCTGTCCAGAAGTTCTATTTGCAAATAGTGCAATGGCTCAAGGTATCCACCACGAATTTCCATCGACAATTTACCATGCGGGTCATCTTCCATCATGTCGGTGTGATCAAGAATACGCAAAATTGAGGCGATACTGTCTTTAAGTTCTGCACGTAATCCCTCGCCAAAATGTTTGAGATTGTCCGGCACTAAACGAGCATCGTAAGCAGCGCTGATATGCGGTTCTGCTTTTTTAAACACCATATCGAGCATCGACAATCTGGAATTAAAGAAAGGCCAATTATTAATCATGTCCTGAACCGTCTCTTCATTACCTTCGCTGATGACGCTCTCAACGGCTTTCATCACACCTAACCAAGACGGCAGCACCATGCGAGTTTGTGCCCATGCAAATATCCATGGGATCGCACGTAAGCTTTCAATCCCACCATTCGGGTTACGTTTTGCTGGGCGGCTTCCCAATGGTAATTTACCTAACTCTTGTTCAGGAGTGGCAACACGAAAGTAAGGGACAAATTCAGGATCTTCTCTGACAACGCCGCGGTAATTATCACGCGCTTTTGCTGCCATTTGGGTAATTGTTTCACGCCACACAGGTTTAGGAGCAGGTGGCGGGCATAACATCGCTTCAACAACTGCGGCCGCATAAATTGATAAACTACGTTTAGCTAACTGCGGCATACCAAATTTGTAGCGAATCGTTTCACCTTGCTCGGTCACCCTAAACCCGCCGGTCAGTGAACCAGGTGGTTGTGAGTGGATTGCAGCTTTAGCTGGCAAACCACCGCGACCAATAGTGCCACCGCGACCATGAAACAAAGTTAACGTAACTGATTTTTCTTCGGCTAACGCCACCAGAGCTTCTTGTGATTCGTATTGCGCCCAGCCCGCAGCTAGTGAACCTGCGTCTTTGGCTGAATCAGAATAGCCAATCATTACAAATTGACGGCCATTGATGTAGCCTCTATACCAATCTATTTCAAGCAGATTACGCATCACTTTTGGTGAGTTATTTAAGTCATTGAGGGTTTCAAATAGCGGTGCGACTGACATTGGCCAGCTCACGCCGGCTTCTTTTAATAGTAATTGTACAGCCATTACATCAGAAGCTTCTCGTGCCATCGATATGATGTATATGCCGAAGCTTTCTTGGCCGTGACGGGAGATAACACCGCAAGTATCTAATACTTCTTGCACTTCCTCGCTAGGTTTCCAACTTCGTGGAATAAGAGGGCGTTTTGAGCTAAGCTCGCGTAATAAAAATGCTTGTTTATCTTCCTCGCTCCATTGAGCATAATCACCTAGACCCAAATAGCGTGTTAGCTCGCTGAATACATCGGCATGGCGATCAGAATCTTGTCGAATGTCTAATTTTAATAAGTTAACGCCGAAGCTGTGCACTCGACGAATGGCATCTTTCAACGCGCCTTCTGCAATCACCGCCATACCGCATTCATGCAATGATTCATAACAGCAAAGCAATGGTATTAATAACTCATCGTTACTCGATACCCATTCTTCGATGGGAAGAACGCCGGTACTCGTTTTCTCTAACTTATTACCAATGCCCCTAAGTGCTGCTCTATAAGGTTCTTTTGCGTCGCCGACCATACTGCGTAATTTGTCATTACAGTCATTCATGGATAGCTCGATATATAGCTCATCCATCTCTAATGAGAATAGTTTGGCAGCCCGGCGCCTAGCGAGCTTTAGCACCTCTTCTGTTACTTTTGATGTCACAAATGGATTACCGTCGCGATCTCCGCCCATCCAAGAGCTAAATTGAACGGTTTTGGCATCTAATGGCAATGCAATATCGAATTCTGCTTGAAGATACTCTTCAAGTTCGCGTAAAAATTCTGGCACAGCTTCCCAAAGGGAGTTTTCAATGACAGAAAAGCCCCAACGTGCTTCATCGACCGGCGTTGGGCGTACGGAACGAATTTCTTCGGTATGCCATGCTTGACTAATTAATGCCGCAATACGCATTTTAATTCTTTGGCGCGCTCTATCGCTTAAATCACTGGCATGAAGAGCCTCTAATTGTGCAGCTAGTTGCCTGTGTTTGTGAATAAGGGTGCGTCGTGTCACTTCTGTTGGGTGAGCGGTCAGCACTAAATCAATGTTTAAATTTTTAATGGCTAAGAGCATTTTTTCTTTATTAGCACCCATGGATTTAATTTTTCCGAGTGACGTGGCCAATGACTCATCGCGCTGGTTCGCACTGTTGTATTCCTGTTCAGCAATATTAGCTAAATTCAAAAACTGAGCAAACGCTCGACCAATGGTCAATAAAGATTGATTGTCTAAACTAGAAAATAAGGCAGTAAGATTGTCTGTGCTTTGAGTAACATTTGCATATGAATCGCGACCATCCTGTCTGATTTTTTCGATTTTTTGTAACCATTCGCTGCCTAATTCAGCTTCAATAGTTTCGCCAAGTGTTGCACCCAAATAACGTACAGTGTCCTTTAATTGTGCGTCGAACGAATCGTTCATTTTTCCTGTTTTCCTTAAATAAAAGCGTTGTTCACAAGATACTCATCATTGCGCCTAAAGTCTAATTCTAAGATTTATAAGTTAATGCTCGTTAGCATAAGCCGTCAATTTTAAAGCTTTATAGAATGTGTTAAGCTACGCGAGAAATAAGCACTTACAATTCATATTATAAAATTACTATTTTGGAGACACTGTGTCAGATAAGTATTCAACAGTAGAATCACAAGCAAGTTACGGTATCGGTTATCAAATGGGTGAGCAACTTGCATCAAACCCTTTCGATGGTCTAGATGTAGAGACAGTATTAACTGGTTTAACTGACGGTTTTAGCCGTGCCCAGTCACAAGTTGATAATAACGATTTGCGTGCGGCGTTTACCGAAATTCACGAACGTATGCAAGCTGCCAAGCAAGAACAATTTGCCGGTGCCGTTGAAGAAGGCATTAAGTTCTTAGAAGAGAATGGCCAACGCGAAGGAATTGTTATTACCGAATCTGGTTTGCAGTATGAAATATTAACTGCGGGCACTGGCGACATGCCGACAGCTGCATCAACAGTGCGCACGAACTATCATGGTACGCTTATAAATGGCGACGTTTTTGATAGCTCATATGAGCGTGGCCAACCAGCTGAATTTCCAGTAGGTGGCGTTATTAAAGGCTGGACAGAAGCATTAACAATGATGCCTGTTGGTTCAAAATGGCGTTTATATGTACCTCATGACCTAGCTTACGGTGAGCAAGGTGCTGGCGGCGCAATAGGCCCATTTAGTACATTAATATTTGACATTGAGTTGTTAGATATTATTGCATAATCATTGCTAACTAATGATGTATTGAGTTTTAGTAGCTTTATATGTCATTAAGCGATTTATACCAAAAAAAAGGAAGCAAGTTTGCTTCCTTTTTTTTAGAATGAACAACTACTACAACCTAATTAGACTTGAACCTCGACTCAGCTTCTTTGAGTTTCTGACGATTAGTCCGGTTACAGGCGCAAATAGGTCAAGTATTTGTCATCTTATTCTATCGTTCTTTATAGTTTATTGTTATTAATTAGAACGCTATCGAAAAAAGAGAATTCATTCCGGTTTTTGAATAAAAAAGGGCTTATTTGCACTAAGTTGTTTTAAATTCATCCGATAATGGAATGAAATACTTCGATATCAACCTATTAATCTATCCATTAACACGAACTTAACTTCTGATATAGGCCACTTATGCTATATTTATTTGCTTTTTACCCCTAAAATAGTCAATAATATACGTAGACATCTAATTAATTGAGTTCGATTTAAATATTATGGTTACGAAAAAAGGTCACAACACAGCGATGACCCAATTCAAAAAGCGCAACACGACTGTTCAATCTGCATATATGCATTCCCCTGCATTCGGCGGCGCACACTCCCCAACGTGACTGTTTAAAAAATAAGATGCCCTAATTCTCATGGCATCAAAAATTCTATTGAGTTCTTTCTAGGTTATTGGGTTTTTCCAATAGCCTTAGCCGTAACCTCGGCATGAGCGAACTTGTTCATTATTTTCATAAAATAGCAGCATACACAAAGCGAATGCTGCTCTACAAAAAAAGAGTTATTAATTTTGGAAACACAAATGAGTTTGGTTGGCTGGAAGAGAATTGTTATAAAAGTGGGTAGTGCGTTAATTGCGCCTAACCAAAATGGTTGTAGTAGTCATTATTTACTAGGTATTGCGCAATTTGTCGTGCGCTGCAAATCAATGGGAATTGAAGTTGTGTTGGTGTCATCAGGTTCGGTTGCTGCAGGTGCACACTTTTTCAAAGAACAAGAAGAAGGCGTTAAGCCCTCAATCGCAGTTAAGAAAGCGATGGCTGCGGCCGGCCAAATGGAGATGATGGCAACGTGGGATAAGTTATTTGACTTTCCAACAGCCCAAATCCTAGTTACCCATGGTGATCTAAGAGACCGCGAGCGTTACGTCAGTATTAAAGAAACGATTTTTAGTTTACTTGAAAATGGAATACTGCCTATTTTAAACGAAAACGACACCGTGACTACCGATAAACTCAAAGTTGGCGACAATGATAACTTGTCAGCGATGGTAGCCGCAGCAGCAGATGCAGATACTTTAGTCATCTGCTCAGACGTCGATGGCCTTTATGATAGCAATCCACATGAGAATTCTGATGCTAAATTGATTTCGAATGTTCCCAATATTACCGATGAAATTTTTGCAATGGCGGGCGGGGCAACAAGTTCAGTAGGCACGGGTGGCATGAAAACTAAAATACAAGCAGCTGAAAAAGCTGTAGCTCATGGCATTGATACCTATATTGTTAACGGTTTTACTGTGCAAACGTTTAATACATTACTAAATGGTAAAAACCCGGGTACGCGTTTTTCACCAGATAAAAAACCGATGAATGACCATTTGCATTGGATGACACATACGTCAACTGCACAAGGTGAGCTTGTGGTGGAAAACGATTTTGATACTGAGCTTGACGGTGACAGTGAACAACTTACTAGCAACGAAATTATTGCTGTAAACGGCGATTTTGCTGTCGGTGATACCATTTTGGTAAGAAAAGACGACGGTACTAGACTAGCAAAAGCTAAGTCAAATTATAGTAGTTGTTTGCTCAGTTTCATTACAGAACAAGATGATCAAGCTTTTGCCAGTAAGTTTCAAGATACCACTGGTCCAATAATATCAGATAGTAATATAGCCCTACTGGAGGACGAATGAGTTTAATTAAAGATTTATCACGAAAAGCAGCAGAAGCAGCACAAGTTCTTTCAGTTTTAGACGAGGCAGTTAAAAATGCTGTGCTCATTGATATGGCAAAATCGTTGCGTGACAATGCAACAGGGATCATTGAAGAAAACGGTAAAGACTTGGTTAATGCTAAGAACAATACCTTGCCTGATGCAATGATAGATAGACTTACGCTAAATCAAGAACGTATTGAAGCAATGGCTGAAGGACTTGAAACAGTCGCAATATTGGCAGACCCTGTTGGTGTCGAAAGAGATTTAGGCACTCGGCCGAATGGTTTACAAATCAGAAAAATGAGAGTGCCTCTAGGTGTGGTTTGCATGATTTTTGAAGCCCGCCCGAACGTAACAGCTGATGCAGCCGGTTTATGTTTTAAATCAGGTAATGCTGCCATCTTGCGTGGTGGTAAAGAAGCATTAGCATCCAGCTTATATATCGCTACTATCCTGCAGAATGTGCTTGAAAAGCACAATTTACCGAGAGAGTTAATCTCAGTAGTGCCGAACGCTGACAGGGCTCTCATGCAAGAACTCATGGAGCAAAAAGATTATATTGACGTAATTATACCGCGCGGTGGTGAAGGTTTAATTAATTACGTTACTGAAAACAGCAAAATACCCGTTATTCAGCATTTCAAAGGTGTATGCCATTTGTATATAGACAAAGATGCAGACATTGAATCGGGTATCAATTTGCTTGTTAATGGTAAGACTCAACGAACAGGCGTGTGCAATGCACTAGAAGGCTTGCTAGTACATGAAGACATTGCAGAAGAGTTTTTGAGTAGTGTAAGCGCTATTTTAGAAGATCACTCTGTAAAAGTGAATAGCTGCGAAAACTCAAGTAAGTACTTCAATAATCCAACCGTAATTGAAACGGAAGGCTTCGGTGAAGAGTACCTAGATTTAGAAATAGCAGTTCGCATCGTGCCCACGGTAGAAGGGGCTATGCAACATATTGCTCGTTTTGGAAGTAATCATACAGAAGTGATTTGCACTAAAAACGAAATAACAGCTAAACGGTTTCAACGCACAGTTGATTCGTCGGTAGTCATGGTAAATGCTTCATCACGCTTTTCCGATGGAAGCCAACTTGGCTTAGGTGCTGAAATTGGCATTGCGACCACCAAGCTACACGCTTACGGGCCGATGGGCTTGGAATCGTTAACCACTGAGAAGTATTTGGTAAATGGTGTGGGTCAGGTTAGGCCCTAGATGTTTTATTATTTATTAAGGGCTAGCGTTGCTAGCCCTTTTTTTTGCGTTTATAACTATATTTTGATGAGAGCGTCCCACTCAATAGAAACAATTCAGCTTTTAGTTACTATGTTTTTGACTTCCGCCAATATTTGCTTAGACGTATTAAAAAAGAATATCGTTAGTACCAATGTGTATGTGACACCTCCAATTAATATATTAACAAGCAACTCTAAGGGGAGACTGTTTGATAACCATTGAAGGTTATTAGCACTAAGTTTGATAGATAAAAACATAACGCAAGAAGCAATTACTCCCGGAGTAATTATTTTTATCATAGTACGTAGCTTAATATCTATATGCCGTTGGGCCACCTTAACCTTTAATGGCACGATCAGATAGCTAGCAATTGTAATGCTAATTAGCATTACTTCCACTCCAAACCAAACAGTTACTATACCTACTATTAAAACAGTTGAAACATTGATTAAATTTAAGGTCAGAGCGGCTTTGGTTTGAGCTATAGATATGAGTAAATTTGGTAAAAACCAAATTAGCACATTTGCTAGTATTATTGATGTTGTTATTGTTAATAAGGTTGCACTAGGCAAGAATTTCTCTCCAAAAGCAAGCTCAATAAATTGTGGCGCTATAGCTCCTAATCCTAAAAATGCAGGTAGAACAAAAATAGATGTAATACCTAAAATTTTGTAAAAAGCTTCGATTCTTTTTTCTTCTTCAATTCTAGATAAAACAGGGACCAGCATTTTATTAATTGGTAATATGGTCGATTGAGATAAGGCTTCATATCCTTTGGTAGCTGCGGAAATTAAAGCAAAGTCGACGGTGCCCAAAATAAAACCTGTGTACAAGTTTGCTGCTTTTTTGTTTAAGTAATTCAATACTGCAATCCACATCAACGGCAAACAGAATACAAATAGTTCTGAAATATGTTCCCTTTTAATTGTCAGTGTCGGTGTAAAGCGGGTGAATACGAACAAGCCAAACAAGGTTATGAAACTTTGCATTAGACGGCCAATAACAAGAGACCAAATACCGAAACCGACCAGTGCTAAAATAATCGCCAATAAGCCGCTGAGAATAGAGGAGGTAGATTTGATTACTGCAATTCGCTTGTTTCTAAACTCTCTTTCCAATTTAGCTGCAAAAACTGATTGAAGACCAACCACAAAAGGAACTATCGACAGCGTAAGTAAAATATGAAATGCCGTTTCAGAATGTAAATATAATCCAAGTGGAGCAGCAACCAGACCGACCAAGAGGCTAACACAAAGAGATAGTAAACCAATAAATACGAAGGTACTTGAAGCAAACGTATCATCCCACTTATGTCTTTGTATCAAATTTTGATTCACGCCAATATTGGTAAAAATATTTGCGATTTCAATGACTAGCAGACATAAAGCGAGTAAGCCAAAATCTTCTATCGACAGCAGCCGTGCAAGTATGGCAAAAACCATAAAGTCTATAATGTTGGCTGCAAATGTAGTTAGAAAGTTCCACATCGAACCGCTTGCTGCCTTCTTTTTTAATGACACGGCTTAACCTTTATGGTGAATTTACTAATTTTTTTTTCAATGTTATAAAAGTTGCTATAAAGCCGGCTAACTTAATTGATTCTAATAGCCATCGGAGTTTATTCTGCTTTTGTCCGATAAAACTCAATAGGTGATCCGCTACTCGTTGATTAAAGTTACTTTCTCCTAGCCATTCTCTGTGCTTATATGCAGACCTCAATCGATTATGTGAAGCAGCAATCGATATTGCTTTTGCTTTTGACGTGATCCCATTCTCAGAATCTTTTCTATACTGAAAAAGTGGCACTGGAAGATTTATGAATAGGTGTTTTTGTTGCGTTATTCTCACAAATAAATCCCAGTCTTGACTGTTTTTTAGCGTTATATCAAATTGTATTTCAAGCAAAAGCTCTCTCAATGCGCTAAAACCGCTCATCCCTGAAAAAGTATTACCTTTGCGAAGTTCATCTTCAGTTACTTTCGTTAGCGGGTTAATTTTTCGTTTCGATGGGTTATCTATAATACTGTACCCGCAAATAACGGCTTCTGCATTATTTACATACTCTTTATGGTGTTCTTGCAAGAAAGTTGCATTCCAAATATCGTCATCGTCTAAGAATGCGAGCACTTTACCTTTTGATAGCCCAATGCCCCTATTTCTTGCAGAATTTGCACCAGAACGTTCTTTACAACGATAATACACAATACGCTGGTCATTAAAACTTTTCAAAACAGACTTGTAGTCTGCCTCAGAGCAATCGTCGATGATAATTATTTCTACTGGCTGATGTATTTGCTGCAATACACTGTTCAGAGCTAGTGCTAAATAATCAGGGCGTTCACAGGTAATTATAATTACTGAGATACTAATATTTGCTTGAGTTTCACTAAAACCGATAGACATGAATATCTGACAGTATTTTATTAATTGTTCCTCATAATATCAGATTGCTATTTACAGTAATATGACGGTAGATTGAAATTTCAACTTAAATAGCACCTACTATTTTGATATTTAAATTTTTTTTGAAGATAAGCAGTTAATTCGATTCCGCAAGCAACGCTGATAATTTGAGCTACAGATATCCGGATTCATTTTTGCAAAAAATTAACTAGTAATGACGAATTAGTTAATTAATATTTTTTTTCCATTATTTACAGCCTATTACACTTCTCTAAAAGTAGCTTTGTCTCTCTTGCAATATTTGTCCAATTATACTTCCGAAGAATAGGGCCTTTATCTATTGCTTTGGGAAATGGTAAAAGCAACCTTTTTGATAGTTCATGTATATTCCCAATTTCAAAGTAATTTTCGGTCTTTAGTCCTATATCGGTATGCGGAGAAATATTACTAAGTAAAGTAGGCACACTTAAGCTCAATGCTTCTAATGCAACTATTGGTAAGCCTTCATGATAAGAGGGAAGGATAAATAATTTTGCTAAACGATAAATAGCGAGTAACTGTTTTCCTGTTCTTCTTCCTGCAAAAATGATGTTATCAGTACTAAGGCTCATTAGGTCTTTTGAATATTGATCCTCGAAATGTGTTCCACCCACAATAAGCAGTTTTGTGTCATCTGGACTTGCGATAGAGAAAGCTTTTATTAAATCATGAACGCCCTTCTCTGGTACAAGTCGGCCAACAAACAGAATATATTTTCCTGCTTCAACATTAATATCAGTTGGAATGCTGACATTGTCTAAATCGCTATCAAGAAATAAGCGCGGGCAGCCATTGGGAATAAAGCTTATTTTATGTGCTTTGGACGGATATCGAGCTTTCAATTCATTCGTCAACGTTGCTCCAACTACTATTAATTCATCGCTATACTGAATTGCTAAGTATTCGCCTAGCTGAAGTATCTTTTTTGCAAACCTGTTCCATTTCTTCCGGTTATAGTCGCTTCCATGATGAGTAACGATAACTTTTAGCCCCAGCAACTTTGCTAGCGGAGTAAATAGAGCTGGACCAATTGCATGAATGTGAAGGATGTCTGGTTTGATAATTAAGCGAGCATAAAAAATAGAAATAAAAGTATGTAAAAAGGTTTCTAATATTTTATTTTTGGTAGTGAAAATGGGAATAACTCTAACGTTTTCTCTAAATTTAAACTCACTCTTAACATAAGGTGACCGAGCTAATATGACGATATCTTTTACTTCGTTACATAATTCTGTATATAGTTGTTCGCAATGAGTTTCTATACCCCCCATTATTTCGGGGATACCTCTGAGTCCTACAGCACAAACTTTCAATTTATCTTTCCCTCGGTTTAGAAATTATTACTTATAAAAATGTCAAGATTTTACAGTTAATTGACTAGCTAGGGTCTTAGCTGCCACTAATATGATGATGGTGCTCGAACACTTCACACGCGCCCCACAGCATTTTTAGAAAGAATCACGCTAATTAAAATTGCGTAGATAATCATTCCTTCTAGAGCCCACAATGGCATTGTTGCTAAGTTTAAAGTTAAAAATCCAATTAGAGAATAAAATATCCTTAAGGATATCGCTTTATTCCTTAGTAAAAACGCATTTTTTAATAAGATAAGATTAAAAATGATAAAAATAAAGAACCCAAGATAGCCAAATTCATACAGAAATGAAACAAATGTGTTGTGAGCATATTTTTCAAATCTTCCTATATATGACTCTGGACCAAAACCAAAAATATGAGTCCACGTGTCGGCTGCAAAAAATGCTGAAAGATATTGAGACCAAATATAAAGACGTTCAGAAAACAGGTCTTTCTCTAGTTCAGTATAGTACAAGGGGGCTTTGATTAAATTCTCAATACTTCCTAATACAATACCTATGTCGGCGAATCTTTCCTGATTAAAGGTAAAAAAAACAGAAAGCAAAAATAGTGAACAGCAACCGAATGCGAGAATGAAAAATGGATGATATTTTTGTTCTATTTTGGATTCTGCTTTGCTGAAGAAGAAAATAAGTAAAACGGGTAATACCGCGATGATAGTAGTCCTATAATTGGTTAGAAATATACCGATAGTGCCTATAAGGAATAATAGAGTTTGGAACCGAATGTCTTCTTTTTTTAACAGGCTTAAAATGATTAAGAAGGCGACCAAAATCATTGAAAAACCCGATTCATGAAAATATCCACCGATGTAACTGTATGCAGCCCCTTCATTGTCAGTGACTTTTTTTGCGCCTAGTAATATGGATGCAATTTGCAATGAAATAGGCAAGAAAAAGGCAAGCAATAATGGTTTAAAGGTTGCTGTTATTCCATTTCGATTGATCGCAAGGTAAAGGCAACAAGTGATAACTAAAAAATAAACCCATTTGATTAATACGATAATAAACCCTGACCAGAGTCCATTATATATGGCGCTCAGCAAAATCGTGATGAAAAATATATAGAGTAGCACTAGCTGCTTCAGAAGAAGTGTTCGTTTAGGAATTACTAAAAGCCCGACTGCAGCGACGAGAATTGAAAAGAAAGCGGTGAGTGAAAATGCCCCGATTACAGGGACATATGTGAATTGATGAAATGCACCTAGAAAGAACCGTAACCAAAATGCAAGCAGTAAGAATTGAACATACTTATTAGGAGAAGTGTTTATACCTTTCATTAAAATACAAAAAGAAATAATAGTGAGTAATACTTTGGTAACCTCGAATATCATTTGAGTTTTACCAAATTGTTTATTTCACTAATTAAAGTAAACCGAACGATATCGAAAGAGAACATGCGGGCTCTTGCTTGTAATTTTTCACGATACGCTCCCGATTTCTCAATTTCCGCCATTAAAAGTAGACCTCTTTTTACAGCATCAATAGATTTAGGTTTGCAAAGTACGCCGTATTTAACAATTTCAGCATCCGTTGTTGTAAAATAAACATCATCGGCCAACATCTCTGCAGGACCTGAATCGCAATTAGTCGCTAAAATAGGTGTGCCCAGGCAGAGAGCTTCTGCAATAGCGTTCGGAAATCCTTCAGCATTTGAAGTAGACACCATAAAAGCTGCTTTTTGAATATAAGGATAAGGATTTGCTTGGTAGCCTTTAAGAATGATTTTATCGGCATAGCCTAATGAATTTATTTGATTTTGCAGTTTATGTCTTAATGGACCTTCGCCTAATATCAAAAGGGGAATACTGATAGTACTTTGCGCATAAGCATTAATTAATAACTCAAAGTTTTTAATTGAGTGCAGTCTTCCAATAGCAATAATAAAACTATTTTCAGCTATATTTGGCTGAATCTCAATTTTTGATTTTTCTATTAATTTATCAGTATTGTATGCATTTTGCAGTGCGATGCAACGCTCGCTCTGAATTCTAAAGTTGGCGATAAGATCAAGGCGAACACCTTCTGAAACGGCGATTACTTTGCTCGCTTTAGGATAAACAATCCGAACAATTAGTTTACTTAATTTACCTTTCAAAGAGTTATCAAAGTGTTGTGATGTGTTGACTCGCTCACTAATAATTGTAGGAATATTCAGCTGTCGACCAATAATAGTACAAACCACATTACTTCTGTTTAAAAAGCTAAATATAATGTCCGGTTTGCTCATAACAATAACGCTTTTTACGCTTGCATAACTTGAGAATATTTTACCTTGAGAGTGCAAAGTAATCTTATTAACGTAAGCAGGTACAGGGTTGGCTTCAGGTAGGTCGTCAAGCAATAGCAAAGTCACTTTTGAGTGACTTTGGATAAAAATTGTTTCCATTTCAGTTAACCAATTACATATTACTGTTTCGGCACCGCCACCCTCGAGTGAATTGATCACGAAAACAATATTTTGGTTTTTGATTAATTCCATTCTTTTCCGATACATCCCACAATTTGATGCTATTTTCTCTATATTTCAGCGTCAGTTTCCATTTATAACACTATATTAACTGTGTCTCAGGTTATGTTATCCATACGAGCGCATATTTTTACATTCGCATGTATAGAATAACAGATTATTGATCATTGGATAATTAGGGTTTAATGAAATAAAGAGAAAAATATTCGATAAACTTGAATATAGCCCTGAGTGGTTTAGATATGCTACATATTGAAATCGTTATATTTATCTTGAGAGCATGCCATAATTAACAAGGGCATTTGTGACAACTAAACAATGCAGTTTGCACTTTTTGTGTCTCATTATCCTACTTCTTACGTCGGGAAATCTCGCCCTGTCTGAAATAACGTTCACCGAAAAATTATTTAACCTAGTTAAAAGTCGCTATAACCAAGACGCCGAAGCAAGAGTCCGCGACTGGCAATTAATTCTTGAGCAACAAAAAAATCAACCCGCCAATGCCCAGCTTTTTGAAATTAATCGCTTTTTTAATAGAATAGATTTTGTAGATGACAAACAGCATTGGGGAAAAAATGATTATTGGGCAACCCCTATTGAGTTCCTAGCCACTAACGCAGGTGACTGTGAAGACTTCACTATTGCTAAGTATTTCAGCTTAATTGAGGTAGGAATACCATCCAAAAAGCTACGTCTTATGTACGTAACCGCCACAAGACCTCGCCAAGCACATATGGTACTGGCATACTATGAAACTCCAACGTCGGTGCCACTTGTTTTGGACAATATAAATAAACGGATATTACCTGCAACACAAAGACATGATTTAATTCCCATATACAGTTTTAATGGTGACGGCTTATGGCATGCAAAATCACAAGGGCAGGGCAGACGGCTACAATCTAAAAATAACAATAGCTTGTGGCAGGATTTAACTGAACGCATGAAACAGGGATACCAGTAATCTTGTTTACAAGTATAATTTTGAGAAAACGGTGGACATCACACCAAACGCAGTGTTTTAAGGAAGGAAGCAACGCATGTCGTTAGCGAAACAATTCGGAATTGGTTTTTTTGTCGTTCTCTTTTTAGTGTTTATAGGCACTCTTTGGGTGAATGTGAATAATACCCGTGACTTTATTCAGCAGCAATTGGCTTCGCACGCCCAAGACACTGCCACCTCTTTAGGATTATCTATTACGCCATATGTTGGTGATGAGGCTAATATTCCCATTATCGAAACTATGACAAATGCCATTTTCGACAGAGGCTACTACCAATCTATTCAATTGACCGATCCAAATGGTGTAATTTTGTTAGACAAAGGTAATCCTAAGGCGATGCAGTCTGTACCTGAGTGGTTTATTAACATGTTTGTGATAAAAGCACCTGTTGCGGCAACTAACCTTAATACGGGTTGGAAAATTGCTGGAACTCTCGAAGTGATTAGTAACCCAGGGTTTGGATACGAACAATTATGGCGCAATGCAATAGATACTTTTTGGGTTGTTTTTGCCATCTTTATCCTAGCAATGATTTTCGTGTGGACTATGGTCCGACTTATCACGCGTCCGTTAATTGATGTGGCTTCGCAAGTAGAGGCAATAAGCAACAAAAATTTTGGAACGGTTAAAAACCTGCCAAGTACCCCTGAACTCAGTACTGTTGTAAATGCAGTGAATCGCATGTCAGCAAAGTTATCTAAAATGTTCACACAACTAAGTGAGCAATCAGAAAAGTATCGTCAGTTTGCGTATTCGGATTCACTCACCAGTGTCGGCAATAGACGAGCTTTTGAACTGGCATTGAGGCAAATTTTGACGGACTCTGAACAGAATTCTCAAGGCTTCTTGTTAATCGTTCGCTGCAGCAGTCTAGCGCACGTTAATAATGTCTATGGCGGTGACGTTGGTGACAGTTATTTGATTAGTATCACTCAAGCAATCAAAAAAATAGCGTCTCAATCGTTTTCTCATTTCAATTTATATCGTCTCAATGGCGCGGACTTTTCATTGATTATAGAAGGTTGCTCAAAAGATAAGTGCACTGCACTTTTAGAAGAACTATCAACCACTTTTTTAAGTTTAGAGAAGACTGAGTATGGACAAGGGACCGCTCACATGGGGGCAACTGAGTTTTTATGCGGGGAGGACGTAAAGGCAACGATGGAAAAAGTAGATAGTGCACTTGCCATAGCAAGTAATGCCTCAACTCGTTGGCAGTTGTCATCCAGCCTTAGCGTCACCCAAGGAAACGAAGCTTGGCGTGAAAAAATTCAAAATTTAATTGATACAGGCACTGCGGATTTTGCGAAACAACCCATTGTTTCAAAAACCGGTAAGGTGTTGTACCAAGAGTGGTTTGCGCGTTTACCTAACCGTTCGCCTAGTGAATTTTTGCCTATGGCCCAATTGGTACCAGCATCTGTTAGACTCGATTATGCTGAAAAATTGGATAAACTGATTTTAACTGAAGCGCTGTTAAAAATTCCGTTAGCGACAGGCCTCGCAGGTATTAATATCTCGAGAATCTCTATGTTAGATTCCGGTTTTCAAAAATGGCTATTGTCGAAGTTGTCTCAGAGCCGTCAAGTTTGCGCTAAATTAGTACTCGAAATTCCTGAAAGAGCATTGGTTAATGACACAAATAAATTATCAGGTTTTGTTAAAGAACTAAAGCACCTTGGTGTAAAAATCACGGTCGAACGCTTTGGTGCGCAGTTTGCTTGCATAACTCATTTACGAGATATTCGTCCCGACTATTTAAAACTTGACGGGCGTTTTATTCGACATATTCAAAATGAACCAGATAACCAGTTGTTTGTGCAATCCCTTGTCGCTATTGCACACGGATTGAATATTGAAATTATTGCTGAAATGGTAGAGAGCCTTGAAGAGTCTGAGTGGCTGAAAAATGCGGGAATAGATTATCAACAAGGCTATTATATTGGTGCACCCAATGAAAATTACAACTAAAGCTGATGTAAAATAATATTGTTTACCCATTTGGTTGGTTTTGCTGATGATTATTGTGTTGCTTTAACGACCAATGCTATTTAACATTGTAGAGGCTGGTGAGGCTCACCTGAAAAAATTAAGGAATTTTAAAATGCGTCGTTTTATTTTATGTGCAGTGCTTCTCTCGGTGAGTGCTTTTTCTGCTATTGCACAGCAAGTTGACAATACATATTTGTTTGGAGATGAGGTACAACCTGGTAACCGTTTGCATGATGCTGTGGTTCAATTAATGGATAACGGAAGTCCGACACCACAAGCTATCTCTGGTGCAATTGTCCAGTCAATGACTGAAGACGATACGACCCTTCCGCCAGGTGCAAAGTCTGCGGTTGCATTTAATGTCCCCCTTTCCAATGGGTTTTACCGTGAAATGGTCGTTGTAAATAGCTTAATTGAAGTAACTAAAACCCTCATCGAAGAGCATCCAGACCGAGTTATCGAAGTGATTACATTGGGTATTGTACTGTACCCTGATTTTGCACAAGAAGTATTAGACGGAGTCGCTTTGACCGGCATCATGACTCTTGATGATGCACTAATTGCTGCTTTGCAAGCAGGAGCTGATCCATCTAGTGTATCTCTGGCTACGGCTTCTGGTGTGGTTGCTCGACCTGTCATACCCATTGGCGCTGGAATTGGCTCGGGTGGAGCTGGTGGTGGTGACACAACAGCTTCAACAAACTAATATTGATTGCTTTGCTATTGTAAAGTAAGTTACTTTTTCAAAGCCCCTCAGATAGGGGCTTTTTTGTATTTTGTTAATAAAAGAATAATAAAGACAGTGCACAGTAAAACATCTACTATTTTATTCTATGCCTTATTAGCTATCGTTTTTTTGCTACCTATTCCGTTGGGAGCAAATAGACCTTGGGCCTGGAGTTTTTTTCAAATACTCATATTCTTACTCTCAATGGGCTGCGCCATACATTACCGAGCTAATAGGTGTCTTGGCTTGGGAAAACACCTCAAAATAGTATATTTATGGTTAGCATTTGTCATTATTGCTAGTTTACAAATTATTCCAATGCCAGAATTTTTAGTCGCTTTTATTTCGCCAAACGCCTACAAACTCCAAGTAGTTGCACAAGCAACAACTTTCTATTTTTCGCTTGACCCTGGGCAAAGTGCGATCAGTTTCTATAAATTAGTCGCTTACTTTTGTTTATTCGTCTGTACTTTGCTATTAGTTAACGACGAGAAACGCATAAAGCTTTTGTTGACTACTATGGTTGTTGCCGGTACTTTTCAAGCAATTTATGGTGCATTAGAAATACTCTTGGGCAGACAACAGAGTTTGCTGTTTGCCTTGGATGTTAGCGAGTCAGCGACGGGAAGTTTTGTGTATCGGAATCACTATGCAAATTTCCTAATGATGTGTTTGGCGGCAGGTATCGGGCTGATGGTGACCAGTTTGCAGAAGGAACAGTTGAATTCCCCTAAAGATTGGATGCGCTCAATAGCTACTGCGATGCTAGGTAGTAAGGTGCTTATTCGTATTAGTTTGGCCATTATGGTGATTGCCCTAGTGATGTCTCGTTCAAGAATGGGCAACACGGCATTTTTCGTTTCTATGACCATAGTTGGGGTAATGGCACTGTTTTTAGTGAAGCAGCGAAGCCAAGGGTTAACGATTTTAATCCTGAGTATGTTCGTAATAGATCTTGTTATTGTGAGTGCATGGTTTGGTTTAGATAAAGTACAAGAACGCTTAGCTGAAACGTCGCTAAAACAAGAAAGTAGGGATGAGGTGATAAGAGATGCCTTGCCTATGGTGCTTGATTTTCCAATCACAGGGACTGGAGCCGGAAGTTTTTATAGTACTTTTCCCGCTTATAAAACTACCGACGTTCATTCATTTTATGATCAAGCTCATAATGATTTTTTGCAGATGACGATAGAGTATGGTGTTCCTAGCGTTGGCATTCTTGTCGCGATGGTGAGCTTTGCTTTCTATAACGCCGTTAGAGTAATGCGATACAGGCGCAATTCGATATTTAAAGGCGCTTCATTTGCCTGTTGCATGGTGATAATCGGAATGCTTTTACATATGACTGTGGACTTTCCTCTCCAAGCATTTGCAAACGCAAGTTATTTCGTCATATTTATAAGCTTGAGTACGATTATAAGTAGCTTAGAATTGCGTCGATGTCGGCAGACCTCGTTATAGGCTGTAAATTAACGTTCTGGGCACTTTAAAATCGTATCGCTTATATATCTGTCTTCTTTGTTCATCCATCGGCATACTGTTCTCTTAGCTTTGTAATGCTTTATGGCTGCCATTACTCTTGTCTGGCTTTGAGGGTTGCGAATGCCCTGTGATATCCGTTGTTTTAAATAGGGTCTAAGCTCGGCATAAAATGGATGGTTACTTTCATATAAAGCCAAGCCCATTTCTACAAATAATATATTTACTTCTGCTTTTTTAGGACCATACCTATTCGCTAGCGTTAAGTAATTAGCCAATTGGGTATCAAATTCATTTGATCGCCACTTATTCATTGCGAGTGAGGCATAGGTCACCGGCCAAACAGGTCGCATTGTAGCTGCTTGCTCATATAAACGCTTTGAGGCTTCAAGTGCAGATGTTGTATCTTCGTAACCACTAATGGCACCCCATTCATATATTTGTGCAGCAATGTCAGTATACAAAGGGTGCGTTGGGTGTCGTTTTCTGGCTTCATAAATAGATTGTTTTGCTTTGTTATATCCAGCTTCACTGTGCAAGTTTTTATCGGCTGGCCAGGTAGAGACGGTGTTTTTTACAGAGTAGAAATTTAAACTTGCTAAGCCATAATTAACAGCGTTGTATAAACCAAGTAACGCTATAAAACCAAACGAAAAAACAACCAAGTATTTACGACACGTTAGTAGTGTATATTTTATTTTTTGAGTGGCTTTTATTTGCATGACGTTGATTCTGCTCGATTTAGCGACAGACCTATTGCCAAATTATGTTTTTAGTTATGATCGATGGTACACCATAAACCAACGCGTTTGCAGTTTCGCTATCGGCTATGTTTGTAATCGCTTGTTTGCAGGCCAACATATCATTTGGCCTGCGGTGTAAGCTATGCATGTCGGATGCAACATAAGTGATGAGGTTATCCGCTAACAGGCGCTCTGCGACTAGCTGCACTGGCTGGCTAAAGCGGCCTATAAAAGCACCTGCGGTAACTTGAAACAAACAACCAATTCGCTTCAGCAGGTTGACTCGGTTGTAATCAGCAATAATGTCGCGATTACGCTCAGGATGAGGAATTATCGGCTGAATATCTTTCTTTAAAAGCCAGCGCACTAAATTCTCAACACCTGGAGGGATATGGCTATGGGGTAATTCTAATAACAGCGCTTTTTTACCTTCCCACTCACCAATAAATGGTAAAGACTCAGCTTCTATCCAACGCAGTATGTCGGGAGTGACTCTTACTTCGCAACTAAACGCTAATTTTAGAGGTACTTGTTGTTCTTGAAGTGCTAAAACAAGTTTTTCATAAGCAGGCTTAATAGTGCTGAGACTGTTTTCGAACACACCTTGATGAATATGCGGAGTGCATACCATATGTGTTACACCAGATTCAAATGAGTGCTTTGCCATAGCGACTGAATCTTCGAGTGTTTTAGCACCGTCATCAATTTCTGGCAATATATGGCTATGTAGGTCAATCAAGACTTCTGTGATTCCGCTGGATGACTTTGATATCCGTATTGATCATAAAAGCCAGAGTATTCACCAGTCTTTTTAGCCTTTTTCAGGTCAACTTGATTCAGCACTACACCATCTACTCTGTGGCCAATTTGCATAAAGCGTGACAAGCCGTTGTTGATAATTTTGTCGCTAGTGCTATCACTGCGAACCACGTATACGACTGAATCACAAACCTTGGAAACAATAACAGCGTCACTTACTGCTTGGGTTGGCGCACTATCAACAATAATATGCTCGTATTTGGCCTTGAGCTTAACCATTAATATCTTGAATTGTTCAGACGCAAGGAGTTCTTGTGGATTAGGAGGCAAACTTCCAGCACAAATCAAATCTATGCCTGATTTTTCGTCGGTCACAATGCACTCCTCAAGTGTGTGCGTACCTGCAATTAAATTAGAGAGACCAGGTTGAAAACCGGGTAAATCAAATTGTTTGGCGAGAGTAGGGCGGCGCAAGTCGGTATCAAGTAGTAATACTGTATTAAGTTGCCCTATAGCAAAAGCTAAATTAATTGAAACAGTACTCTTACCTTCGCGTGGCACACTCGAGGTGACAAGAACGGTTTGAGAGGGCTTGTCCAAATTCAATAACTGTAAACTTGTTCTTAATGTTCTTACTGACTCACTGAACATATGATAATTATTATCGAAAAAATGACGCAAAGGCAAATTTTGCTTTCTATTGTGTGACTGCCACGGAATAATCCCCAACATGCGCTGACCGAGTTTTCGTTCTACGTCATCAACTGAACGAATACCACTATTTAGCGCTTCTAGGGATAGAGCTAAAAATGCACCTAAACCGAGACTCAATACAAAAGCGGTGGCAATAATTAAGCCTTTCTTAGGTTTTGCTGGATCGATGGGAATAGGTGCCGCATCTAGCACGCGTGCATTGGCTGATTCAAAGCCGCCTAATTGATCTGTTTCTTTTAAGCGCGTAAAAAATGAATTATATAGCTGCTGATTAGTATCAACATCGCGTTGTAGTGTTTTACGCTGGTTTTCTAAGCTAGATAGTTTCCGAAACTCACTTTTTGCAACAGAGACGTCTTTTTTCAGTGTAGTCACTTTATTTTCGGCCGTCCTAAATTCTGTTGTAATACCAGAAATTAGAACTGTGATTTGATTTCGAATGCTATTTTTAACTGAATTAAGTTCGGCGTTAGCAGCAACCATTATTGGATGCTTAGGACCATAGACTTCTTTAAATTCGGATACTTTACTTTCTGCAATCACTTCTTCTATTTTAATATTTTGAATAGATGGGTGGTTTAGTACATCGGGTAAGCTAGAGAGTAACGAAAAGTCCGCCCCTGATTGATTAACCTGCTCGTAAATAGTCTGGTTACGTTGCAGTAATACCTGTGCATCAATAAGTTGGTCGCTAAGTTGCTGAAGTTGTTCTGATGCTAAACCAACCACGCCATCGATATCAACAAGTTGCTCGCGCTCATAAAAGTCAGCGAGACTGATTTCAGCTTTATCTAATTTAGATCGCAACCCTTGTAAGCTTTCATTTAACCAATCGGTTGCTTTGGCAGTCATGTTGAGCTTACTTTCTAGGTAGTTTTCTATATACACATCAGATATCGTGTTTGCTATGACAGAAGCTAGGCTGGGGTCCGAACTTTCGAAGGATATATTGACTACCTGTGTGTTTCTAAGGGGGGCAATACCGGAATATTCGATCACCTGAGATATGGCATAAGACCGCCGTGCTAAAAGCCATTCATTTTCGGTTTTTACTTCTATTTTCGACTGCGGCAGAAAAGGGAGTAGATTTTTTAAAAAACGATCAACCGCGCCGATGTATTGGGCAAGAGCGCTTTTTTTACTTTCAATAATATCGAGGTTGTAAAGGTCGTTATCATATAATTTGAGTTCATCAACCACTTTCCCTGCTATGTGACGCGAGCGCAATATTTCGTATTGTGTTTCAAAATATTCTTTTCTACTTGAATCCAATCCATAAACTTCTTCGATAGAGAGCACATTAGCCTGCTCTGCCTCGATGAGAAGTGATGTTGTCGCAATATAGCGCGGTGTCATTGACAATACTATAAGCGCAATGAATATAGTCAAAAGCATGGCTAATCCGATTATGCGCCATAGATATCTTCTAATTGTAATCCAATGTTGGGCAAAATCGATGATATCTGAATCGTTTAATTTTGCTTCATTTGGTTGGTTTGAACGCGACGACATATAGGTCTCTATAATTAGAAAAAGCGTTCTTGCACAGTCACGATATCGCCGGGCAATATTATGTCTGAGGCAGTAGCTTCAATGGTAGTTTCAACGCCAGTGACTTTCCTAACGATGATAATTTTTTCTCTTGATGCTCGCTCAGTAAAACCGCCAGCCAATGCAGCTGCCTTATTCACTAATAAACCCGGTTGATAAGGGTAGCCACCTGGGCGATTTACAGCACCATCAATGAAGAATGGTCTATATTCGAGGACTGTAACAGATACAGACGGGTTTACTAAGTAATCGCCACGTAATCCGTTATCAATTTTGTTTTCCACTTCGTTAACGGTAAGTCCAACTAAATTGATATCACCTAGGAAGGGGTAATTAATAGCACCAATATTTGATAATCGAGTTTGCACAGATAAGTCTTCTTGACCAAATACCGTTATTCTTACTATGTCGCCCGCCCCAAGTTTGTATTGACTCAATTCGTTGCTAATCTGAGCCTGTGCGCTTGAGCAGGAAGCGATTAGATAAACAAATAGTAGTGTTGAATATTTTATTAATAAAGGTAACTTCAATATCATAAGTGCCTCAGTTTAAACGACTACAATGTAAATAATGCATTTATTATAAACTGATTGCGGTCGTATTCAATCACTGTACGGTTACTGTCGCGCTGGTCGTAAATATAACCTACTTCGATGTTCATCCAACGACGAAATTGATAGTATAGAGAAGCTCTAAATCTGACTAAATCATCTTCACGAATATCGAAGGTACTTTCACTTGATTGGCCTTCATAACGGTCGGTACCCCAAGTATATGAAGCTGAACTGCGTAATCTTCCCAACCACTCATGTCGCCATTCTACAGCGTAATCGCGACCACGAATGAAATTACCTTCACCATTAGTTTCATTCGTATCGTTGTTCGTGGTGATTTCGACAGTTGAATATTTAGTGGGTTCCCAAATAATACCAGCGGCCCAATCTATGCCATCAAAGTCTTCACGCAGAGGCGAATCAAAATTCTTTTCTTGATAGCCAATTTTGGCAAAACCAGCGGTTTCAGCCGTCGCTTCCCATTTCAAACCAACGAGGTAAGAAATTTGTTCGCTATCCAGTGGTGATGATGTATCTAAATCGAATTTGTAATTAACATCTCGATAGATAACATCGAAAGTAGCGTCTGTTACTGCACCAATTCGATAAAAAAACGTGCCACCAACGGTGGTAAAGCCTCTGTCACGAATCAAGTACTGAGGTGTGTTTAAATCGTAATCGCGATTAATAATATTAAAATTTATATCTAAACGCCCGTCGGCATTGAAAGCGCCATAAGAATACAATATATCAAATTCGCTTTGCTTAAACTTGTCAGGGGTGGCTAACGTTTCAGCTCTACCGATTGAAAAACCGGTCCCTCGATCTTCATGGCCATCAGTATAATCGATGCCTATATCTAACCGATGTCGTGAATTTAGTTCGAAGTCAACGGCTGCATTGAAAAAGTGGTCAGTATAATTATCTTGTGAACTACTAAAAAATTGCTCGTTACGCAAACGATAGCCAACGCGCACTTGGCTCGAACCAAAGCTGTCTAACATGACCACTTGTGGCGAAACAATTTGTGACCAGCTATTTATTTTATTCGCATTTGAGCGAATGACGTTGTCATCATAACGAAACCCAAAATCGAGAGTAGGAGTAACGTCGAAACTACCGAATTCTATGCTTGCGGCATCTTGAAACTGCTGTGCATTGACGCTTATGCTGCTCATTAAGCATATAATCGCGGGAGTAACTTTTAGTACTTTCATTCCTTTGCCCTTTTTGGTGTAAATTGTTTTTATTTATACAACACAACTAAATAGTAACTAACAATTTAACTCGGTTTTTAGCTTTTTTACATTGGTACTAATCTTTAAAAAGACGATATCTTTGACTTACTCAACATAGCAGCTAACTGCGAATAATATATAAGTATTGTATCCTATCCGTTGTGTCTAAAACAATGAGCAAATACTAGTCAATTTCAATTTCATTTTCGAACCATGTTATTTTAACGCTTCACTGCTGGTAATGAAATTATCATAAATTTGAGGGGGGTGGCTTCTGTGAATGATATGTAATGGGGAAAACGTCGATAAATGACTTGTTCCAAGTCGGTTAAGCGTATGTAAGTGTGCTCACAACGTAACCTGTTGAGCAGGAAATGTTGGCATTTTTGGTGTTATTTATTAGTATAGCGACAATCTCAAAAGGCCCCTTTCATTTTATATAAGATGGCTATGACTTTGATTGCCGTCAAAAAATCATTTTCAGTTGAAGCGCAATCTATTTAAAAATACTTAACGTCACTCGTTTATATATGCAAGAATGCATCTATTAACATTTCATTAAAGAATGACCAGTAGGCGAGAATATGGCATGTCGTTAATCGGCTCCGTTTTATCCGTATCAGCAGTAATTGATATGATCAATAAAAAAATTGGTGAGTGGGTCAGCTATTTTACGTTTTTAATGGCGGCAGTTACATTTGCTGTGGTCGTTTTGCGCTACGGTTTTAACCTTGGCTGGATAGCCATGCAAGAGTCAGTCGTTTATTTACATGCAGCTGTTTTTTTGCTTGGTAGCGCTTACACTCTTCAACATGATGGTCATGTGAGGGTTGATGTTTTTTATAGAGGTTTCAGTGAAAAGCGAAAAGCGCTGGTTAACTTAGTTGGTACATTATTTTTGTTATTGCCAGTGATGATTTTCATTACCGTTGTTAGTTGGCATTACGTCTTCGAATCGTGGCAAACGCTTGAAGGGTCTATGGAGTCAGGTGGTCTTCCTTTTCTATATGTGTTGAAGACGTTTATTCTTCTATTTTCACTCACGATGCTCTTGCAAGGCGTCTCGGAGGCCATTAAACAAAGCTTAATATTGGCAGGAGTAGCCAAATAGTGGAAATCCTCTCACTTGTTCTGTTTCTTGTGGTTTGCCTCTTTTTATTGTTCGGCTACCCTGTCGCGTTGACTCTCGCTGGCACTTCATTAGTTTTTGCCGGCATTGGTATTTTATTTGATGTATTCGACGGCAATTATTTGTTAGCAACACCAAGTCGTTTATTCGGTATTGTAAATAACCAAACTCTTATCGCTGTTCCGCTTTTTGTTTTCATGGGCGTGGTATTAGAGCGCTCCAAAATTGCTGAAGAGCTGCTGGTAGCGATGTCAGGTCTGTTAGGGCGTTTTAAAACAGGTTTGGGTGTATCAGTCGTGTTAGTGGGCATGTTACTCGCGGCGAGCACCGGCATTGTTGGCGCTACAGTAGTTACAATGGGCTTACTCTCATTACCCACCATGCTGAAACGCGGTTATTCACCATCTCTAGCAACGGGCACTATTTGTGCAACGGGAACGCTAGGGCAAATTATTCCACCTTCCATTGCATTAGTACTGCTCGGTGATGTTTTATCTAGTGCGTATCAAAAAGCACAGCTTGATATGGGGATATTCTCTCCAGAAAGTGTGTCTGTCGGCGACTTGTTTGTAGGTGCGATTGTTCCTGGGCTTATTCTTGTTATCTTTTACTTACTTTATTTGTGGGCGGTCAGTAAGTTTAGTCCTTCCCAGGTGCCAGCGCATGGTCAGGAAAATGAGCACGCTAACTTAACAGAGCTTCTTATTGCTTTAGTACCTCCATTATTACTGATCATTGCTGTCTTAGGCTCGATATTAACGGGCAAAGCAACACCGACTGAAGCAGCTGGTGTTGGCGCCATTGGTTCGGTATTTCTTGCATTGTTAAAAAGGAAAATTAATATAGGGAACACTAACTACGTGGTGCGCGAGACCACAAAAGTCACATCAATGGTTTTTTTGATCCTTATTGGAGCGTCAATATTTTCTCTCGTTTTCCGTGGTTTTGGCGGTGAAGAGCTGTTACAAGCGTTCTTTGCAGACTTACCTGGTGGTTTATTTACCGCCGTGTTACTAGTAATGGTGGTCATTTTCTTACTTGGCTTTATTCTCGATTTTATTGAGATCACCTTCGTCGTTGTTCCAATTATTGCGCCTATTTTACTCGTGATGGGCCTCGATCCTATTTGGTTAGGCATTATGATCGCTGTAAATCTGCAAACCAGTTTCTTAACGCCTCCGTTTGGTTTTGCATTGTTTTATCTTAGGGGCGTCACATCCGATACAGTCAAGACTGAGCAAATTTATAAAGGTGTGATTCCTTTTATTGTTATCCAACTTTTTTTGTTAATTATTATGGCCATTTGGCCAGGCATTATTACATGGTTGCCTTCTGTTATTTATGGCGGCAACTAGTCTAGTTTTTAAGGGAGAATAAAAATGAAAAAGTCAGTTAGTTTGTTGTGTGCTGCTGCGGCTATGTTCGCCATTGCTTCTTGCAGCGGCAAGAATGAAGAAAATGCGACAACGGACATTATTAAAGCGCCCGCTGAAACCATAAAGTGGAAATTAGTGACGTCATGGCCAAAAAACTTTCCTGGTTTGGGCAAAGGACCGGAAACCTTCGCAGAATATGTGAACGAGATGTCTGGCGGTCGCTTAGAAGTTAGAGTTTATGGTGCTGGTGAGCTCGTTCCTGGCTTTGAAGTATTTGATGCTGTGTCGGGTGGAAGCGTAGAAATGGGTCATGCAGGCGCGTATTACTGGAAAGGTAAAATGCCAGCTGCGCCAATTTTTAGTGCTATTCCATTTGGTATGAATGCGACCGAAATGAATGCGTGGCTGCATTACGGCGGTGGCATGGAATTATGGCGTGAATTATATGCACCGTATGGTGTTATTCCATTTGCAGGTGGAAGTTCAGGAACTCAGATGGCCGGTTGGTTTAAAAAAGAAATTAATAATTTAGACGATTTTCAGGGCCTAAAGATGCGTATTCCTGGCTTGGGTGGAGAAGTATTTAAGGAGGTTGGGGGCTTACCTATAACGCTCACTGGTGGCGAATTGTTTACGGCATTGCAAACGGGAGTAATAGATGCAACTGAATGGGTTGGTCCATATAACGACTTAGCCTTTGGTCTGCACAAAGCGGCCAAGTATTATTACCACAGCGGTTGGCATGAGCCTGGTACATTGCTCGAGTTTACTGTTAACAAGGCGGCATTTGATGCATTGCCAAAAGACTTGCAAAAAATTGTCGAAGTTGCCACGCGTGCCGCGAATCAGGACATGTTAGATGAATACACCGCAAGAAACCCGAATGCACTGAAGCAACTGGTAGAGTATGGTACCGAGCTTCGCGCATTGCCTGAAGATGTCATCGAAGCATTGAAAGTGGCCACTGCAAAAGTAATAAAACAAGAGCGTGCCGGTGATGCAGACTTTGATCGGATTTATGCGTCGTATGATGCTTTCTTCCAAGAAGTAAAAGCCTACCATAAGGTTTCAGAACAAGAGTATTATGAAAATAGAGAGTAGACTTTCTATCTGATCTGATTTGTTTATCGGTAAAATGGAACTAGAATACGCGCGTATGTTAGATATAACCGTTAATTTTGCGTAGAATGCTGAGTTATAAGTACTACTTAAATTAGCAAATTAATCAATCGCGCGTTTTTTTATGCGTGATAAAAAAGGAAGTTTTTATGGTCATTAAGCCAAAAATTAGAGGTTTTATCTGCACTAATGCTCATCCTGCTGGATGCGCAAAGAGCGTTGAAAACCAAATCAACTATGTAAAGTCGCAAGACGTAAAGACCAAATCAGAACTCGATGGTCCTAAAAATGTACTGGTGATTGGTTGTTCAACTGGGTACGGATTAGCGTCTCGAATTACCTCTGCATTTGGCTATGGTGCAAAAACCCTTGGGATCTGCTTTGAAAAAGAGCCGACAGAGCGCAAAACAGGCACTGCCGGCTGGTATAATACGGCTGCTTTCCATGACCAAGCTAAAGCCGAAGGTTTGTACGCTGAAACAATGAATGGTGATGCTTTCTCTGACGATATGAAAATAGCTGTAATTGATAAAATAAAGAAAGACTTAGGTTCAGTTGATCTGATTATTTATAGCTTAGCGTCCCCAAGAAGAACAGATCCAGATACTGGCGAAGTTTATAAATCGACACTTAAGCCCGTTGGAAAAGGTTATACAACCAAAACATATGATACCGACAAAGACCAAGTTCATGAAATAACACTAGAGCCGGCCAATCAGGATGAAATCGATCAAACGGTAAAAGTCATGGGCGGCGAAGACTGGGAACGTTGGTTAGTAATGCTGAACGACGCCGGTGTGGTATCTCAAAAAGCGAAAACAACTGCGTATACCTATATCGGTAAAGAGCTTACTTGGCCTATTTATGGACAAGCAACCATCGGTTTAGCTAAAGAAGATTTAGATCGAGCCGCAACGGCGATTGTCGATAAGTTAAAAAATAATAAGGTAATTGCAAACGTATCTTCTTTGAAGGCGTTAGTCACTCAAGCAAGCTCTGCTATTCCAGTAATGCCGTTATATATTTCTTTGATTTACAAAGTAATGAAAGCTGAGGGCACTCATGAAGGTTGCATTGAGCAAATAGAAGGTCTTTACACTCATTGTCTTTATGCCAGCGATCCTCCCGTGGATAATATGAATCGCTATCATATGGAAGACAAAGAAACGAATGATGCAACTCAAGCGAAAATAAAGTCATTATGGGATCAGGTTACACAAGAAAACTTCCACGATTTAAGTGACTATGCGGGTTATCATCACGAGTTCTTAACGCTATTTGGATTTGACATTCAAGGTGTTGATTATGAAGCCGATGTTAATCACGTAGTAAATTGGTCGTAATTATCTTTACAATACCTAGATAGGGTTACAACGCGTATTTAGCGAGTATGAAAACCCCAATATTTGAAGCTATCATAGGCTCTGTGCGAGTAAATGGTAGCTTCATTCGATTGCGAAGTGGAAAATTTTGTTCACAATGCAGCAAAGAAAATACAGTTTTTGCTATGATTGGCATAGCCTTTTCACACTCATTAATGCTAAAATACCGCCGCTCCATTGCTAGATGGACAAAGAGTATTTGATTTTCTTTACTAATACTATCTCAGTGATGTTGTGTGTACACAGAATAATTATAAACCACGGTTCAGAGTAGACCTTCTTATAGGAACTACGTGTTCTTTTATGTTGTAATTTCTGTAAAATAAGGAGCTTTTTTCTAGCTTCTGTTAATTTGTTTTGCTTTGTGTAGTGGTAAGCAACTGATTTAACTATGATGAAGTCAACTTACCATTGAAGAGAGCGGCAAGAAGAAACAAATTTTAATCAGCTTTCAGACAACCAAGTCTAAAGGCTTATTAGAATTGGTATTTTAAATTAGAGTAGTCAATTACGTATGATAAAAATCAAGAAAGGCTTAGATCTTCCTATTGAAGGCGCGCCGGAGCAGAGGGTCTATCCAGGACCTGCTGTTACGAAAGTCGCCATCCTTGGGCAAGAATACAACGGTATGCGTCCCACGATGCATGTCCAAGTGGGTGATATTGTCAAAAAAGGGCAGTTACTTTTTGAAGACAAAAAAAATCCTGGTATTAAATTCACAGCTCCTGCAGCGGGTGAAGTCATTGAGGTTAATCGCGGTGCAAGACGTATTTTGCAGTCTGTGGTTATTAAACTGCAAGGTGATGGTGAAGTTACCTTCACATCATTTGATGATGGGTCACTGGCAACGGCTGAACGCGCTGCAATAAGCGAACTATTGGTTGAATCTGGTGCTTGGACAGTAATCAGAACTCGCCCATTTAGTAAAAATCCTGCGGTAGGCTCAACGCCTTCTTCGATTTTTGTTTCTGCAATGGACACTAATCCTTTGGCTGCAGACCCTCAAGTAATAATTGCTGACCGTAAAGCCGATTTTGCCTTTGGTTTGAAAGTTTTGGCTAAATTAACAGATGGCAAAGTGTTCGTAAGCAAATCCCCTGGTGCAGATATTCACACTGGCGATGCTGTTGTTGACGTCAACGAATTTTCAGGTCCACATCCAGCTGGTCTTGTTGGTACCCACATTCATCATCTTGACCCTGTAGGTATGAAAAAGTTTGTTTGGCATGTGGGTTATCAAGACGTTATTGCTATTGGGTCGTTGCTTAAAACCGGTAAGTTAGACACAACTAAAATATTGTCTATTGCAGGTCCTGCTGCGAAAACACCTAAATTGGTGAGTACTATTTTAGGTGCGAGCATTGATGAACTGATTGCTGATCAGAAAATTGATGGACCGGTCCGCGTTATCTCTGGGTCTATTTTGAACGGTAATACAGCAGTAGGCCCTCAGGCTTATGTTGGTCGCTACCACAACCAAGTTTCTCTTTTAGTAGAAGATAAAGAGAAGAAATTATTTGGTTGGGCTATGCCAGGCTCAAATCAACATTCTGTGACACGCGCTTATTTAGGTCACTTGTCACCGAAAAAATTGTTTAACATGACAACGACAACGAATGGTTCTGATCGTTCTATGGTGCCAATCGGTAACTATGAACGTATCATGCCTTTAGATATTATTCCTACATTGTTGTTGCGCGACCTTTTGTCGGGCGACAGTGATGGCGCAAGTAGCTTAGGTGCTCTGGAATTAGATGAAGAAGACTTGTCGTTATGTACCTATGTGTGTCCTGGTAAATATAATTATGGCCCAGTGTTACGTGAATGTTTGACCAAGATCGAGGAAGAGGGTTAGTCATGGGATTAAAAACTTATTTAGAAAAAATCGAACCTGATTTTGAACCAGGTGGTAAATACGACAAGTTCTATGCGCTTTACGAAGCAGCTGCAACTATTTTCTATACGCCAGGTAAAGTGAACAGTGCGAATACGCACGTAAAAGATAGTATCGATTTAAAACGTATTATGATTATGGTTTGGATGGCAACATTCCCAGCCATGTTCTACGGTATGTACAATGTTGGTGTGCAAGCATCTTATGCTATCGAAGCTGGCGGTGCGTTATATGATGGCTGGCAGGCAGGTTTGTTTTCGGCACTAGGTGGAACGCTAACGGGTGATTCTGGCATAGTCTCGATGCTACTTTATGGGGCATGCTTTTTTGTCCCCATATATGCAACAACGTTCATAGTGGGCGGTTTCTGGGAAGTACTATTTGCATCAGTTCGAAAACATGAAATCAACGAAGGTTTCTTTGTAACTTCTGTGTTGTTTGCATTAACATTGCCATCTACTATTCCTTTATGGCAAGTGGCTTTGGGTATTACCTTCGGTATTGTTATCGCTAAAGAAATTTTTGGTGGAACAGGCAGAAACTTCCTGAATCCTGCGTTGTCTGGTCGTGCTTTCTTATATTTCGCATACCCCGCTCAAATTTCTGGCGATCAACCTTGGATAGCAGCTCAGTTAGCTGATGGATATTCTGGTGCGACCTGGCTGAGCAACGCTGCAAATCAGACCATGAATTTTGGTGATTCTGTTAATTTTGCTTCTATGCAAGTGCTGGATGCATCAGGTAACTTGGTTAACCAAACTATAAGCGAAGCAGACTTGTGGATGAATTCATTCATAGGCAATATCCCGGGATCGGTAGGTGAGGTCTCTAGCTTAATGATTATGTTAGGCGGGCTTTTCATTATTTATTTGGGTATTGCTAGCTGGCGTATCGTGACGGGCGTAGGCCTTGGTGTAATATTCTTCAGCACATTGCTTAACTTTTTTGCGAGCGACCCAACGTCAATTTATGCTATGCCTTTTTATTGGCATTTCGTTATCGGCGGCTTGGCTTTTGGTATGTTTTTCATGGCGACTGATCCAGTGTCAGCTTCATTTACCAATCAAGGTAAGTGGTTTTATGGCTTCTTCATCGGTTTGATGACAGTGTTGATTCGCGTAATTAATCCGGCATTCCCGGAGGGTATTATGCTCGCGATATTATTTGCTAACTTGTGGGCACCATTGTTCGATTACTTTGTAGCTCAAAGCAATATTAAACGGAGGATTGCACGTGTCGGCTAAAAAAGAAACTTTAGGTAAAACAGTTTTGGTGGTTGTTGCTGTTTGTTTAGTTTGTTCAATCATAGTGTCAGGCGCAGCAGTTGGCTTACGTGAATTGCAACAGACTAACGCAGCACTTGATAAACAATCGAACATTTTGACTGCGGCAGGATTACTTGGCGAAGCTAAAACAAAAAAAGACATTGCAACAATCTACGATGCAAAAGTAGAAGAGCGTTTTGTTGATTTGGAAACTGGCGAATATGTAGCTAACCCAGCTGAGGGCGAGACTAAGCCTTACGATATGTACGGCAGAGTAGCTAAAGCTAAAGGCACTAGTACGAAAGTAGAAGGCAGTCCGGCTGGCTTTTCAAGTCGTGCTAACGTCGCCAGCGTCTATTTAATTAAAGATGATGAAGGTTCTGTATCACGCATTATATTGCCAGTTCATGGCAGCGGTCTATGGGACTTAATGTATGGTTTCCTTGCGCTTGACAATGATGGCCACACCATTCGCGAATTGATATTTTATCAACATAAAGAAACTCCAGGGTTGGGCGGAGAGATCCAAAACCCAGAATGGCAGGCTAAGTGGGATGGTAAACAGCTTTTCAGTAACGGTAACGTTGCTATTGAAGTTAACAAAGGCGACAACAAAGATGACCAATATGCGGTTGATGCACTATCAGGTGCAACACTAACCAGCAACGGTGTAGAGAATACATTGCAGTACTGGGCTAGTGATAATGGCTACGGCAATTACCTCAAAAAGCAATCTTGGAAATCATAAGGGACCATAATGGCTGACACTAAAGAAATGAAAAAAGCCCTATTCGGGCCAATATTAGACAGTAACCCGATTGCTTTACATGTACTTGGTATTTGTTCTGCATTAGCAATTACAACAAAATTAGAAACCGCATTGGTAATGTCTTTGGCATTAACCGCAGTTACTGCTTTTTCTAGCTTGTTTATTTCACTTATACGAAATCAAATACCGTCAAGTGTGCGCATTATTATTCAGATGACAATCATTGCGTCATTGGTAATCGTTGTTGACCAAATATTGAAGGCTTACTCTTACGAAATTTCGAAGCAACTTTCGGTATTTGTGGGTTTGATCATTACAAACTGTATCGTAATGGGGCGCGCCGAAGCCTACGCAATGAAGTCGCCTCCTTTAATGAGTTTCTTGGACGGCATTGGTAACGGTTTCGGGTATTCATTTATTCTAATTGTTATTGGTACAATCAAAGAATTAGCCGGTTTTGGTACTATCCTTGGGTTTGAAATTCTACCACTTGTTACTAATGGTGGCTGGTATCAAGGTAATGGTCTGTTGATACTTCCATTTAGCTCGTTCTTCCTCATCGGCGGTATGATTTGGTTTATTCGTACTATTCGCCCTGAACAAGTAGAGCCTAAGGAATAATCATGGAACATTATGCAGCATTATTTATAAGAGCGGTATTTATAGAGAACATGGCATTGTCATTGTTCCTAGGTATGTGTACTTTTCTAGCAGTATCAAAGAAAGTAAAGACATCCATGGGTTTGGGCGTTGCAGTTATCGTGGTGTTGGGTATTTCAGTGCCTGTTAACCAAGTTATCTTTGTAAACATTCTTGCACCTGGTGCTTTAGGTTGGGCCGGTTTCCCAGATGCTGACCTTAGTTTCTTGAGTTTCTTGACCTTTATCGGCGTAATAGCTGCTTTAGTTCAGATACTGGAAATGACACTTGACAAGTTTTTCCCCGCTTTATATAACGCGTTAGGGATCTTCTTGCCGCTTATAACCGTAAACTGTGCCATATTCGGTGGTGTTGCGTTTGCTGTTCAGCGCGAATACAACTTCACTGAAAGTATTGTTTACGGCATTGGCAGTGGGGCAGGTTGGGCTATGGCCATTATCTTGCTAGCTGCGATACGTGAAAAATTAAAGTATGCCGATATGCCTGATGGTATTCGCGGATTAGGTTCTGTGTTTATGATCGCAGGTTTAATGGCATTAGGTTTCCAGTCATTCACAGGTATTTCGCTGTAAAGCGAATAGGAGTATAGATAATGAATCAAATAGAAATCTATCTCGGTGTAGGCATGTTTATTACTATCGTCTTGGCGTTAGTGTTTATTATTATGTTTGCAAAATCGAAATTAGTCCCTGAAGGTGATGTTTTAATAACCATCAATGGCGATCCAAGTAAAACAATTACAACCTCACCAGGTGGGAAACTACTTGGCGCTCTGGCTGACTCAGGTATCTTTGTATCTTCAGCTTGTGGTGGCGGTGGTTCTTGCGGTCAATGTACAGTGGATATTAAGTCGGGCGGTGGTGAAATATTGCCTACTGAGCTTGACCATATTTCAAAGCGTGAGGCCAAGCAGGGCTGTCGTTTATCTTGCCAGGTATCTATTAAGCAAGACATGGACATTCAGCTCCCTGAAGAAGTATTTGGTATTAAAAAATGGGAATGTGACGTTCTTTCCAACAATAACGAAGCAACTTTTATTAAAGAGCTTAAGTTAGGCATTCCTAATGGCGAAAGCGTGCCTTTTAAAGCGGGTGGATATATCCAAATTGAGGCTCCACCTCACCACATAAAATATAAAGACTTTGATGTACCTGCAGAATATCGTAAAGATTGGGAACATTTCGGCTTTTTTGATGTTGAGTCGAAGTGTGACGAGGAAACTATTCGTGCTTACTCAATGGCAAACTATCCAGAGGAAGAAGGTATAATTTTGTTGAACGTGCGTATTGCTACGCCGCCACCTAAGAACTTAAGTCTTCCCGCAGGTAAAATGTCTTCATTTATATGGTCTTTGAAGCCAGGTGATAAAGCCACAATTTCTGGCCCTTTTGGTGAATTCTATGCAAAAGAAACAGATGCGGAAATGGTGTTTGTTGGCGGTGGTGCTGGTATGGCACCAATGCGGTCACACATCTTTGATCAACTTCGTCGGCTCAAAACACCTCGTAAAATAACCTTCTGGTATGGTGCTCGTTCTTCACGTGAGATGTTCTATGTGGAAGATTTCGATATGTTGGCCAAAGAAAATGATAACTTTGAATGGCACGTTGCATTGTCTGACCCACAACCAGAAGATAATTGGACGGGTGATACAGGATTTATCCATAACGTATTACTCGAGAATTACCTGAAAAATCACCCAGCACCTGAAGACTGTGAATTCTATATGTGTGGACCACCTATGATGAATGCTGCAGTAATCAATATGCTTAAAGAGCTTGGTGTCGAAGATGAAAACATCATGCTAGACGACTTTGGTGGTTAATTCATAACACCTAGGTGGAAGATTGGATTGGGCGCCTTAATGGCGCCTTTTCTTTTTGCTCAAAATACACCATATTCTTTAGCTTCTGCCTTGCGCTGCGTTCACATTTGCGTGGTTCTTTATATGATCCCAAAAATTAATGTATAATCATTATCAACGAAATGTCGCTTCGCTCATAATGTGATCCTATATCATATTATCCCTTCATTAATTTGCAATTTACGAGGATAGCCTTGAAATTTTTATTCCCTTTTTTATTATTATTCATAGTTTCTTGTGCGCCCAATCAACCTACTGAAATCGCAATTTCAGGTGAAACTATGGGCACTACTTACTCTATAAAAGTCATTCAACGGACTGAAATACCGATAGATGTGAAAGCCCTAAAAGGTCAAATAGATGATGCACTGATTCAAGTTAATGCGTTAATGTCGACCTATGATCCAGATTCAGAATTATCGCAGTTAAATAAAACGGCTGCAGGGATCCCCTTCCCTATTTCCGAGCAAACCGAATTTGTGCTCAAAGAGGCCATTAGGTTGCACAATTTAAGCCGCGGTAGTTTGGATGTAACTGTGGGACCTTTAGTTAATTTGTGGGGCTTTGGGCCCGATAAACGAGCGGAAGTTATTCCTACTAAGTCACAATTACTAGAAATTGCAGACTATGTTGGTATTGATAAGTTTGAAATGAACTCAGGCGTTGTTACAAAGTTACACTCGAAGCTATATATTGATCTATCGACCATAGCAAAAGGGTATGGCGTTGACGCTGTAGCTGGTATTATAGAAGAGAATCAAATAGACGATTACCTAATCGAAATTGGCGGCGAAATGAGAGTCGCAGGTAAAAAAGCAAATGGCAATGATTGGCGGATTGCAATTGAAAAGCCGATAACTAATGAACGGGCTATCCAGAAGATTATAAGTATAGGCAATAATGCGGTTGCTACTTCTGGTGACTATCGTAATTATTTCGAACAGGACGGTATTCGTTATTCGCACTTAATTGAGCCTAAAACGGGGTATCCAATTATTCATAATTTGGTGTCAGTGACCGTTGTCCATTCATCATCTATGACTGCTGATGGCTTAGCTACCGCATTAAATGTGATGGGAGCCGACCAAGCAAAGGCACTAGCAATAAGCGAAGACTTAGCTGTATTTATGATTTTAAAGCAGGGCCAAGAATTTATTGAATATGCGTCTCCTGCGTTCTTGAGGGACGTAAAACAGGATTAGCTATTTATCAGTTCGGTAGGTATCGGTTCATATGGTAATCAATTGACATTTTAAGAGGTTAGCGTGAGTACATTTATTTTAGCATTTGCATTTTTCTTATTGATGGTAGCAGCCATGGCTATTGGTTATATATTACAAAAGAAAACAATAGCCGGAAGTTGCGGTGGGTTAGGGGCATTAGGTATTTCAAAAGCGTGTGACTGCCCTGAACCTTGTGATAGAAAAAAAGCCAGAATGGAAAGAGAAGAAAAAAGACAGATAAAAATTAAGGAATGGCAGGACAATCAAATACTTTGATTGTCAGTTAACACATTCAGTTAAAAATAAGTGCAGCAAACCAAATTGGAGTGAACGTGAGCTTACCTTTATGCGCAGGTATTAACAGGTATTATTCAGTGTACAGCTTTGCGTAATATCGTTTTTTCTGAGCTGGACTCATCTGTTTTGTCTGATGTCCATATTCAGTAGCCTTTACCTTATAGTCTTCTATAGATTTAATTATTCTTGCTGGGACCCCAACAACTACAACATTACTTGGGATGTTTTTAGATACAACAGAACCAGCGCCTATTACGACGTTATCACCAATAGTGATGCCTGGAAGTATTATTACACCGTAGCCGATAAACACATTATTACCAATCGTAATTGGCCCTACAATATCTATTTCGGGATATTCTTCTCGCATAACCCAAACACCTCCATCGTGGGTTTCAAACCTAACACCTGTAGCTGATACGTGACTTCCAAGTTTTATTAAATAAGGCTCTGAGCTAAAGTGCACATCAATCAATCTGCAACCGGGACCCATTGAAACACCTATCCATCTAGCATATGAAATAGGGAAAAGTTTTCTAAAGATAAAATTAAACGTTTTTGAAATCATATTATTCCCAAATATTATATGAAATTAACCATAATTATACACAAGCGCAATATACTAAACCGTCATTCGTCATTTGTATATTCGAGAACTGGTGCAGTCGAACTGTATTCAAATGCTAATCGGCATAAGAAAATGGGAAACGGTGCAGGACAAAAAGAGAATGATGATTGGTAAATATCAAATACTGTCTTAAACTGTTTTTATATACAGCTATTTTATATATAATACTAACGAATTGAGGATTTATACTATTCTAATGCCAAAGTTATTCAATGCGTAAGTTCATTCATATCGACATGGATTGCTTTTATGCTGCTGTCGAAATGCGAGATGATCCAACATTACAGCATAAACCAATAGCTATTGGCGGCAGTGCTGAGCGCAGAGGGGTTATTGCTACTTGTAATTATCCTGCAAGAAAATTTGGTATACGTTCAGCGATGGCGACGGCAACAGCCCTGAGAATCTGTCCGAACCTGGTTTTGATCAAAGGTCGAATGGATGAGTACGTAAAAGTGTCAGACCAAATAAAAGCAATATACCTGCGCTATACGGACGAAATTGAACCGCTTTCATTAGATGAAGCCTTTTTAGACGTAACAGATAGCGATTTGTTTGGCGGCAGTGCAACCTATATAGCCGAAGATATTAGACGCGCAATATTTGAAGAAACAGGATTAACCGCATCAGCAGGTGTCGCTCCTATAAAATTCGTGGCTAAAGTTGCTAGTGACGAAAACAAACCGAACGGTATTTGCGTTATCACCCCGACCCAATTAGATGAATTTGTGAAATGTCTACCACTGAAAAAAATTCCGGGAGTGGGCAAAGTGACACTCGAAAAACTGAATAAGTTAGGACTTTACAAGTGTGAGGATATACGATCATTTCCGGTTGAAAAGTTACATCAACATTTTGGTAAATTTGGTGCATCATTATGGAAGAGAGCACACGCAATTGATGAACGAAGGCTCTCGATTAATAGAAAACGCAAGTCGATTGGCGTTGAGAGAACCTTAGATATAGATCTTGTCAGCTTAGACGAATGCAAAGAAGTCGTTATGCGGCTGTTACCTAAGTTATGTGAAAGAATAGAAACAAAAAAGCATAGTCCAATTAAATCACTCGGTATAAAACTTAAGTTTGATGACTTTCAACAAACAACAGTTGAACATCAAGCACAAGAAGTAAACGAACAATTATTAATCGAGTTACTTGCTAAAGCATTCGAGAGAGGAGAGGGGAAAAAAGTCCGTTTGGTCGGCCTTCACGTATCATTGGCGGATAAGTTGAACAGCAATCAATTAGATTTGCCCTTGTTTAGCGATGAATAATCCCTATACTTTGAAAAAAAATAATAATAAGCAATTCGAGAAATGTCGGTCTGATGTATACAAGGGCTATATTTTTATTCAGTATGCGAATCCTAACGGAGATATAAATGTCTTTCCCTAATGCAGTTTTAGAAACAAATATTGCACAATTAAATAATAATTATGATGCCTACGTGCTCATAAGTAACACATTATCAAGTCAGTACTATCCTGATATTCAGAAAAGTTTAGAAAAACACCAATCAATAGATGAGCGCGTTGGCGTTATCCCCACCCTCGTTGCAGCCGACGTTGTCGGAAAAAGGTTGTTGCAAGTTCCTGTTGGTCAGTTAAGTCGAGATTATGACGATGTCCGCCGAGTGTTTGATGCAACGCGAAATGTCGCACAAATGCTGTTGGATTCAGGTGTCCGCAAGCCATTACTAGAAATCAATTTAGTGGGTTTAACTGACAATCAAGCAATACAATTTAAGAATGCTATTGAGGCCGCCTATCTTGGCCTGTGCCAAGGTTTATGGCAACCGCTCGAGGCGAGACAAGCGTTAGATGAAAATGAAATTGAACCTCTACAGTTCGTCGGTTTGATTGAAAGTAAGGCTACCGTCGACATTCAGCGCTTAAATGCATTAGAGGCAGGTAAACGGCTTGCTCGTGACCTGTGCGGTACAGAGCCAGAACGTATGGCCCCACCTGGGTTTGCTGATTATTGCGTTGATGCATTTAAAGACTCGAACGTTAAAGTAAGTATTATTACAGATGATGTTCAAATTAGACATGAATACCCACTGCTGCACGCAGTAGCTAGGGCTTCAATTGAAGTTAAAAGACACCGCCCACGTATTATTCGTATGATTTATGAGCCGGTCGGTGAGGTAACTAAAACATTATTGTTTGCTGGCAAGGGTATTACCTTTGACACTGGTGGAGCTGATTTAAAAGTGAATGGTCATATGGCCGGAATGAGTCGCGATAAAGGTGGAGCAGCTGGCGTTGCAGGTTTTATGAAAACACTCTCACTACTCGCTCCTAAAGGCATTAAGGTCATTGCCGAACTGGGTGCTGTGCGAAATAGTATTGGCGCAGAAGCGTTCATTCCAGACGAAATTATTACCAGCCATGCAGGTATAAGAGTAAGAGTTGGCAATACCGATGCTGAAGGTAGAATGCTATTGGCTGATTTGCTTTCACATTTGCGTGAAGATGCTGTCAATGCAATTAACCCTGAACTGTTTTCTGTTGCGACATTAACAGGTCATGCTGCAATTGCGTTTGGACCTTACACTGCGCTTGTTGAGAATAAACCCGCTCGCGATAAGGGGATTGCGCGACAGTTGTTTGCTCAAGGCGAATTATGCGCTGATCAAGTAGAGCAATCACTTTCGCGTCGTGAAGATTTTGACTTTGTGAAACCAAGGACAAAAGCAGATGATGTATTATCGTCGAATAATGGTCCTTCAGTGACGACTATGCGAGGTCATCAATTTCCGATGGCATTTTTGACCATCGCTTCTGGTTTGGACAAACATGAAGCAAACTCCGTGCTACCGCTACCGTTTACGCATGTTGATATCGCAGGCAGTGGTATAGAGAATCTTGATTGGCAACATGGTAAGCCAACAGGTGCACCGGTTAACGTGTTTGTAAACACTTACTTGTAGGAGATGATTTGAAAACTGGCTTATACAAACACTACAAAGGCAATACTTACGAGGTTATAGGCGTTGCCACACATTCTGAAGATGAAACAGAACTTGTTGTTTACCGGCCAACCTATGGTGAACGTGGTCTATGGGTTCGGCCTTTAGCTATGTTTACTGAAAGTGTGGAAATTAACGGTAAAGAAATACCAAGGTTTGCATTTATTGGTGACATATAACTTATTATTTTGGCATGCCAGATTTTGAACTATGTGGTTAAAACTAATGTAACAATGAGCTATCTAATGATGAATATTAAGGATGAATGAATGAAAAAGATAATGAAAAAAAGTCTTGTGGCGCTTTCACTTACTGGGTTGTTTGTATCTACAGTATTTTCACAAGGTCGTTTTGATGACGTAGAAGTTAAAGCCCAAGCCGTTGGGGGTTCTGTACATATGTTAGTAGGTGCGGGGGGGAATGTCGGCGTATCTGCTGGGCCTGACGGTATACTTATTGTCGATGACCAGTATGCCGATTTAGCGGAAAAAATAGCTGTTAGTCTTGCTGATATCAGTAAAGAGCAGACTAGATATGTTATTAATACTCATTTTCACGGTGATCACACCGGCTCCAACGCATTTTTTAGTAAGCATAAAGATGCGACAATCTTCGCTCATGAAAATGTACGCGTCCGTTTGTCGGCAGGTGAAGAGACTGACCCTGCGATGCTTCCCGTAGTGACGTATGAAAAAGGTGTTAAGTTTCATATGAATGGTGAAACTATCCATGTATTTCATCTAGCTAATGCGCATACTGATGGCGACAGTGCGGTATGGTTTGAGCAACCTGATGTATTACACACGGGGGATTTATTCTTTAAAGATTGGTTTCCCTTCATTGATTTAAATTCGGGTGGTTCGGTTGTTGGCTATATCGCTGCCACTGAGACATTGCTGGGTATGACTGACGATGACACTAAAATCATCCCAGGGCACGGTGCGTTGGCTAACAAGGCCGATTACGTGCGCTTTATTGATATGCTAAAGATGACTTATGCTTACGTTCAAGCTAAAAAGACAGCGGGTATGAGTGAAGATGATTTGGTTGCAGCTGGCTTAGAGAAAAAGTGGAAAAGCTGGTCATGGAATTTTATTACTGAAGAAAAATGGATCAGAACGTTATACAAGTAGGTTCTGACCTTGAACTAAGGACAGCCGCAGAATCCGATTTTGCGGCTATTTGTCATTGGTTTTTGTCTGTGAAATTAGCCACAACATCCGAAGTAAATTCGTTTATTCGACAATGGGTTGGCCCCAATATTACCTATCCTTGTTCGGTTGAGCAACTGGCTAGTCATTTAATCGCTGGTCAATACCAATCGTTTGTTCTTGCTGAACATGCAAATATTATTGGCTTCGGCCAAATCCAGTTGGTAAAGCAACGCGCACATTTAGCTCGACTCGCCATCAACCCTATTTATAGGGGGCAAGGGCATGCAAAACGATTGTTGGCAGAATTAATTGAAAATGCACGGCAGAAAATAGAGCTAAAAGAAGTGTCCTTGTTTGTGCATTTGGAAAATACCACCGCGATTGCTTGTTATGAGAAGTTTGGTTTTACAGAGTCAGCGACGCCTACTAGAATCAATAGTGTCGTTGGTTGTCGCTTTATGACTCTGCGTTATTAGTTTCTCGTTATCTTTATGAATCAATGCCTCTAATTATTTAACATATACCTGCTGGCCATTTATCCATGTCTCTAATACTTGGGTATCTCGAATCTCTGATGCTGGCGCAGTAAATATGTCTCTGTCGATAAATATAAAGTCGGCTCGCTTTTCTACTTCTAGCGTTCCAAGTTTATCATCTTGAAACGCAGCATAAGCTGCATCTAAGGTGAAACCGCGAAGGGCGTCTTCAATTGACACTTTTTCTTCGGGTATCCAACCCATGTTAGGTTCGTTTTCGCCACTTTGGCGAGTGACAGCTGCATGCAGTCCGTGGAACGCGTTAGCAAGTTCTACTGGAAAGTCAGACCCAAAGGCAATTCTTGAACCTTGATCCAAAAAAGTTCTCCAAGCATAAGCCCCTTTTAACCGAGCTTTACCAATACGGTCTTCGGCCATATTCATATCACTTGTTGCATGAGTGGGCTGCATCGACGGGATAATACCTAGGTCTTTGAACAAAGGAATATCCTCAACAGCAATGACTTGAGCATGTTCAATACGATGACGTTCGGTGTTTTCTGGGAAAGTCTGGAAGGTTTTAGCAAACTGCTGCAATGCCAGTCTGTTTGCCCTGTCTCCAATCGCATGGAAGTTAAGCTGAAAGTTAGCACCGAGTACTTGTGAAAATAAATTGGGCAAGCTTTCTTGCGGAGTGACCAACAAGCCATGATTATCTTTATCATCAGAATAGGGATCGATTAAGGCTGCACCTCGACTTCCTAAGGCGCCATCGCCATAAGCTTTAACACTTCTGATACTGAGCATGTCATTTGCGGTCTTGATATGTCCCGCAGCTAACATGTCGTCAATTTGAGGATCAGTAGCAGACAGCATCGCGTATATTCTAAACCTAAGTTCACCTGCTTGGGCTTTCTGTCTATAAAAGTCATATCCCATTTTACTAATACCTGCATCGTGAACACTCGTAATACCCAAAGACAGCAGATGTGAAGATGCAGCATCAAGTTGCGCAGATAATTGGTCAACATTAGCTTTGGGAATGAGTTTAGTTACTAAGTATTCGGCGTTATCTATTAATAAGCCGGTAGGTTGTCCATTTTTATCTTTTACTATTTCGCCGCCTGCAGGAGAGGGTGTGCTCGCGTCAACGCCCGCTAATTTCAATGCAGCGCTGTTTACCCAAATAGCATGCCCGTCTACTCTCGATAAAACGACAGGACGATCTTTTAATGCATCATCTAAACTCGCTTTACTGGGAAAAGCTTTGGTTGGCCACAAAACTTGATTCCAACCGCGGCCAATTAGCCACTGTGTAGTTTCATGTTTAGACCCTTTGGTAAGCGATGCATGAGCGCTTACAAATTCAACAACACGTTTTACGGCTTCATCTTCACTTTGGCTGCCCCGTAAATCAATTTCCAGTAAATTTTGACCTAGACCTAAAATGTGTCCATGAGCATCAATTAATCCGGGTAGCATAACGCGGCCTTTGCCATCTATTTTGGTGACAATTCCTCCGGGTTCTTGGCTAAGGTTCATACCAACAATAAATTCATCTTCAAATGCGATATTCGTAAATGTGATTAATTTACCCTGTTGATTTAATGTGTAACCTTTTACGTTTTCAATAAACGTAAGTGAATAGGCTGCCTGTGAGGATAATGCTAGCAACAGTAAAGTTGTCCAAAGCAGTGTTCTTTGCATAGAGTTCATTTACATTCCTTCTGATATCAATTTAATATTGTGTGCATGACTTAAGCATCTGGATTCATAATAGGGGGTTGTGTCAGATAATCTTGTTGCCATATTTTTAGCATCGATGCCTGACTGATGTTTCCCCCAGATAACAATACTAACACTTTCTGGTCAGCGGGCTTATCACTCAACCAAGCTGCAACAGCAGCCATTGTCATAGCGCATGTCGGCTCTATATGTAATTTTAACAAATGATGCAGCCATTGAGTCCAATATGCTATTTGTTGTTCTTCAACTTCATAAAAATCATCAACCGTTTTCAATATTTCAAACGTGTGTTCACCGATTGCTGGGGTAGCCGCACCATCAGCTAATGTGTCGGGTATACCAGTTAAGCGTTCAATTTTTCCGCTCTGTAGGCTCCTTGCTGCGTCATTTGCATTAAGAGGCTCAGCACCAACAACTTCAGCGTTAGGCAGTCGTGATTGTGTTGCAATAATAGCCCCAGATAATAAACCGCCACCACCGCAAGGTGCAAAGACGGCATTAGGCTCCACCCCTTTTTCAGCTAGTTGCTGCAAGGCTTCTAATGTAACGGTTCCTTGCCCTGCAATGATATCGGGATGATTGAAAGGAGGGATCCATAACGTTCCCTCTTCATGACTTGCTTCTACCACCGCTAGGTCGGCTTCCTCTCTTGTTGCAAATCGGTTTATTTTTGCGCCATAAAACTCGGTCGCTGCAGCTTTGATTGGGGAAATAGTGTCCGCGCAATAGATGGAAACTGGAATACCAAATTGTGCACAAGCAAAGGCAACCGCCTGGGCATGGTTGCCTGATGAGTTTGCGACAACGCGCTGCGGCAATTCGCCCTGCTCATGTAACTTAGCGATAATGTTTGTTGCACCTCGCAGTTTAAACGCTCCAGTTCGCTGCAAACACTCTGCTTTAAAGTAGATTTGATGACCTAGCCAATGATTCAGTAAACGTGATTCAAATATAGGTGTCTCTTTTACTATATTGCTAATACGTGTTTGAGCTGCTTCTATATCAGCTATTGATACCATCTAAAAAATGTCCTTTTACGAAAATAAATCACCTGTAACACATGACATACTAAACGTATCCTGTTTTGATATGAAGTGTCAGTATAAAAATAAACACAACTTCAGTGTGTAATATGTTCAGTATGTCCTAAGATTAGTAATTACAGCGAATTGCGAGCTTGCGCGTTGCCTATGTTCGGAGGAAGCTTTCACGGGCTTTGGATGCAGTGGGCAATGATGTAAAATTTGTTATTATCGCTGTACCTATCGATATTTTAAAATTTTAATAAAGGACCACAAAATGGGTTTATTAGATGGATTATTAGGCAATGCTTCAAAAGTTGATATTTCATTAGTCACTGAAGAGCTTTCTCCCATACTATCGGAGTCAGAAACAGTTGTCGAAGCTTACAAAATGGTCCGTGATTTGTTTGTTTTTACGGATAAAAGAATCATATTTATCGATAAACAAGGTGTCACGGGACGAAAGGTCGATTATCTGTCCGTGCCGTATCGAGCAATTACGCAAGTGAAAGTTGAAACTGCAGGCCATTTTGATATGGACTGTGATCTGAAAATATGGATTTCTGGACAATCTGAACCGATAGAAACTAAATTAAAATCAGGTTTAGCACAGGATGTTCAAAAGACGCTTGCCAATATGATGTTTAGCTAATAAGCCAGTGCTAAAAAGTGCGTTGCAGATGCAATAAGTGGTACGGCTTTGAAACTGTATTACATTTGAGACTAAGCTGAACCCAAATGCCCAAGATGAAGTACTGATTAGTCCGTTTATCATTAATTGCGCTTTGTTTAGATTGTCGTTTTAAGAGCAATTGAATAGAGTATTACAACCTAGGGAAGATATGACTCAAAAATACAAAGCGTTGGTGCTTGGCGCGTCTGGCTTAGTTGGCAAAGCGTTGGTAAATCAATTGTGTCAAGATGACCGCTATTCTCAGATAACTTGTTTGGTGCGTTCGCCATTGTCTAAAGCACAATTTTATGATCCACTGAATAAAATTCAACCGATGGTCATCGACTTTGATGAGTTACAAGACTATCAAGGTTACTTTTCAGTGGAACATGTTTTTTGTTGTTTAGGGACAACAATTAAGCAGGCTGGTTCGCAGTCTAATTTTCGTCGAGTAGACTTTCAGCTTGTGCATGTCGCAGCACAATTAACGAGAGCGCAACGTGCAAAAAGCTTTGTGTGGATATCGTCAGTTGGTGCCAACGCCAAAAGTAAAAATTTTTATTTAAAAGTGAAAGGTGAATTGGAAAACGCAATACTGAGCATGCCGCAACTAGATAATGCCGCGGCGGTTAGGCCCAGCTTGTTACTCGGGCATCGAACACAAAAACGCACAGCAGAAAGTTGGGGCATTATGATTGTTAAATTTCTGTCTCCAATCATGCTGGGTCGATTGGCTAAATATCGGCCAGTCACTTCGAATCAAGTGGCCTATCAGATGATACAACTTCAAGTTTTCCAAAAATAGCGGTGGCAGAGTCAAGAGATAATTATTATACTCGCGCCGAAATTTAGCTAAAGTTAATCTTAATTTGCATTGATAACCTAAATAGGGACATACTGTTTATGTCCCTTTATGAAGTTTTCGGAGGCAATTCATTATGGCTACAGCTATTCCAACAGATGTTGAAACACTGATAGAAAATATAAGAATTGAACAGTTCTGGTGGGACGGGGTGCAAATTAAAATCCCTTTTCATTGTGTGTATGCATGCATTCCCAATCCAGTAGCTGATGAATGGAAGCGTATCAATGGCGTCAATGTTCCTTTGATACGGGTCGACAAGTATCTGATCCCACTTTGGGATCCTTTTCATCAAAATATGACCGATATGCCAAAATTAGCGGTTGTTATATCTCATCATAAGGGTAATCAGTTTGGATTGTTTGCTTATCCTGCTGACCATATGGATGATCATATTATGCTGTCATACGACGATTGGTTTGAAACTCAATCTTCATTTCAATAACGTTTTTTGCGTTTTATAGATTCTTCTAGCGGTGTTTCTCTTTTTACCCCAATTGTGGGTTAACAAGTAACTTACGGAGAACACATGCTACCAGTAGCAGAAGTCTTTGGCGCAATAGCCGTTGTTTTTAATTTTATAGGATACCGACAAAGTGATATCAACCGATATCGCTTTATTTCAGCTATCGCTCTTTTAAGCGTTAGTATTCACTTTTTCTTAATAGGCGCGATGGCAGCTGGTATTGGTTGCATGCTAGCCTGTATCCGCAATATTGTTGCTATTAAATATCGCGGTTTGCCGGTATTAATTGCCTTCGTAACGGCTAATCTTTGTTTCTTTTTTTATGAATTACTTTGGCTCGACCACAGTTGGATCATTGTGATCGCTTATGCCTCGTCACTTATATTTACGATAGGATCAATTTCGTTAAGCAGTGCAAAAATGATCCGCCAATGGTTTATTTTAGCTGAAGTATTGGGCTTAATTTACGCGATTACGGTGGGGAGTATCTTCGGTACTATATTTAACATTACTAATCTACTTAGTATATTTTATACACTCTACCAAGACTCAGCGGCTGAAAAGAAAACACTACCAAAAGACTAACGGCCTAATTCAGACGAAAAAAAAACGCTGCATAAAGCAGCGTTTTTTGTTTTTACAATCTTCGTGACTATTACTATTCTTTTACCAACACTGATATTTTTGTAATACCGGCTAGTTTTATTTGGTCCATAACGCTGACAACAACACCATGTTGTGTATCTTCATCTGCTTGAATTGCAGCAGTGTCAGTGTCATTGTTGGCTAAATACGTTTGCGCGTTCGCAACGACTCGGCGAATATCAACAATACGACCTGCCATTATAATCTGACCTGACGCGTCTATTCTTATGGACAGAGACTTACTGTTTGGTGGCGGCGGAGTATCGCTCTTCGGTGGACGTGTCGGTTCCAACCCTTTCTCTGATGAGAAGGTGGTTGTTACGATGAAAAATATCAACATAATAAACACGATGTCCAACATTGGAGTCATGTCTACTGCTGCGTCGTCATCACCGGATGTATGTTTTTTTCTTCTCATTTTTACACTCAGTCCTTCTAATTCTGCTCTCTCGCGATTCGTTATAGTATAATACCTTGATGGTAAAAGCATAGAGTTTTGTAAACGATTTTAACAAAAAATGCGTTTCTTCTCTTAATTGCTTTTCACATTTAGGCTAGCTTAGCGAAAAGGAGCGGTACGTTAACTTTCTTTCACACAACTTTACTCGTCAGTGGCACTATGATCAAGGGCTTTACCCAACCAATTGAAATAAGTTGCCATTTGCGCTGAAATAACAGTGAGTTGTTTACCGCTCGGATAAATGCCTAACTTAGCTTCAGCGCTCTTTTTAGTGCCCTGTACCAAGAATGCATTTTTAATAGGATGGCGCTGGATGAATGCTTCAAAGGCTCGAGCGGCAACTTCTTGTGGACGAGCGTAGTAAAAACTTTTTAACTTGTGGTCAATAAATACACTTTTTTGCATCAATTCACTTACTTGTGTTCCATTATTTTGTAAAAAGATATGGTTGAAACAAAGTGCTAATTGATTGTTTAACGCATGTTCATTCAACTGAGCATTTTCATGTAGCCAAATTTCTGAAGCGAAAAGATTACTGCCAGACACGGCAAACATTTTACTTGCAATGTAATGGTCAAAGGCGTGAAACCATTCATGCGCCAATGCGCCCGCCCCTGCATTCTTTGCGAGAGATAGTTGTTTTTTTGCACTGTTGTAATGTGCACTGGCGTGCTTTTGGCCTCCAACTCCAAATCCTAATGATAAGGTGCCGTTTAGAGAAATGACATTTTCAGGTACCTGCAATATATCCATTAAGTCGCAAAGAGCATCAAAAAATAGGTTAGCAGCTATCCTTTTTTCTTCTGGCGTCACCCATTTACCTATTTGAATTGAGCGAAATCTAAATAAGCGTAATACATCCTGGAAATTAACATCTGCTCCACCTCGGTGTTCGTCCCCATTTCGGTAGAATCCGTTATAGAGTCTACCTTTCTTGTTTTTGGTTGCGCCGGTGGGTGATTTATTTGAATTCATTTAATTCTATTTATGCTTTGCTATTAAGGGCTTTGCTCTTTATACCTAAAGACACCAAAAAGGTTATCACTTTTTAGTTTTTAATTCTGATGCCATATGCAAAAATACATTGGCATAATTAGGTTCTTGTGCAAGCATGCCCTTGAAAATCGATGTTCCCATTCCACCTCGGGCAATTTTGTAAAGGAAGTTCAGCTATGGATTATTCATCAATATTAACCTTTTTTAGTGACAATCTTCAAAAAGGGTTTGAGCTGTTATCAAGCACGCAAACTTACGCACAGTTAGCGATGCTGATTGTTATTTATACTATTGCTTTTGCGATTGCGTACAAAGTGCGCCATAGCATAAGACTAATGCATAATGAACCTGATGAAAAAGCGCACCCACTGCGCAAGTTTACATTTCGAATTGGTGGTGTTTTATTTCCGCTTGTTGCTATTTTTTTGTTACAAATTTCGCGTAAAGCTGGGGAAAACCTTGAATATTCACCGTGGGTGATCCAAGTGGCTCTGTCGGTCGCGATTTTGTTGTTTTTTAACTCCATTATTCGCGCATTTGTTACCCACGATTACGCCTCGTCCTTATTTAGATGGATTGGTTTACCTATTTTATTTTTACATTTGGTTGGACTACTACCCGCTATTATTAGCACCTTAGAAGGAATATCAATTAGCGTTGGTAATGTGGATATTTCTGCCTATGGGGTGGCACGCGTGCTTATTTTTGGCGGTTTTCTCTTCTGGCTTGGTCGGGTTTCTAGTAGTTTTGGAAAAGCGGTTATTAAGCGTCAAGAGAGCCTAGATATACCGACAAAAGAGGTGTTTTCTAAATTATTCGAAGTCGCGTTATTCTGTATCATTGTATTGCTTTTATTAAACGTAATGGGTATTAACCTGACAACGCTTGCAGTATTTGGCGGCGCTGTGGGTGTTGGTATAGGTTTGGGTTTGCAGTCTATCGCTTCTAATTTTATATCGGGTATTATAATTCTACTTGATCGGTCGCTCACGGTGGGTGATTTCGTTGAATTAGGTGATGGTCAGAAAGGCTTCGTACGCGAATTTAAAATGCGTTATGCAGTTTTAGAAACCTATGACGGTAAAGACATTTTAGTACCCAATGAAAAATTCATTTCAGACTTCTTAATTAACTGGACACATAAAGATCCTAAGCAACGTTATCGTGTCGACTTTGCCGTGCCTTACGCAACCGATGTGCGCAGTATGGTTGAATTTATCAAAGTTGCGGTGTGTAGGCATCCGCAAGTTATCAGTGGCGAAGATGTGCCTTTTGAAGAGCGTCCTGACTGTGAAATAGATAGTTTCGGTGATTCAGGAATCAATATGTTTGTGGAATTTTGGATGATGGGTGTTGATGACGGTAAAAACCGTGTCGGTGGTGATTTAATGCTGACTATTCTTGAAACACTAAGAGAGAATGGTATCGAAATTCCATTCCCTCAACGTGAAGTTAAGATCCTCAACCCAGAGCAGAAACCATAGGCCCACTGCGCTTTATTTGTTAAGTAAAATGGAGTGAAGAATGGGGTAGTGTTTACCTTAATTAGTAAGGTTATGTAATAGCCCATTCTTCTATAATTTGTGAGCACCATCGCTTTACTCGTTCGTCAGTTTGATCATACTGATTTTCATCGTCTAACGACAAACCTACAAAAAAATCACCATCCTCGGTTAGTGCTTTTGATTGCGTAAACTCATAACCTTGATTCGGCCAATAGCCAATAATATCGCAATCCAGCACGATCAATTCATCATGTAGCATTCCCAAAGCGTCTTGAAACCAATCGGCATAGCCCAATTGATCGCCTAAGCCGAAAAGAGCGACCGTCTTGCCTGCCAAGTTTAGTACTTTGATATCATCCCAAGTTGATTCCCAGTCTTCTTGTAATTCACCAAAATCCCATGTGGAAATGCCATAAAGGACTAAGTCGTATTGTGTCGATTTTTCTAGTGCATGTTCTTTAATATCAAACATGCTTACTGTGGCTTGGAACCCTTGCTCACTCACTATAGATTCTAATTCAGACTGTATTTTTTCACTCGCCATCTCTGTGTAGCAGGTGGTTGAACCATAAAAAATGGCGATTTCTTTTGTTGCTAAATTCATTACTCTCTTTCTACCTTTGCTGGTGATTTGTTGGCTGCTACCTTTGTTTGTGTTTTCAATTGGGTGTTGGCCTCTGAAAAACTAATATAATTGCCATCACTGCATAGAAGTGCGCAGTCTACCTGACTTGCATCCTCGTTCAAGGTTAGTACTCCAATATTACAACTATTGACCAACGTCCGGCTGTGATTACTTGATTCTCTTTGCCTAACCGACATATTCCGACGTTTTGTTAGCCAGTTAAGTGGTGAGCGATGGCCATAAAACCATCTATTCAAACGGTCGAACCATTTTAAAAGAGCAGGTGGAAATTCGTTATGCAATCCACTACTAGTAAATTGAGTTATATGCGGACTATTGCGGCGAAAACGTAAGCTCACATCATAAACAAAGGAATAGTGAACGTCACCCGACAAAATAATAAAATTTGGTGGCGTTTTAATATGTCTAAAGATATTCAGCATCACACTGGCGGTGCCTCTATGTGCCATCCAATTTTCAGCATCAACAACTAACGCACCACCAAAAATAGTAAATATTTTTTGTATGGTTTCTATAAATTTCACACCATATACAGGTGCAGGAGATACCATAATCACCGATTCTTTTCCGATGATAGATTGTTGTAGCTCGCACAGTGCTTCCCAGTCCATTAGCCCTGATGGCTTATTCAGTGATGATTCAGAGCGCCAACGCTGGGTTCTGGTATCAAGCACATGCACAGGGGGCTGCGTTGCGAGTTCATAGTGCCATTGGTCGAAAGCAAATAAAGTGTCGATGAGTTTAGTGAGTGAAGTGTCATAAACACATAGACCATCGTTTCCTGTGGTATTTGCTTTAACTGCGGTGGCTGCGAATACAGTACTGAATTGACTAAATAAGGGTTCTAGTTTTGCTCTAGGGTTGCCACAACCTTGACATAAAAAATAAGCTGTAATCGCATTGCCAATAATTCGCTTTGAAAAAGCATGGTTATAAACTTGCTGTTCCCAACCTCGGGTCAGGTTCCAGTCGTCGGTAACGTCATGATCATCGAACATCATATAGCTTGGAACGTGGGCAAGTGCTCGGTGAACCTTATACAAGCCCCCTTTAAATACCAGTATATCCTGTTTTTCCTTGTCGTAAGTCACTTGTTTATCTTGGTTTAATCCTGATTTCTCCAAATTAATAAATTGCCAGAGTAATGGTGACCAAGTTAACAGGTACATTGCTAGCATTTCGCTCAGCGCGATGAGATGATTTTTGGCATTGACTGAAGTAAATACAGGCTTGCGCTTTGCCGCGAAAAAGGCTTTTGTAAGTTTATCATTAGCTTCAATTGCTGGAAGCAATAACTCCCTTTGGTAAAAACCATGCTCATGCGATATCAGTTCTGTTAAATCATCAACTGTGGCGCCTTCAAACCTTTCGTTATGCAGCCCAAGCAGAGAGATTACTTGATGAATTGCATGCAACATTGGCCCTGCAACGTCATCAACATATACTTGATCGCCAGTCATTAACATCAAATCGGGACGGTTTACGTTTTGTGTTTCACTGGTATTTGATGTATTCACTTTATTAGCTAGTTCATCTGCAACTAAGTTATCAAGTTGTGGCAAGGCATCTTGACCATGAAAGTGGGGTTTGCGACACGAACCTTGTGTAACTTTGGTTAAATGTTGATTAAATCGAAAGTTAGGTCGCTCGTGGCCTTTATAAACCAAGTGAGAAATAGCTTTTAAAATGCTTTGGAGTCGTTGCGGTTTAGGAGCCTGAACTACTTTATTTGCATGATTGTCGTCGTTTTGTGTATTTTCCAAGTTACTCAACAAGTCGTAATGATATAAAAGGCCTGATTGAATTAGTGGTTGTGCATTTGTTGATTCTACGCTAATTAACTGTATGTAGGCGCGGTGCCCGACACAAAATGTCTCTTGTGTAATCTTCGCATTGTGCAATTCAATGGCATTGTTCTGTCCATCAGCTAACACGGGTTTTATATCAATTGCGACAGAAGTCACTAACCACCAAACGATACGATTATGATCGGTGTGCCTTAAAATAGGGCCTGCGATGACGGTGGGCATTAATTGTGTCACGTTTCTGGTTTTCCCTTGCGTTGGCCCTACTGGGCAGAATGGTATTGCTTAAAATTCATCCATTTGAGCAATGCAAAACAGCTTAGCACTAAATACCTCGTAAATTATGACAAATAAGTTTACGCACAGCATGTATACTCGGCGCCCTGTTGTTTTCAAATAAAAATAAATATAGTTAAAAGGATATAGAATGAAAAAACTAATGGCGATAGCTGTTATTTCGTCAATTGTAACTTTCTGTGTTGCTTGCGTTCCAGAAAAAAATCAAACCGATTCTATTGTCGACACTCCTATTAGTTCTATTACGCCTTTATTAGGTAGCTGGATTATTGATGTTGACGGTGATGTGATGTTCGACCCACAAACGTCAGGGCTCAAATATGACAATGGACATTTATATTCGCTGTCCGACGCAAGCGCAGATGTAACTCAAATATTAAGATTACACCAAATTTCATTAAGCAATAGTCAGGTCATTAAAAAAATAGGGCCAACGATATTTAGCGAAAGAGTTAAGAGCAGTTGTTTTTATAACTATCTTGCTCACAAACCTGATTACGAAGGACTTGCGCCGATTAAGGGGGAGGACGGTGCATGGATATTTGTTACTGAAGATGCAAGCCGCTCGCAGCAACTTAGTGAAGCATGCCAGAAAACGTATGCAAAAACAGGCTCAACAGTCTATCCCACACTACTAGTGCGCTTGCAGGTTAAGGATGAAAATTTAGAAGTCACGCATGTCCGTCCCGTTCAATTTTCAGCAGAGGCTCAAGTCGGCGATTTTCCAAATGATGGTATAGAAGGTTTAGCATTTACTAAGGATAATCGACTTCTGTTGGGCTTGGAAAAGGACGCAAATAAACAACCACGAGTTTTTGAGATAAATATAGACGATGATTTTTGGCAAGAGTCAGGTTTCGCAAAAGTGCGAGACAGCCAGTTATGGTTGCCTAAATTTGAGCATGGAAATCATCCTATAAATGGAATGGATATATTTTATCCAACTCCCAGCAGTCAAGGTTACCTGCTAGCTGCAGCGCGCAACGACAACGAACTATGGATTGTAGACTTAGCTAAGCAGAAGCCAACAAAACGCATAAAGCTCGCATTTTCTGCTCCTTCAAATATAGCCCAAGATAAAACTCAAAGCGCATGTGAAACAACGCATTTGATGAACAATGCGTCAATTGAAGGCGTTGCTGTTGTGAATGACCATGTGTGGATGATTAATGACCCTTGGAAAGTTAATTATCTAAAAAATATGGTTTGCCCCGCGGATAAATATCGCTATCAGAAAATGGCGCCTTTGTTATTTAAAATGAAAATTGATGACCGATGGTTTGACTAACATCGCGTAGTTAAGTTTTGCAGAAGGTGGGCAATCGACAAGTCTAATCCTGCTTTCTGCTCGCAATACAATGCTCATGCAGAAGTTTTCTAACCAGCAAAGCAAGCATGTTATTCGAACTTACGGGTTTGTGGTAAAACGACTAGTTTTGTCCTTATAAAATAAGCTACCGCCTATTTAAATGCCGACTCTTCATTATGGCGTTTTTACCTTACTGACAAAAGTTTTCTTAAATTTTGCTAATTTAGGTGCGACTACCATATTGCAATATTGGTTCTGTGTATTATTAGTGAAATAGTCTTGATGGCAATCTTCAGCTTGGAAATAATTCTCGAGCGGCACTATTTCGGTGACAACTGGAACAGGCCAAATTTCAGTATCTTGTATTTCCTTAATCATTTCTCCAGCGGCGGACTTTTGCTCGTCGCTATTGTAATAAATACCGCTGCGATACTGTGTTCCCGGTCATTCCCTTGACGATTTAGCTGCGTCGGGTTGTGTAGAGTAAAGAATATATCTAAGACTTCGCGTAAAGAAAGTTTACTTGTATCAAACGTGACCTGCACAACCTCATTATGACCAGTGTTGCCAGAACAGACGTCTTCATAACTTGGATTGTGGGTTTGACCATATGAATAGCCAGAATAGGCGGATGTTACACCTTCTAAGGTATTGTATGCTGTTTCTAGGCACCAGAAGCATCCACCATCCAGTGTCATTGTTTGCGAACTCATAATTGGTCCTATTATATATCCTTCAAACATTTACACATAGTGCGACTAACTAGACCAAAATTCATGTCATCTATTCTTAATTAATTCACGTATAAACGATGATTGAATAAATAAACGAGGAAACCATGGCATTTACGCTCTTTTACGATGGCCTATGTCCATTGTGCGAAAAAGAAATGACTCACCTAATAAAGCGTGACAAAGACAAGAAAATTGTCTTTGAGGATATTTCATTACCCGATTTTTCACAGCGTTATCCTGATTTATGTTTGCAAGAGTTAAACGCCCGTATTCATGGGCAATTAGATGATGGCACCATGATTACTGGGCTTGATGTTACGCATAAAGCGTGGAGTTTAGTAGGAGTGACATGGTTATATGCTCCACTCCGCTGGCCTGTGATTAGGTGGTTTGCGGATAAACTCTATCTGGTATTTGCTAAACACAGATACAAAATATCTTATTGGTTGACGGGAAAGAAAAGATGCGAAAGCAATCGCTGCAATTTAGAATAGTAGCGGGTTAATAAACCAGGGAACAATAGCGAACAAAATTATAGGATGCAGAATGCAACAAACAGGAAGCGAAAAAAAATATGCACTAATTATTGGTGCAAACGGCGGTATTGGCAAGGAAGTAGTTAGGCAGTTGAGCGAGCAGCCCAAATTTGAAACGATTTTTACACTTTCTCGCAGTGCAGCGACTTTCACTCATACTGCTTCGACTCAGGTGCTCCATAAAGTAATGGATACTGCAAATGAAGTCGCTGTAAAAAGCTTCATCGATGAGCTGAAAGGGCAGGGCATTAAGCTCAGCTTAGTTATATGTACTACTGGTATTTTGCATCAAGAACCAGTGTTAACTGACGGTGCAGATGTTGTTAAACTAAGACCAGAAAAGCGTTTGGAAGACATGCATGAGAGGCAACTTACTGAATATTTTCGGGTGAACAGCATACTGCCAGCGATTTGGCTGCAAAGCTTAGTTAATGTCGTTGATAAGCAGGGGGCAAAGATTGTTTTCTTTAGTGCTCGAGTAGGTAGTATTAGTGAAAATGAATTAGGTGGTTGGTATGGATATAGAGCGTCTAAAGCTGCGCTGAATATGTTAGTTAAAACAGCTGCCATCGAATATAAACGGCGAGCGCCGCAAACAAGCTTAATATGCTATCACCCAGGAACCGTCGATACAGGTTTGTCCAAGCCGTTCCAGGCGAATGTAAAGCCGGGTAAATTATTTACTCCCGAGTTTACGGTAAATCAACTCCTCTCTATTTGCCATAATTTAAGTCCAGAAGAAAGCCCATTCTATCTAGATTGGAAGGGGGAAACGATCCCCTGGTAATTAATTATAAGCAATTAAATATTTTTACAATCGTCGGGTTTTATCAGCTATTTTTATTCCGCTAAGCTCAAGACTTTTTGTAAATAGACTGTTAATATCAGCTACTCAGCATCATAAAAACAAAAATAAAAAGAAGGATTAATGATGAGTGGTTCAAGAGAGCAATTTGGCTCAAAGTTGGGTTTTATTCTCGCGGCGGCTGGTTCTGCGGTCGGTATTGGTAATTTGGTTGGTTTTCCAGTTGGTGCGGCCAAAAACGGTGGTGGTGCATTTCTATTAATGTATGCCATTTTTGTGGTTTTCATTTGTCTCCCCGTAATGCTTGCTGAAATGTCAGTTGGCAGAAACAGTCAAAAAGATCCGTTAGGAGCCTATGCTACATTGTCTAATCGTTCACCATTTTGGCGCGTAGCCGGATGGTTATCAGTAATTACGCCTTTCATGATTGCGGTTTTTTACTTGGTTATTACGGTGTGGATATTCGGTTACTTGTTACAATCAGTGATTGGAAACTTAGATGAGTTAGCCAATACTGATACCTTTGGTTCATTCATTAGCGGTAATAGTATCTTTGTTTATATGATTGGTGTCTTGCTGGTGGTTTATCTGATCTTGCAAGGAGGTGTAAAACAGGGCATTGAAAAAGCTGCAAAAATACTGATGCCAGCACTCTTTTTTATGCTGATAGTACTGGTTATTTTTGTATTGACCCGCGACAACGCAATGGCTGGTGTTGAATTTTACTTAGTTCCTGATTTCTCCAAAATTGACGCTTCCGTTGTAAATGGTGCGCTATCGCAGGCTTTCTTCTCTCTGTCTTTAGGGATGGGGATCATGATTACTTACGGTAGTTATATCGATAGTAAAGCGGATGTACCGACGTCTGCTAAGTTGGTTGCATTAACCGACACGGCGGTTGCCTTTACCGCCGGTTTGATGATTTTGCCAGCAATTTTCTCGTTTAATCCAGAGATCAATCCGGAAGAATTAAGTGAGTCGTCGGTCAGTATGATTTTCTCATTTTTACCGCAAATATTTTTAGAATTACAAACAAGTATTGGCTATATAGGGGCAAGCATGGTTGCTAGTGTTTTCTTCTTGCTAGTGTTCTTTGCCGCAATTACCTCGTTGGTTTCTATCTTTGAAGTTCCGGTAGCATCGTTAATGAGTGAAAAAGGTCTAGGGAGAAAACCATCCCTTCTTATTTGTGGTTCTTTGTTAATAATCTTTTCAGTAATGTGCGCTCTATCATTCGGCCATTCTGATTTTTTCACAAATTTCATTACATATGCGGGTAATGATAATTCTTTCTTCACGGTAGTTTATGATGTCTTCTACGACACTATTTTGCCGTTGAATGGTTTCTTGATTTGTATTTTTGTCATGTATCGCTGGAAAAAACATAACTTTAATGCAGAGCTTGACAAAGGCGCACCTAAGTTCAAAAAGAGCTTATTTGAACGCTATGTAAACTTATCGGTAGGAACTTTCATACCGGTCATATTATTGATTATTTTTGTTAATACAGTCGCAGTGAAATACTTTGGTGTCTCGTTGCTGACTGAGTTCTTTTAATATGCGCAGCTTTTTCTTAAAAGTTTCTGGAGAATAGCCTTTTGTAAAGCGACTGTTATGAAGAACATGTAGTAAAAAAATCGTTAAAAAGCTCTGTCTATATTGAAGTGACACCAATAAGTTGGACACTTCATATTCAGGGCTTTTTTTATGGGTTTTAGTTTGAGAAAACTCATTGATTAGGCATCTGTGCGCGGTTTACATGAACTGAATTGCTAAAATAGCGGCCCAGAGAGTGCATGTCTCTTAATAAAAAACCTTATTTGGGCTATTCAAGCATGTTGTAAGGGCTTGGATACTGTAATTTTATCTGTAAGCGGGTCGTTGTTTGTTCAGAATCAATCCATTTACCGCTCACTATTTCTCTATTATCAGACGCGAATTCAGGACTGCGAACGCCTTTTTGGTCTGCGCACCAGATATAGTAATCCTCTCTGGTTGGGTGTTCAGAGCTGCATAGATTAGCCGCATAAAAATTGCCATCGAACAGATTATTTGCAGCTTGCGAAGAGTTACTATGTTGCTTTTTGGATCCTGTATTTTGCAACATCACAGAAATTGCTTGAACTACATCTTTCTGGTGGATTAGGTTAACCGGATTTCTACCCAACGCAATATTTGATTTTTGCGACAAAGTCGTAATAGGGTGCCTGTCTTTCCCAACTAATCCTGCAAGGCGAAGTACTGAGCAGCTAAAGTCGCCGGTCTCCGCTAATCTCTTTAGATATAATTCTAGCTCAACATGAGCCGCTCCTGAGGGATCATTGGGTGTTAACGGTGAATCGTTCCTTATGCGCCCTTCAAGTCCGGCAAATACCGATGTAGTGCTAATAAAACAAATATGTTGTGCATGATGCAAAAGCGCATAATCGAATAGCGATTTCATGCGCGCAATGAACAATGGAGGTTTAAAAGATTTACGCCCGGGAGGAATATTGATTATCACATAAGCGTCTTGAAATATATCGCTATGCAGGGTTGTCAGATCATTGTCATAGACGTCAAATAAAACAGTCTGAATACCTTCAAGTGCTAAGGTGGAGGCTTTGTCTGAGTTACGAGTTGTGCCGACAACCGAATGTCCGGCACTCAAAAAATGCATTGCTAGCGGAGTCCCTAACCAGCCCAACCCAATAATAATGCGTTTATGCATTTTTGTTTTTAGTGACAACATCAACGTCATTAAGGCCTTTAATTTTTTGTACGTTGCTTTCCGAATCATCAATCGCAGTTAGCATTTTGCACAATTTTTTAGCTTCTTTTTCAATGCTATCAGTCTGACTTTTAACTTTGGTTTCAATAGATTGTCCCATTTTTTCCATACGTTGTTCAAATGATTCCATTGAGCCGTCGCCATTTAACATACTTCTGCCCATTTGAACCAAAAACTCACCCATTGCATTTTCCATCACGTCAGACACTATAAGGTCAATTTCGGCATTGAAATCTGGGCCAAGACCTAACTCACTTTCGAGTTTGGCTGAATCGAAGGTGAGTGATTTAGGATTTTGATAAACATGATTTGTTAATTTTCCATATAAATCATTCAGTTTGATTTCGAGTTGCGATGCAACTTTACTTTCAGAGCCAAGAAAACCTCGTAATACGTCAGTAACCGCATAGTTCGCAATTTTCACACCTTCAGCAGCCACTGTCATCACTTGGGGAATACTTTGTTCTATTCCGTCATAATATCCTTTGACCCACGTTGTCTCTTCTGCAGAAAGCGATAATTTTTGACCATTTAAAAATACCATATAACTATCCGTGATTCTTACTTCATCATCTGCTTTTGTTTTAAGTGTCAGTGTATTTTCTGCAAAGCGTAAATCACCATTTAAATTGATATCGCATTGCTCTGAATTATATTGACTAGCGTTGACGTTGAATGCAGTTAAAGCACAAAGGCTGATTGTGGTCGCTATTACTTTTTTCATTTTGGGTAATCCTTTTGGTCAAGCCATAGTTTAGTCTGTGTTTATTGATATCGCTATTAAAAGCTGCTCAGTCGCTTTGCGGTTAGCATTCTTTTATAAATATGAATGTTTTTGTCTATAAGATCTTTATATTCGTTTTTTTAAACATTTATATCGTAAGTGATGTATCTGTTTAGTGTCTCAATAAGTACTGTTAGCAAAGATTGTTCCCATTTTAAAATTAATCTAAAATTCAGTGGGTTATGAATTTTACAAACGATGAATATAGAATGATTAGCTACTTAAATGAGTGTTTTACCTAACAGTTAGTGATATTGACCAAGATCAAGTTTAGTTGAAAACCATCGGGTAGCATGTGACATTTTTGCAGATTAGTGCATAATACGCGCGTTTTCGGCTTTCAATTTAGGAATTTTATGAACGGTATACTTAGCGGCTTTTTATTTGGTGCAACTGCAATAGCGCTAGTTTTAGGATTAAGTTGTATCGTTATGGCATTCTTGACCGGAAAATCAGGTGCAGAGGGACTTCGTGAAAAAATTGAATATGGATTTCTGGGTATTTCAAGTTTAACGATAACATTCTTGTTAGCTTATGCAGCCACTTGATACAATATAAAAGTAAAAAAACGCGCTAAGGCGCGTTTTTTTGTGGTTGGTCGTTGTTGCTAGAGACTCGTTGATAGGCTCGTAATTTAAAAACAGGCATTATTGCCAACACATGATCAAAAATATCAGACTGAATACGTTCATAAGTTACCCAATCTTTTTCTTTACTAAAGCAATATATTTCCAATGGAATACCAATTTCTGTTGGCGGTAGCTGTCTTACCATACAAGTTAAATCTTGGTTTACCAATTCGTGATTTTTTAAATAAGCTGCCAAATAGGCTCTAAAAGTACCTAAATTGGTAAGGCGTCGGCAGTTTAAAATATCGGTTTCTGCGATCTCTTTTAGTTTTCTGTCATCAACTAATTCTTGCTTTTTCGCTTTCAAATAGCTGTTTAGCAATTTCATACTTTCCCACTCATCAAGTAACTCGCTATCAGCAAAGGTAATAGAATGGATATCAATGTAAACAGCCCGCTTTATTCTTCTACCACCAGACTCCATCATCCCACGCCAGTTCTTCACCGCATCAGTGGTAAGTGCATAAGTTGGGAGTGTTGAAATTGTTTTATCCCAGTTTTGAACTTTGACTACGTTTAGTCCAATTTCAAGTATTTCACCATCAACTTCATACTTAGGCATAGCGATCCAATCGCCAGTATTGAACATTCTGTTTGCGGCAATTTGAATGCCAGCAACAAAACCTAAAATAGTATCTCTAAATATTAACAGCAGTACTGCAGCAATAGCTGTTAATCCGGATAATAAAAATATCGGACTTTTTCCCAATAATAGCGATAATATTAAGAATATTAAGATAAGAGTGAAGAGTAGTTTAGCGACTTGAATGAACCCGGTAATGGGTGCTTTTCTAGCTAACTGACTTTTACTGTAAATACTTTCTACTGCCGTTAATGAGGCACTTAAGGTCCTCCAAACGGTAAACAAAAGGTAAATGGCACTCAGATTAGCCAGTAAGCTATATATTTTTTCTTCGGGACTAAAAAATAAGCTGTATGTTGAATAAACAATGATGCCTGGGACGATCCTAGCAAGGCGTCTAAATACGCCCGCGTCTAACAAACAGTCGTCCCATATATTATTCGTTTTAGCGACAAATCTGAGTACTTTAAAATGCAGAACAAACTTAACAATCAGAAACGCAACAATAGCGACAAGAAAAATGCTACTCAAGGCAAATAATTGATATGAAATGCTCCCAAGTTCTAACTTCATTCCGAGGTATTGACCTGCTTTAATCAGTAACTCGACAAAATCAGCGACGGCTTGATTACGCATTGGCTCCGTCGTTGGTTCGTCAATTGCTGCTATTGGCGCTATTATTGAAGGTAAGACTGTCATTACATAATTCATTCTATTGTGCCTTCAATCCTTTCATCCAGGTTTTCACGCGTTCGTTTTTATTTACCCAAAGCTCATTCAACCACACTTGAAATTGAGCTCTAAAGTCTGAGTTATTGAAGTAATCACCAATGATTTCATCCGATAGAGTTTGGACACTGACATCAATTACAATATGTGTCATTTCGCCGCTCAACATATCGCGCATTGGATGCTGTGCATTCTGTGGGTAAGCTAGTGTAATGTCCAGCAAGTTGCTAAATTGTTCGCCCATGGACGCAAGTGTGAATGCTATCCCACCCGCTTTTGGGCGCAGTAAATTTGAAAATGGACTCTGACGTTCTTCAGCTTTTGCTGGTGAAAAGCGAGTGCCCTCGACAAAGTTAATAACTGATGTTGGACTGTCTATAAATTTTGCACAAGACTGTCGGGTTGTTTCTATATCTGTGCCTTTTAAGTGTGGATTTTTTTCCACAAATTCTTGCGTATATCGGCGCATAAACGGCATATCTAAAGCCCAAGCAGCAATCCCAACGAAGGGGAGCCAAATGAGCTCCTTCTTAAGGAAAAATTTGGGGGGGGAAGTATGTTCAGCGCAAAAACGAATGAGCAATATAATATCTAAATAACTAATATGATTAGCTATAATTAAATACCATTTCTTTTTGCTAAGCTCTTCGTCCATTTTGACTTCAATCTTTACCTTATTAAAAAATTTAATCAAACCAACGCTAATAACGCTAAACGTAAAGTAGAAAAAATGCATAAGCTTTATCAACATTTTACTGATTATTTTGATCGGGATCATAAAACGGACAAGACCGAAACAAAAAATCAATATTCCCCAAAACCCCAAATTTGTCATTTGTAATACAAAGTGGATAGGGAAAACTAAATATGACTTAAACGATTTCACTTGTTGTTTTGCTCCAAAAACTCTAACTCTTGGTTTTTTTCTTGCCACATGTTGTTTAACCACTGTTGAAATATTTCTTTTTGTGCGGGATCGTCAAAATAGGAGTCTGAAAAAATGCCTTTGTTAAATAAGTCTTCAATTAATACTGTTTTGATACTCACGTTGACCTCGGCCACTTTACCAGTAACAAAATCCCAATAAGAAGGGGTTCCTTCTGGGTAGTGAATTGTAACGTCAACGAGTCTAGTTAATTGTTTGCCCATAGCACTTAGTACAAATGCAATCCCACCAGCCTTAGGAAGAAGGAGATTGGAATAGACCTCACCTGTTGTGTGCCATTTTTGTTTAGTAAAGCGTGTACCTTCAATGAAGTTCATTACGCTAACAGGCTTATGTTGAAATTTTTCACAAGCTTTTTTAGTCGTTTCTAAATCCTTTCCTTTCAAATGTGGATTTTTATTTAAAAACGCTCGGCTGTAGCGGCGCATAAATGGAAAGTCTAGTGCCCACCATGCAATTCCTATAAAAGGGACCCAAATAAGCTCTTTTTTGAGGAAAAACTTTAAAAATGGGATTTTGCGATTAAACACACGTTGCAACACCAAAATATCAACCCAAGATTGATGGTTTGAAATAACTAAATACCATTCTTTTGTGGTTAGCCCCTCGATATACTTAGTATTAAAGCGAGTTCTGGAAAATATATTTTGATTTACATTGTTGATACTTATCCATGCCGTAGCGCAGCCATCGAGCGGAAAAGAGATAAGCTTTTGCCAAAATTTTATCGGTATTACCTTTAACACCGACAAAACGACAATAGGGATAACCCAGAAAATGGTATTAATTAAGTAGCCGAGAGCTGAAAGACAGCCATTAATAAAGTTAAGCAATGCGTGCATGACCTCGTGTTATTTAATTTGAAGGATTAAGTATATACGAACATGGGCTTTGTGCCGAAACAAATAAAACGTAAATTTGTCGCTAATACAAGTTAGAAAATATAAGCGTCTACTCGGGATCAATTGTGACTATGGAAAGTTGATTACGCCCGTTACGCTTGCATTTATATAGCTCTTCATCCGCTATATTGACGACTTCATGCAGGCTTAATAAACTATTACCGAGTAAACTACAGACTCCAATACTGACGGTAAAACTAATTGGGACTGGTAAGTCTTTAATATCCACTAGCATCTTTTGTGTTTGTATTTGAATATGATGGATAAGCTGTTGGTGCGCGTTCACGTTTTTGCCTGACATCAGGATGACGAACTCTTCGCCCCCGTAGCGACCAATAATATCTGTTTCACGTTTGCAATTTTGCTGCATTAATTCGGCAAATGCTTTGAGACATTCATCACCTACTGAATGGCCATAATTATCATTAACGAGTTTAAAATGGTCAATATCAATAAGCGCTAAACTGATCGGTTGATGTAGTCGCTGATTCGTTTTAATCGCATTGTATGCTATTTCGTCGAAGCCCCTACGATTAAGCAGATGTGTTAGCCCATCTTCGCGAGCTTGGGCCGCCAGCTGCAAATTAAGTTGCTCTAATTGAGTCGTTTTTTCGGAGACCTGTTGCTGTAATTGATGCTCAAAGTCACGTAATAAATTATGCGATTTTTGAAGTTTATCCGCAACCTCATTAATTTCTTGGCTTGATGTTGCACCTGGCATATTTTCAAAATCTGAAATGTAGTTTTCAGAACTATTCTCTAATAACTTGACTAGGGGCGAGGTGATTTGTTTGGCTAACTTATGGGCTATAAATAGAAATAATAAGATAATACCGACCACTGTAGAAGCGATTACCGAAATATGGTGGCTGAATAGTTGCACCAGTTCGGATGGCTGTTTGATGATATAAATTTTCCAATCAAAGTTGTTTTTTGCTAAGTGATAAGGATGATTTCTACCATTAATAGATAGTACTGGGAAATCAGGTGTAAATTTACTTTTTCCAACATTAATAGTGTATTTTTCTAAATTATGTAAACCAGTTGGAGCGGATGCGTAAATGACAAGGTCTTCTTTGTCCGTAATAATGACATAATCGGTTTGCAGGCTGGATTCCATTTTTTGATGCAATGTCGTAATAAATTCTAAGTTCATGGCACCTAACAAGGCGCCTTGAAATTGATTGTCGATGATTATCGGACTCGACATTGCAATCATAGGAGCTGAAATAACACCTCGACTCATCATCGCATTAGAAATATAAGGCGTTTTGTTATCGCGTGCATGAATAAAATAACTGCGATCGTTCACATATCGTAGATTTTTTGGCAAACTCTTTATTTGGTCATTGAATTTCGTTGGTGCAAAGAAGGCTGTGTATCCATCGGCTTGTATAAAGGTAAGATTAAAAAAGTCGGGATAGTCAGATTGCGCATCTACCAAAATGCTTTGCCTAGTAACCTCATTGGGCACCCTGGATAATGTTCTCGCAAGCTGATTAACAACAGTGTAGTGCTCATCTATAAAACGTTCGGTTGCCAGACTCACGATGTTGGCTTGAGCTCTCAATATTTTAATCAGTTGCTCTTCGTTGCGTGAACTTGCTGTGCTTGCTAACACGAAAGATACTGTAACGAGAGGCAAAATAAGTGTGAGCGCACTCAATGCAAAAATATTTGAAGAAAGACTCTTATTAACTGAATTTCTACTTTCAGAAAGCCATCGAGTGGGTGTTAATAGATACAACATTGCGGCTAACGAAGCGTTAAATAATCCATTCAATCCTTGCATGGCAGAAAATATGAAGCTGAACTCTTGATTGCTTGCACTTGTTGAGATGCTACTCAAATAAACCCAGCACAATGGGCTACCGATAAATAACCAAAAACAAAGAGACGCCATAATGACAAAGAAGCGTTTGTGGATAAGATAAGCAATAGTGATAAATTCGGCTAAACTAATGCCAATATCGACAATCTGTTTGTCTAATATATACATTGAAGCGAGGCTGAATATGAGGGTAATGATGGAAGCCCTAATTCCAAAACTGACTAATACATAAATGCACAAGCCCATGCCCCAATAGAGACTCAACGCACCATAAATAGGAACGGATAAAAACAAGTTAGCAAAAGCCGCAAAAACGCCAAATAGCGATCCTTGCAAGATACTTTCCCTAGTCCATTTCGCAGTTACATTTAACATCTAATTGTGAGACTGTTTTTTTATATGTTCTGTATTTCAACACTAGTCTTATTCATGTTTAAAGTCTATATGTTGCACAACTTATCATCGATAAATTGTGGGTGCAGAACAAGTTAAGATATTATTATTACTGGAAATATATTGAGATTTTATCCTTACCCGTGCGTTTACTTCTATAGAGTTGCTCGTCCGCTGATTTTACCAATCCCTCGAAGCTCATTCCATAGTTACTGCCTAAGCTACTAATACCGATGCTAATGGTCATTTTCACACTAATATCTTCATGACTAACTTCTGTTTTTTGTACAGCACGATGAATTTGCTTCGTTAACTCATGATGCTCTTCAATATTGCCGCCACTCAGTAGAACGATGAATTCTTCGCCACCATATCGCCCGAGTAAATCGGTGTTACGTTTGCAAAATTGGTTTAGGGTGCTAGCAATTGAGACAATACAGGTATCACCAAAAGGATGCCCATAGGTATCGTTAATTTGTTTAAAGTCATCAATATCAATTAATACCATCGACAGGGGAATATGATTACGCACGCAATTACGATAAGTCGTCTTGGCTAAGTCATCGAACCCGCTTCGATTCAATAAGTTAGTTAGCCCGTCCTTCTGCGCTAAATTATATAATTGCTGATTTAAGGACTTTAACTGTTTTGTTTTTTCTTGTACTTGCGCTGTGAGCTGTTCTTGAAAATTCAACATGATTTCCCGAGAACTGAGTAACTTATTGGTGACTTTCATCATCTCATCACTAACTTCAGATTCTTTTACTATATCTTCAGACACAGTATTGTCATTAAAATGGTCAGCGAGATGAACAAGAGGTAGTGTAATTCTTTTACTTAGTTGGCTCGCTATAATTGAAAACACAACAAAAGTGATGAATAAGCACGCCGCCAATATATAAAAGTTTTTGGAAATAACTTGCGTCACAATTGTAGGAGAACTTAGTACAGTTATTGTCCAGTCATGTTGTGTTACTAATTGATAATACAGGTACTTATTATTCTGAAAGGTTAATTCGGGTATTCCATCAATCAGTTCATTATTGCTGGGTTGGTAGCTAAACTGCGACAGCGTTGGCAATTTGAGGCTTTCTGAAGCAAATATGATCTTTTGGTTTTTATCTGTAATGATATATTCATAAAAAGAGTTATCGTCAATATATTCGCGCTTAAACTGGGCAAAAGTAGATAGCTTAATAGCTCCTTGTGAAATACCAGAAAATTCCCCCTCTAAAGATATAGGAGCTGACATAGTCAGTATTGCGTCATTACCAAAACCAATACCTGAAATTGCTTCTGATAATTGCGGCTGTAGTGTCTGTTTGGCTTTTTGAAAATATGGTCTATTGCTTAACGTGTGTTTGTTTCCATCGCTAAGCAATATCGCATACTCATTTGGCGCAGCGTAGAGAACTTGCCCTTCTGAGCCAGATACTAACATACTGATAAAGTACGGATGGTTCTCTGCTGTAGCATCCAGAGCAGTTTGCACAGGGAGAGTAAAATTAGATTTAGACAAGGTGTTTGATAGCCGGTTGACGGCGGCTATATGATTATTAACAAATGCCTCTACAACATAAATGATTTGGTTGCCTTGTCGCGCCAGCATGTTTGCAATGTCTTGTTCCTTTTGAGCTGTATTCTGCCACGTAAAAATTAAAGAGATAGCGATAGTGGGCAACGTTACTGTTAACATACAAAGCGAAAAAATAACGGTTGCGAACTTCGGCGGCTTTCCTCTGTATTTTCTGTATACGCTTTGAATTGGAATAAATGAGTAAAACAACGCCGCCACAGATGCGCCAAATATACCATTAATAGTTAAGGTTAAGCCTGAAATAATGAGAAGTTCTGAAGATGTTGAGCTTGTTAACGTCAGCAATGTTAGCGTAAGTGGCACTCCGATGAACAGCCAATAAATTGCATCCGCGAATAATAATATGTGACCCTTTCGCAACATTATATGAACAGCAAATGTTTCACTGACTAATATAATAAATAAGAATGGATCGTCTAGTTTTAATGCCAACGCGGTAGCTGCAATCCCTGAGGCAATGATGCCTGCATTTAGCCCCCGCGTGATGAGACAAATCAGAACAAAAATTTGGCCAAAATAAAGTGAAAAAGGACCGTAAAAAGGGATGATTAAGAAATAGTTAATTATGCCGCCGATAACACCAAAACTGAGGCCAAACAAAAGAACGTCTGCTGAGAAAACAGATTCTGAACGCTCTAATTGCTTTACTATTAACTTTCTAATCTCGAAATTTCCTTTTTCTTTGCTTCACTATTATATCCTTAAATGGAGTAACATGGGTAACTTTATGTTAATCCTTTGAGCGCTGAGATCAAGAGATTGCCAGCAAATAATGACTATTTAATATTTAGGTATATGAGTTTTTCGCGAGATATTAATCTCGTAATTAGGTTTGATCTTAATCATCAAAGGCTGAATACTCTAAGTATTGAAAATTGCTTATTAAGGAAAGGTCATGGAACAAAAATTTATCAAATCTAAAGCCGCAGTTGCGTGGGGTCCTAATCAACCACTCGTTATGGAAGAAATTGACGTGATGCTGCCTAAAGCAGGCGAAGTGCTAGTGAAAATAGTTGCCAGTGGTGTTTGTCATACCGACGCCTTTACTCTCTCTGGTGAGGATCCTGAAGGTTTATTTCCCGTAGTATTAGGCCATGAGGGTGGCGGTATTGTTGAACAAGTTGGCGAGGGCGTTACAAGTGTTTCTGTGGGTGACCATGTTATTCCTCTCTACACTCCAGAATGCGGAGAATGTAAGTTTTGTTTATCAGGTAAAACTAACCTTTGCCAAAGAATTAGAGAAACTCAAGGTAAAGGCGTTATGCCCGATGGTACATCTCGTTTTTACAAGGATGGTAAGCCACTTTACCACTACATGGGTTGCTCTACTTTTTCTGAGTACACCGTATTACCAGAAATTTCACTAGCTAAGGTGAATAAGAAAGCCGCTCTGGACGAAGTGTGTTTATTTGGTTGTGGTGTAACCACAGGTATCGGAGCCGTAATGAATACGGCTAAAGTTCAAGAGGGTGATACAGTTGCTATTTTTGGTATGGGTGGTATCGGCTTGTCAGCCATTATCGGCGCGGTCATGGCTAAGGCATCAAGGATTTTGGTTGTTGACATCAATGAAAGTAAATTTGAATTAGCTCGAAAGTTAGGCGCAACCGATTGTATTAATCCAAAGAAAGTGGATAAACCTATTCAAGAGTATATTGTTGAATTAACCGATGGTGGTGTTGATTTTTCATTCGAATGCATAGGAAATGTTGACGTTATGCGAAGCGCTCTCGAGTGCTGCCATAAAGGTTGGGGCGAATCGGTAATTATAGGCGTAGCTGGGGCTGGTCAAGAAATTAGTACTCGACCATTTCAACTAGTAACGGGCCGAGTCTGGAGAGGGACTGCGTTTGGTGGTGTTAAAGGTCGCAGCGAATTACCAGATTATGTTGAAAAGTATCTTAAAGGCGAAATCGTTTTAGATGACTTTATTACTCACAATTTACCTATTGAAAAAATCAACGAGGCCTTCGATTTAATGCATGAAGGTAAGAGCATACGCTCAGTTGTTCACTTTCAACCTAGCCCAAAAATATAAAGGTAACGGCCATGAAAAAACTATCTTCGAATAAAGTATTCGGCGGCGAACATGCGCAATACAGTCATTACTCTGAAGCTAACAACTGTGACATGACCTTTGCTATATTCTTACCGCCAATAGCATTGGGTAAGGGCAAAGTGACGCAGAAAGTCCCCGTGTTATATTGGTTGTCAGGACTTACCTGTAATGACCAGAACTTTATGCAGAAGGCCGGGGCTTTCAGAGCCGCCGCTGAATTAGGTATTGCCATTGTTGCTCCTGACACTAGCCCGCGCGGGGAAAACGTTCCTGACGATCCTGACAATGCCTATGACTTCGGCTTGGGCGCAGGTTTTTATCTCAATGCGACACAAAAACCATGGTCAACGCACTTTCATATGTATGACTATATTCTAAACGAGCTGCTTCCCGGTGTTCAGCAAACCTTTTCAGTTAATAAAAACTCAGCTATATCTGGTCATTCAATGGGGGGGCACGGTGCTCTTACCATTGGCTTGAAAAATCCAGATTTGTTTACTTCTATTTCCGCGTTTAGCCCAATTTGTAATCCCGTGAACTGTGCTTGGGGCCAAAAAGCCTTTACACATTATCTTGGTTACGACCAGCAGACTTGGTTAGAGTATGATGCTTGTCATCTTTTGCAGAATGCCGTAGTACAGCCTCCCATTTTAATCGACCAAGGTACCGACGACAATTTTCTCGAGGAACAATTAAAGCCTAATAATTTAATCAAAGTGGCACAAATGTCCGATTACCATTTAACACTAAACATGCGTTCAGGCTATGACCATAGCTTCTTCTTTATAAGCAGTTTCATTGATGATCACTTATCTTTTCATGCAAAATGTCTCTTTGCAAATGGATAAAGTAAGGATTATTTAGCGTATTTAATTTGATATCAAATCCACCTCAAGAATACCCATATTAGGACTCAGGGCAACTTAAGTACGTTACTATGAAGATCGTTTTTTAGTCACTATTTATTGTGAGCAGTTAAAATGAAACTAGTATACGTACTGATGTTATCTGTTATATCCGCGACAAGTTATGCGGTCGAATCGCTAAATGATATCGACATTTCAAGCCATTATATGAGCTATGATAATCAATCTCTACCATCTAATATCAATCATTTCGGCTACTTCACAGAGTTTAAACTCACACTGAAAAACGATTTGATATTAACAGGTCAATTGACTCGTCTTCACGATTCATACAACGATGGCTATGGTGCAAGGCAAATCGTACGTCCAGTAGAATGGAGCCTAACGACTGAGTCACGATCTTTAACAGCCCGAGAGATTGGATTAAATTGGACTGTGTTTGAGGGCTTGCATGCTTTTGCTAACCTGCAGACTGTGAATGGGTCTGCATGGATACCTCAGGTTTCAGTTCCCCGTTTTGTGACACAAGACTCGGAGAATTGGACCTTAGCTGCCGTTGAGCTGGTGTACCGTTTTTAAATTTTTATATCGTGCTGAATTGTTAATTTAACCTCAATTCTACTGCTAATTTTGTTTAATCCTCCTTTTAGTTTTGTTTAGTTGCTGTAGATTCTTTATAATCTAATTGCGTTAGATGAGTGTGCTTTTTTCACGTTAGTGAAAGCAGAGTTCTGTTATTTAAATTCAACTCAATCTGATGCTAATCAGTTGCTTCTTAACTAATAGGTCTATCTTCTACTCTATGCTAAATCATCGTCTCTCCGTTGCCCCAATGCTTGATTGGACTGATCGCCATTGTCGATTCTTCCTGCGCCTACTATCTAAACATACTGTGTTATATACCGAAATGGTGACTACGGGGGCAATTATCCATGGAAAAGGTGATTATTTGGGCTACAACAAAGAAGAGCACCCACTGGTATTGCAGCTTGGCGGCAGTGATCCACAAGCAATGGCCCATTGCGCTGTGATTGCAGAGCAACGTGGTTACAACGAAGTTAATATCAATGTTGGTTGTCCTTCAGATAGGGTTAAAAATGGTAGTTTTGGTGCTTGTTTAATGGCAATGCCTGAAACTGTTGCTGAGTGCGTTGCGGCGATGCAGTCTTCTATTTCTATCCCAGTTACAGTCAAGTGTCGCATTGGCATAGATGATATGGATGACTATGCGGGTCTAAGTCGTTTTGTCTCTCTCGTTGCAGATGGCGGATGTGAGCATTTTATTGTGCATGCTCGAAAAGCCTGGTTGCAAGGATTGAGTCCAAAAGAAAATCGAGATATTCCGCCACTCAATTATCAGCGCGTTTATGATTTAAAAGATGAGTTCTCCCAATTGAAAATTTCTATTAATGGTGGAATAACTAAACTTGAAGACGCTCATAACCATTTACAACTGGTTGATGGTGTAATGATGGGGCGCGAAATTTATTCAAATCCTTACATTTTAAGTGATGTTGACTCTATACTATATGGCGAATCAGGCAAGGGAATAACCAGAGAAGAGGTTGTGGTAAAAATGACCGCCTATATTAAAGAGCAAGTAGCGCAAGGTTCAAAAGTTTGGCATATTGCAAGACATGTTCTGGGTTTGTTTCAAGGTCAAGCTGGTGGAAGGATTTGGCGTCGCTACTTAAGTCAAAATGGTACACAAAAAGGTGTTTCTACTGATCTTTTACTGCATGCTTACGACCAAGTATTGGAAGCACAAGCAAAAGCGCGCGATTTTAAAGCGAGTAAAGTAGAAAGTTAATACTCATATCGCATAACAATCTTGCAATCAAAACAGGCAAGCTTAAAATTTGGTTGATTTTACCAATCCAAGTGGTTAATTTAACCAGTTAAGACTTCACTATATTCCTAAATTACTCTTATTTATAATTGGAATTCAATTAACTTATTGATATTAATCGATAAAATATTTTTTCTCAAAGTTGGCACAACAATCGCTATACCTAAGTGTCGTTGCCGAAAAGGCATTTAACTTAAGGTTCCGTAGCAGTAAGCGTAGCCACTAATTTTGAAATTTTGAGGAAAATATCATGTCTATTAACAAAACAGTTTTAACTACTTTATTCGCTACTGCTATGGCTTTAACCGGTTCAGTGCAAGCACATGAATCACATGTTGATAGAGTGCTATCAACAATGGTTAACCAAGCAATGGAAATTGCAAAAACAGAAATTAATAATGAAGTTCAGAAATCAATTTTTGAGTCCGCTTATGACTTCACTTTTACAATGCCGATTGACCCATCAGCACCTTCTACTAAAGTAACAATCATTGATATCGCTAACACGAAGTCTACAGAATCTTTTGTTGCCGAGAACAGCGAAGACTAATCATTAGGTTAGTCGCTTCGCGATTTGGATCGTTTGCTAGGGAGAGAGTCATGTTAGGTCATATTAATCTTATCGGTTTGCTTGCAACACCCATCCTACTTTACATCGGTAGCGCAACTATTGTGATATGTCTTGAGCATTTCAAGTTAATTACGTCTAATAATAGTTAACGTTATACAGCCCACATTTGTACTTAATATTTTTGCAATATTATAAAGTCATACATTAAAGAGGTACTTACAATGAAAACCGTTATAAATGATAAAAGACTATTTAGAGACGCAAATCGAGCTATTATTTCAGGTGTATGTGCTGGCGTGGCAAAATATCTGAATATCGACCCACTTTGGGTAAGAGTTGGCGCTATCATCAGTATGATATTTTTAACCTTGCCAACAGCATTAGCTTACGTTTTAGCAATCCTTTTGTTGCGATACAAGTAAATACGCTTGTACAATATAACTTTTAGAGTCTAGTTGTTGTTTTCAGCCATTTAAACGGCTGTGGTTGTTTCGGCTCAGGTTAACAAGCGTCAAAGGATATTTATGACAAAGTTTATTTCTACTAAAACAGTTTCTGCGGGCATCTCCATTATCGTGATGTTGTTTGTATTGCTCGGTTTTTGGTGGAGTTTTGCTCCAGACACGTTTAATGTGCGCAAAAATGCACAAGAGATGGCGGCGCAAAAAGGTCATCAAATGGTAACCGGTTACACAACAACATCAACACTTATAAAAGTCACTGAAATGATGTTGTATAAAAACGGTGGATACATTACCAACGATGTACTACCGCCAGGGATTTTCATGGACAATATCCCTGCATGGGAATTTGGTGTTCTGGAAATGAGCAGAGATCTTGCGCTTTCGATGCGCAAAGATTTCAGTCGCTCTCAATCGCAGTCCCTTGAAAGTCCACAATTGGTGCAGGCACAACCTTATTATAATAATGATAGCAATCGTTGGATCCTGCCTTCTTCTGAATCTCGGTATGAAAAAGCGGTAGAACAACTTTATTTATATCAAGCTGAACTTGGCAATATCACAAGCTCAAATACTCAGTTTTATGCAAGAGCGGACAATTTACGTGATTGGTTAAAACAGGTGGAAAAGAGACTAGGAAGCTTGTCACAAAAATTAAGTGCTAGTGTCGGTTCCGATGTAATTAATACTGAATTAGCCGGTGACCCTGCTGCAAGTCAGTCAACACCTCAAAGCCCTGTCCTTAGAAATAAAACCAGTTGGTTCAAATTAGACGATAATTTTTATGAAGCGCGGGGAGCAAGTTGGGCTCTGTTGCACTTTTTACAGGCTATCGAAGTCGATTTTCGAGATGTTTTGGAAAAGAAAAACGCAACTATAAGCTTGCGTCAGATTATTCGTGAATTAGAAGCCACTCAAGAAACTGTGTATACACCCGTTATACTAAATGGGGACGGCTTTGGTATGTTAGCTAATCACTCGTTAGTAATGGCGAACTATATTTCAAGGGCGAATGCTGCTTTAATCGAATTATCAGAACTATTAAATCAAGGATAAAATATGAAAAAGTCACTTTTGGGTTGTGCATTGCTCGCAGCTGCGGTTATTGCTCCTGTGCAGGCCGACACGCTATTGGGCGCCTATGTTGGAGCTCAGGCATGGAACATGGGCACAGACGGTGGTTTTTCGAATCAAGAATCGTCGCTAACTAACTTTGCTTTTGATGATAAAACAAATGGCGCTTTTTACGTAGCACTAGAGCATCCGGTGCCACTCATACCAAATATCAAAGTAAGTAGAACGGTATTGGACACGGCAGGTGTTACGACACTTGCGACAGAGTTTGAGTTTAATGGCACTTTGTATGGTAATAACACTATCCTTAATACCGATATTGAAATGACCGGCACAGACTTTATTTTGTATTATGAAATACTCGATAATGACCTAGTTAGCATCGATATTGGTATTAATGGCAAGTACGTCGATGGCACTATTATGGTTTCTGAAGCCACTGGCAATAGAATGACGTCGGAAGAATTCTCTGGTGTGATACCAATGGGTTACGCCAAAGTTGAACTTGGTTTACCTTTTACTGGTTTAGGCTTATATGCAGAAGGCAGTTTTTTAGCCATTGATGATAGTACAGCCTCTGATTTCCAAGCTGCATTGACCTATAGTTTTGTTGAATCACTGGCTTTAGATATGACCTTGCAAGCCGGCTACAGAGCAATGAAAATAGAGCTTAGTGACGTAGATGATCTCTATTCTAACTTAGAGTTCACCGGTGTATTTGTAGGGCTAGAGTTCGACTTTTAAAAAAGACCATTTTTTTACTTAGTTTTTAAGTCCAAAAAGTAATAAAAAATCTGATTTAATTCTTTCAAGTTATGATAGAAAGTCGTTAACCTTAGCGTGTACTAGCTAAGGTTAACGATTAATGACAACAAATAACGGCAATAACAACTTTTCAGCATTGACAGAACAGCAACTTCAATTGCTTTCAGGTGCCGCTTCATCCCTAAATAAAGAACAGCTCATCTGGGCAAGTGGCTTTTTAGCTGGCTTATCTGGGTCTGTAAGTACACTGCAAATTCCATCTTCAGTTGAAACAGCTAACAAAGCTGTTTCTGCGCCTGCATTGACAATACTTTATGGCTCGCAAACCGGCAATTCTAAAGGCGTTGCAAATAATTACAAAGCGTCTGCACTTGAGCAAGGTTATCAAGCGAATGTAGTTAGTATGAGTGACTATAAGCCACGTCAATTGAAAAATGAAACTCATCTGGTTGTTATCGTAAGCACACATGGTGAAGGCGATGCGCCTGATGATGCAGTGGAACTATTTGAATTCTTAGCAAGCAAAAAGGCACCGAAAGTACCTAACCTAAAATTCGCGGTCGTGGGTCTAGGTGATACTAGTTATGAATTTTTTTGCCAAACAGGTAAAGACTTTGAAACACGTTTACTTTCTCTTGGCGCAACTGCGTTAGTTGAGCGTTTAGATTGTGACGTTGACTATGACGCTGCTGTGGCCGATTGGACGATTGCTTTAAATGCGAAGTTGAAAGATGAGTTAACGCCAATTGTAACCGAGCAAATCATTAGGTTAACACCCGCAGCGAATGCAGTAGCTGAATCGCTTTACACCAAAAAAAGCCCGTTCGCCGCTAATTTAAGTGCAAGCTTAAAAATAACTGGGCGTGATTCGGTCAAAGATATTCGTCATATTGAAATATCACTAGAAGAAAGTGGGATTATTTATAAGCCAGGTGATGCACTAGGTGTTTGGTTCAGCAATGATAAAGCAGTTGCGCAGCGAATTTTATCTGCGACATCAACTAGTGGTGAGGACACAGTAATCCTTGCAGATGTCGAGATTACTTTACTCGATGCTTTAATCAATAAATTGGAATTGACCTTAAGTTATCCTGGTTTTGTAAAATCGTATCAAGCAGAAACTAGCCAGGCAGAATTGGCTGAGTTGATGGCAGATAAGGCTGGATTACGAGAGTATTTATCAGTCTCCCAAATTGTTGATATTGTTGAAAAGTATCCAGCAAAGATAACATCGCAAGCATTAGTAAACGCGCTCAGA